>NZ_RCNY01000055.1:2854-55297 GCF_004307635.1 Pseudomonas sp. Sample_22
TGGTGATGGTGGTGGTGCTTTCATCGCCGTCGGCATCGCGCACGGTGTAGGTGAAGGTGTCGGTGGCGCCTGCCTCGGCGACCGAGTTCGGGTTGCTGTGATAAACCGCGTTGCCGCTGGCGTCGAGGGTCAGGTAGCCGTAGGTGCCGTTGATCTGGCTGTTCAGGCCACCGATAGCCGAAGTAGAGGTATCCGAACCGGCGCGCACGCCGATCACTGCACCGAGGCCATCGGCGCCGCCGATGTCATTGACCAGTACGTTGCCGCTGACGGTGCCGCCCTCCACCACCGAATCCACGTCCGCTTTGGCAGTGGGCACGTCGTCGACGATGTTGACCACGATGGTGCTGGTGACCACATTGCCCAGGGAATCGGTGGCCTGATAGGTGAAGGTTTCGTGGGTGACGTTCGGCCCATCGTTGGCGCTTGGCGTGGTGCTCGGTGGCGAGGTCAGGGTGTAGGTGTAGGTGCCGTTGGGATTTAGCACGATTTGACCATAGGCCCCGGTGGCGCTGCCGACCAGTGCGTAGGTGATCGCACCGACGGCGCCGCTGACCGAGCCGACCAAGGTGCCGGACGCGGTTTCACCGGAGTGCCCCGGTTCGCTGCCGGTGACGCTGCCGGCCGCCAGGTCCTGGCCGTCCTTGTTCAGGTCGAGGGCTTTTTCGTAGACGGTGACGTCAGCGTCGCTGACCGCTTGCAGGCAGCTGTTGTAGACGTCGATGGTGATGGTGGTGGTGCTTTCATCGCCGTCGGCATCGCGCACGGTGTAGGTGAACACATCCACTGCACCGGGACCGCTCACGGCGTTCGGGTTGCTGTGATAAACCGCGTTGCCACTGGCATCGAGGGTCAGGTAGCCGTAGGTGCCGTTGATCTGGCTGTTCAGGCCAACGATAGCCGAGGTCGAGGTATCCGAACCGGCGCGCACGCCGACCACTGCACCGCTGGCGGCCGGGCCGTCGGCGCCGCCAATGTCATTGCTCAGCACATTGCCACTGACGGTGCCGCCCTCCTGCACGGAGTCCGCGTCGGGTTTGGCGCTCGGCAAGTCATCGACGATGTTGACGTTGATCTGCCCCGATGCGGTGCTGCCATCGGTGTCGGTTGCGATGACGTTGAGGTTCTCGGTGATGCTGTTGGCGCCGTTGGCAGTCGGGTGGGTTTCGTTATCGGCCAGGGTGTAGCTGTAGCTGACCACGCCGGTGGCCGGGTTGTAGCCGGTGACGGTCAGGGTGCTGCCCAACGGGGTGACGATCGATTGCGGAAAACCGGCTGCCACACCGCCAGTGACGACGGCGATGCCCCCGACGGTCAGGGTTTGCACACCGTCGAGGGCGGTAATGGTGAAGGTGCCGCTCTGGGTCAACGCCGATGCGTTGGGGCTGGTGCCGTCGCCGAGGTTTTTCTCGTAGACGGTCAGTTCGCCGCCCTCGACGTCGAGGCCGTTGATCGTCACACCGTCGTCGTTGTTGTGGATGTTCAGCACCAGATTGGCGGTGCTGCTGTCGCCGTCGGCATCGGTGAGGACGTAGGTGAACGTTTCGGTACCGTTGCCACCGCCATGCAGCGCTTTGAAATCCGCATCGCTGGTGTTCAGGGTGTAGGTGTAAGTGCCGTTGGCATTCAGCACCAGGGTGCCGTAGGTCCCGACGAACGTACCGGGGGTGATCGGGCCGCTGTTTTCACCGACCGGCACGCGATCCGCGCCTTGTATATCGTTGGTCAGCACGTTGCCATTGAGGGTCAGCTGGGTTTCCGACGCCACGCCGTTATCGTCGTCGATGGCTTTGGGCACATCGTCGGTGATGTTGACGTTCAATTCACCGTTGGCGGTGGTGTTGTTGTCATCGACTACCACCACGGCGAACGGCTCGGAAAGGCTGTTGGTGCCGTTGCCCGTCGGGTGAGTTTCGTTATCGGCCAGGGTGTAGCTGTAGCTCACCACGCCGGTAACCGGGTCGAACCCGGTGATGGTCAGCGTACTGCCCAACGGGGTGACGATCGATTGCGGAAAACCGGCTGCCACACCGCCAGTGACGACGGCGATGCCCCCGACGGTCAGGGTTTGCACACCGTCGAGGGCGGTAATGGTGAAGGTGCCGCTCTGGGTCAACGCCGATGCGTTGGGGCTGGTGCCGTCGCCGAGGTTTTTCTCGTAGACGGTCAGTTCGCCGCCCTCGACGTCGAGGCCGTTGATCGTCACACCGTCGTCGTTGTTGTGGATGTTCAGCACCAGATTGGCGGTGCTGCTGTCGCCGTCGGCATCGGTGAGGACGTAGGTGAACGTTTCGGTACCGTTGCCACCGCCATGCAGCGCTTTGAAATCCGCATCGCTGGTGTTCAGGGTGTAGGTGTAAGTGCCGTTGGCATTCAGCACCAGGGTGCCGTAGGTCCCGACGAACGTACCGGGGGTGATCGGGCCGCTGTTTTCACCGACCGGCACGCGATCCGCGCCTTGTATATCGTTGGTCAGCACGTTGCCATTGAGGGTCAGCTGGGTTTCCGACGCCACGCCGTTATCGTCGTCGATGGCTTTGGGCACATCGTCGGTGATGTTGACGTCCAGCGACCCGGTAGCGGTGTCGCCATTGCTGTCACCGGCGACCACAGTGAAGTGTTCGCTGAGGGTGGTACCGTCGCCGCTCGTGTGGGTTTCGCTGCCATTGAGGGTGTAGCTGTAGCTCACAACGCCAGTGGCCGGGTTGTATCCGGTGATGGTCAGGGTACTACCCAACGCAGTGGTGATCGACTGCGGGAAACCGCTGGCTACACCGCCACTGATCACGTTGATCCCGCCGATGCTCAGGCTGCTCAAGCCGTCGGGGGCGTTGATGGTGAACGTACCGTTCTGCGTCAGGGCACTTGGGCTGCTGGCCGAGCCGTTGGAAAGGTTGGCTTCCTTGACGGTCAGCTCACCGCCCTCTACCGACAGGCCGTCGAGGCT
This sequence comes from Pseudomonas sp. Sample_22, assembly GCF_004307635.1. Classification (NCBI taxonomy): domain Bacteria; kingdom Pseudomonadati; phylum Pseudomonadota; class Gammaproteobacteria; order Pseudomonadales; family Pseudomonadaceae; genus Pseudomonas; species Pseudomonas sp. Sample_22. Next base: position 5,802 of record NZ_RCNY01000055.1, read on the forward strand.
GACCGGGTTGTCCGCCACCGGTGGTACCAGCGGGATGACAACCGGAGGAATCCCTGGGGCAACCGGCGTCAGACTGCCATCGTCGGTATCCGTATCGCCTTCGCGGCGACCTTCCGGAAACTCGGGAATGCCATTGAATCCGGCAGTGGGAAAACCGATGATCGGATCGACTCTCCCACCGACCTCCTCCAGCATCACGAAACTGTGCCCGCCTCCCGCCTCACCACCCGGCGCGCCAGTCGATGGTCCCGCCGCGGTGGCTTCCGCGGTTTGCGTCGGGTCGTCACCCGCGGCAATGGCTTTTTGCAGTTGTTCGACATCGCTCAGTTGCGCCTGGCTCGGCGTCACTGCTTCGGCGGTGTCGACGCGGGGGATGTGATTAGTCAATAACTGCGGCGTCAGTTGCAGGCTGCTTCCCCGTCCAAGGGTCAGTTCCTGGCCATTTTGCAAATGCACCGCTACCGCGCCCTCGGCTCCGGTCGACAGTTGATCACCGGCGAACAAGCGGTCGCCCTCGATCAGGACGCGACGCGTGCCGTCGCTTGTCACCGCGAACACCTGCCCGACGACCTTACTGACGATACCGATGAGCGTAGCCATGTGCATTTCCTCCGCTGCCAACCGCTGTCGGCACTTTTTTATTGCGCGGAGCAATGCTTGATGGACGGTTTACCGAGTGCCTGGCGGATCGTCTACCGGCCAGCGGGTTTACCTGAGTAAGCCGCTGCCCTGGCGACGATCTCGCCGGCGTTGCTCACGGTCACGTTTGGTTGCGCAACAAACCCCTTTGCAATCAAAGGCATCGGGAATACATCGCAAATACGCTGCCCTGCGAGCAATGCGTAACGGAGCTGAATCAACCGAGTGACAAAAAACCGTCACACAATTCCGCTACGCCTCCCTCCCCTCCAGCACTTCTCCGCCCTATGTCGATAAGTGGATCGGAACTTTTCACTTGCCCCGATGAGCGCCCTAAAGCTCATAAATCAAGGGCTTTGGTAATGAACAATGTGCTGGATTTTGCGGAGCGCATAAGTTTTTTTCGGCATAGGGCTTATGAGAAAAACTTCTTAGGTTCTCTCCAGAATGTTCTTAGCTCTTCTGTAAAACCCGTGAAACGGTTTACCTATAAATTTCGTCAAATAATTGGCGACTGATTAAGCACCATCAGGACTTCAGGGAGAAGCACCATGCGCCTTTTAACCCCCCTCTGCAGCGCAGTTCTATTGGCCATGGCCTGCACTTCTCAAGCTCACGCCATGTCGCTGACCGAAGCCATCCAGAGCACCATTGCCACTCACCCGGAATTGGCGTCACGAGTGGACAGCCGTCTGTCGGCTGACGAAGACGTGAAAGTCGCGAAGGGGGGCTTTTATCCGTCGGTGGACTTGAATGCCGCATACGGGCGCGGGTACAGCGATAACACCAACACCCGGGCGCTCGGCAAACACCACACGGAAATCCTCAATTACACCCAGTCGGAACTGCGGTTGCGGCAAATGCTTTTCGACGGGTTCAACACTGCCAACGAAGTCGAACGCACCAAAGGCGTAGTCAACTCCCGCGCCTATTACGCCCAGGGCACCGCCCAGGATCTGGCTTTGCGCACCACCGAGGTCTACCTCGAAGTACTCAAGCGCCGTGAGCTGGTGACGCTGGCCAAGAACAACCTGCAGGCACACTTGCGCGTCAACGATCAGATCGGCCTGCGCACCGAGCGCGGAGTCGGCAGCAACGCCGACGCCGACCAGTCCAGTGCCCGTCGGGCATTGGCGGAGAACAACCTCGACACCGCCGAAGTCGACCTGGCCGACGCCGAATCGAACTTCGCCGCCGTCGTTGGGCGCCTGCCCGATGAACTGGAAGCACCGCCCTCGATTCGCGGCGAAGTGCCTGCATCCCTGACGGAAGCCCAGCAGAGCATGGTAGAAAACAACCCGTACCTGAAATCAGCCCAGGCCGACGTGCAATCGGCCGAGAGCCAGTACGAAGTCGCCAAGTCGCCGTTCTACCCGCGCTTCGACGCTGAAGCTGCGGTGGGCGCCAACAACAACATCGCCGGTGAAGAAGGCCATGACAACGAATGGCGGGTCGGCGTGGTGATGAACTACAACCTGTTCCGCGGCGGCAGCGACAAGGCGCGCCTGCAATCGGACGCGCACAAGATCAATCAGGCGATGGACATCCGCAACAACGCCCTGCGCCAGCTCAACGAGAACATTCATCTGGCCTGGAACGCCATGGTCAACGCCAAGAAGCAAACCCCGACCGCCCGTGAGTATGCCGATACCAGCAAACGCGTGCGCATGGCCTACCAGGACCAGTTCGGCCTCGGCCAGCGCACCCTGCTCGATCTGCTGGACAGTGAAAACGAGCTCTACAACGCCAACCGCCGCTACACCGAAGTGCGCTACACCGAGGAATATTCGATGTACCGGATACTGGCGAACATGGGCCAGTTGTTGAGCAAACAGCGGGTCGTGCTGCCAGCCGATGCCATCGCCCAGACCGAAGTGAAAAGCGAAGCCCGTTTGCCTGATCTCAAATAAACACCCCTGCAGGAGCTGCCTCAGGCTGCGATCTTTTGATTTGAACTGTTCAAGATCGCAGCCTGCGGTAACGCTTGCAGGGGGACGTGCAGAAACCGTTACCCATTGATGTAGCGCAACCGGAGCGATCACATTGACCAGCATGGAACCTGGCAACACAGGCGTTGATCCGCGCCTGAGCTTCGATGACCCGCTTCTGGACGGTCTGCTAATCCTCTGCAAACTCCATGGCGCGACGGTCAGTCGCGCCAGCCTGAGTGCCGGGCTGCCAATGGCACACCAACGCCTGAGCCTGGACCTGCTGCCTCGCGCAGCGGCCCGGGCCGGATTGCAGGCACGCCTGCTACGTCGCGAGCTCAAAGACATTTCTCCACTCAACCTTCCCGTGATGCTCCTGCTCAGCCATGGACGCACCGCTGTCCTGCGCCGTTACGGCGAAGACGGTCGGGTGCTGATCCTGCCCAGTGAAGCCGACGGTGGCGAACAGTGGATCAGCCCGCAAGAGCTGGCCGAACACTACAGCGGCCAGGCCCTGTTCGCACGGCCACGGCATGAACTCGAAGACCTGCGCTCGCCCCTCGTTCCCCGCGTACAGGCGTGGTTCAGAGACACGCTGAAACTGTCGAAATGGCTGTACAGCGATGCAATCCTCGCCAGCTTCCTGATCAACCTGTTGGGTTTGATGGTGCCGCTGTTCGTGATGCAGACCTACGATCGCGTAGTGCCGAACCAGGCCACCTCGACCTTGTGGGTCCTGTCCATCGGCCTGCTGATCGGCACCGGTTTCGAGCTGGTGCTGCGCGTGGTGCGCGCGCACTTGCTGGACACCGCCGGCAAGAAGACCGATGTGATTCTTTCGGCGACCCTGTTCGAACGCATCACCGGCATGGCGATGAAAGCGCGGCCTGCGACCATTGGCGGATTCGCCCAAAGCATTCATGACTTCCAGGGTTTGCGGGAATTTCTCACGGCGGTGACCCTGACCAGCCTGATCGACCTGCCCTTTGCGTTGCTGATGCTGGTGGTGATCGGCCTGCTCGGCGGCTGGCTGGTGGTGATTCCGGTGTTGGCGTTTCCGATCACGATCATCTTCGCCATGATCATTCAGACTCGTCTGCGCGACACCGTGCAAAAAAGCTTGAGCCTCGGCGCCGAACGCCAGGCGCTGCTGATCGAAACCCTCGGCGGCCTGGAAACTCTCAAGGCCTGCAGCGCCGAAAGCGAGCGCCAGCACAAATGGGAAAGCACCCACGGCGCCCTCACTCGCCTGGACAGCCATGCGCGCAACCTCTCGGCGCTGGCCACCAACGGCACGCTGTTCATCCAGCAGTTTTCCGGCATGGCGACCATCGTTGCCGGGGTTTACAGCATCATCGCCGGTAACCTCAGCGTTGGCGCACTGGTGGCGACGTACATGCTCGGCAGTCGCGTGCTGGCGCCGCTGGGACAGATCGCCGGGCTGATCACCCGCTACCAGCAAGCACAGTTGACCATGAAGAGTACCGACGCCCTGATGTCGCTGCCCCAGGAGCGCGATGCCCGGCAGCGGCCGCTTGAACGCACGCAACTGCGAGGTGCACTGGATGTGGTCGGCGTGACCTTCCACTACAACGGCCAGGCCGCCCCGGCGCTGGCCAACATCAGCTTCAGCGTCAAACCCGGTGAACGCATCGGCATCATTGGCCGCAGTGGCTCGGGCAAAAGCACGCTGGGGCGCCTGGTGATGGGGTTCTATGAGCCGGAAGAAGGCCAGCTCCTGCTCGATGGCCTGGACTTGCGGCAACTGGACGTCGCCGACCTGCGCCATCAGATCGGCTATGTCGCCCATGACTTGCCGTTGCTGGCCGGCAGCCTGCGCGACAACCTGACACTCGGCGCACGCTACATCAGCGACGCTCGCATGCTTGAAGTCGCCGAGCTCACCGGCGTCACCGAACTGGCCCGGCAACACCCGCAAGGCTTCGACCGGCCCGTCGGCGAGCGTGGGCAATTGCTCTCCGGTGGTCAACGCCAGGCTGTGTTGCTGGCCCGGGCGCTTCTGCTCGACCCGCCGATCATGTTGCTCGATGAGCCGACCAGCGCCATGGACAACAGCAGCGAGGATGTACTGCGGCAAAAACTCCACGGCTGGGTGCAGGGCAAAACCGTGCTGCTGGTCACGCACCGCACCTCGATGCTCAGCCTGGTGGATCGGCTGGTGGTGCTCGACAACGGGCGAATCGCTGCCGACGGGCCGAAAGAAGCGGTTATCGATGCATTGCGCAAGGGCCGCGTCGGCTCGGCGGCTGTCTAGATGCGAATACACAACCTGTGGCGAGGGAGCTTGCTCCCGCTGGGTTGCGAAGCAGCCCCCTCGTTGTGTCACCTGGATCGCGCCAGCCGTTTTTGCGACGGCTTCGCCGCCGAACGGGAGCAAGCTCCCTCGCCACAGGGTTGTGTTCGGCACTATTTCTCTTAACTGACGGGTATCGCCCATGTCTGCTCAAAAGCCAGATTCAGCGCCCCGAGGCTACTTCAACAGCTTCGGCAAAAGCGCCGAAGTCGAGTTCATGCCGGAAACCGCCGGCGCTTCGTTGCAGGACTCGCCGCGCTGGTCGCGGGTGACCGTGTGGCTGGCCGCCGCGCTGCTGATCAGTGCGCTGGTCTGGGCCAAGTTCGCCGTGTTGCAGGAAGTCACCATGGGCGAAGGCAAGGCGATTCCGTCAAGCAAAGTCCAGGTCATCCAGAACCTCGAGGGCGGCATCGTCAGTGAAATCTTCGTGCGTGAAGGGCAAATGGTCAGCAAGGGCGATACCTTGTTGCGCCTCGACGACACGCGCTACCTGTCGAACAAGGGCGAAAGCGAGGCCGATCGCTATGCCCTGACCGCGCAAGTCGAGCGGCTGTCGGCGGAAGCGGAAGGCCGGCCTTTCAAGCTGTCGGAGGAAGTGATTGCCAAGGCGCCGCAAGTGGCCGAGGACGAACGCTCGTTGTACGAACAACGACAACGCCGACTGGCCAGCGAGCAACGCACCCTGACCGAACAACTTCGGCAAAAAACCCAGGAGCTGGCAGAGTTCCGCTCGAAAGCCGGGCAATACAGTTCAAGCCTGGCGCTGGTCAATCAAGAGATGAACATGTCCGAGCCACTGGTGAAAACCGGTGCCGTATCGCCGGTGGAGATTCTGCGGCTCAAGCGCAGCGCCGTGGAAATCCGTGGCTCGCTGAACGCCACGACGCTGGCGATACCTCGTGCTGAGTCCGCGATCGCCGAGATCCGCAGCAAGATCGACGAGTCGGAACAATCCTTCCGTTCGGATGCGGCCAAGGAGCTCAACGAGAAACGCACCGACCTGTCGAAAATCACCGCATCGAGCATCGCCATCGACGACCGCGTGACCCGCACCACAGTGACCTCGCCAGTCAAAGGCATCATCAAGGTTTTGAAGGTCAACACCATCGGCGGCGTGGTCCAGCCAGGCAGCGACATGGTGGAAATCGTGCCACTGGAAGACAACCTGTTGATCGAAGCCAAGGTCCGGCCTCAAGACGTTGCGTTCCTGCATCCTGGCCAGAAAGCCATGGTCAAGTTCACCGCTTACGACTACACGATCTACGGTGGCCTGAGCGCGAAACTGGAGTTGATCGGCGCCGACACCATCACCGATGACAAGGGCAACAGCTTCTATCTGATCCAGGTGCGTACCGATAAAAACCATCTGGGCGGGGACGCCAAGCCGTTGCTGATCATTCCGGGGATGGTAGCGACAGTGGACATCATTACCGGGGAAAAGACGGTGCTGGATTATCTGCTTAAGCCAGTGTTGAAAGCGCGGACCGAGGCGATGCGGGAACGATAGTCCTGAATTCTTCCATGTGGCGAGGGAGCTTGCTCCCGCTGGGCTGCGAGCAGCCCCAAGTGGTGTGTCCGGGCTATCGAATTCGCTGGTTTGGGGCGCGCTTCGCACTCCAGCGGGAGCTTGCTCCCTCGCCACAACGGGTCATCCGCCATGATTGCGCTGGTAAACCTCCTCCCCCATCGCCGCAATCTGCCCCTCGATCAACGCCTCGAACGGTTTCAGCAAAGGCGCAAACGAGGCCGGTGCCTCCAGGGTTTCCAGCGCCTGCACAATCGCTTCCACCGTCGACAACGCTCCCGGCCCCGGCGCCTTGCGCAGTCGATAGCGCGACACGCCACCCTCGGCCAGCGTCACTCTGGGCAATGCCGCCAGCAACGGATTGAGATGCAACATCTTGCGTGCCTTACGCCAGGTACCATCCGGGACCACCAGCAACAACGGCTCGTCAGACGCGGCATACGTCTGCAGCGGCTGTGCATCCTCACCGGGAAACAACAACCGCGCCCGATACCCTGGCTGATGCAACAGCGCCGGCAAATCCGCAAACACCTCACCGACGATCAACTCGGCATTCTGCAACCCGAGTGCCGCCAGACGTGCGGTGTTCAACGCATGATTCACTTCACTCGGATGCTGTAACAACAGCACCCGGGTGCGGCTGTCGAGACTCGGGATCAGCGGACACAAGCAATGACTTTGTGGGCGCAGACAACGCGGACATTGAATTCTGGACATGCTCTTCAGGCCTGATTGAGTTGTGCTTTGAGCAGATCGCGGAAGGTCTGGATCAACGGCTCGCGGCTGCGTCCCCGGCGCATGATCATCGAGAACGGAGCCTGATAACCGAAGGTCGCCGGCAGCAGCACACGCAAATCACCCTTGTCGGCCCAGGCCTGGGCGTAGTGCTCCGGCAGGTAACCGATGTAGGCGCCGGACAACACCAGAATCAGCTGCGCCTCCATACTTTCCACCGTCGCGGCGCTGTGCTTGAAACCGTGGCGGGCCAGTTCCGCCTGGCTCCAGTAGCCACGACCGACCATGCGCTGCTGGGTAATGACCTGCTCGGGAATGCGCCGCTCGTTGAACAGCGGATGCCGCGAACTGCAATACAGCCAGTGCTGTTCGCGGTACAACGGCATGTACACCAGACCGCTCATGCGCGTGGAGAATGCGCCGATGGCCAGGTCAAGACGGTTGTCCTGCACGCCGAGCTGCAACTCATAAGGGCTCATGACCGAAAGGTGCAAGTGCACCGCCGGGTGTTCCTGACTGTAGGCGCCAATGGCTTCAGCGAACGGCAAGGCCTTGTCGCTGACCGTGGAGTCGATCACCCCCAGGTTGAGCGTACCTCGCAATTCGCCCTTGAGCGCGGCGGCGTACTGCTCGAAACCTTCCAGCTCGCCCAGCAGGCGCAGGGTTTCCTGATGGAACAACTCACCCTTGCTGGTCAGGCTGAACCCGCCACGGCCGCGATGGCAAAGCACCAGGCCCAGCGCCGATTCGAGCTGGCTCATGTAAGTGCTGATAGCCGATGTCGATAGATTGAGCTCCTGCTGGGCGTTGGCGAACCCCTGATGACGCACGACGCTGACGAAGATGCGCAAAAGTTTCAGGTCGGGTAAAGCGTTGGCCATGGGCACTCCTGCTCTTGTGGCGAGGGAGCTTGCTCCCGCTCGGCTGCGCAGCAGTCGTAAACCTGCTCATGTGGTTTGTCTGCCGGACTTGGGTGAATGGTTTGGGGGTGCTTCGCCCCCCAGCGGGAGCAAGCTCCCTCGCCACGGGGTTCTGTAGACCGCCTCAAGTCTATCTCCCTCCCCGCCATTAGTTTAGAAAAATCTGAACTAAGTATTTGCCCGTAGCGATTCTTCCCGACCACTACATTTCGCAGAATCGGCCCACAACGGTGCCCGTACCTTCCGTGAACGGCGCAACCCAATAAATAAAACAACGACGATGAGGCCCTACCCGTGGACAAGATTCTTCACCAACCACTGGGCGGCAACGAAATGCCGCGCTTCGGCGGCATCGCCACCATGCTCCGACTCCCCCATGTACCGACTGCTGCCGGCCTGGACGCGGCCTTCGTTGGCGTGCCGCTGGACATCGGTACTTCGCTGCGCCCCGGTACCCGCTTCGGACCACGTGACATCCGCGCCGAATCGGTGATGATCCGCCCGTACAACATGGCCACCGGTGCTGCACCGTTCGATTCGCTGTCGGTTGCCGATATCGGCGACGTGGCGATCAACACCTTCAACCTGCTGGATGCCGTGCGGATCATCGAAGAGTCCTACGACAACATCCTTGAACACGACGTGATCCCGCTGACCCTCGGCGGCGACCACACCATCACCCTGCCGATCCTGCGTGCCATCCATAAAAAGCACGGCAAAGTCGGCCTGGTGCACATCGACGCCCACGCCGATGTCAACGATCACATGTTCGGCGAGAAAATCGCCCACGGCACCACCTTCCGCCGCGCCGTCGAAGAAGGCCTGATTGACCCGGACCGCGTTGTACAAATCGGTCTGCGCGCCCAGGGCTACACCGCTGACGACTTCAACTGGAGCCGTAACCAGGGCTTCCGTGTGGTCCAGGCCGAAGAGTGCTGGCACAAATCCCTGGCGCCATTGATGGCCGAAGTCCGCGAGAAAGTCGGCGGTGGTCCGGTGTACCTGAGCTTCGACATCGACGGCATCGACCCGGCTTGGGCACCCGGCACCGGTACCCCGGAAATCGGCGGTCTGACGACCATTCAGGCGATCGAGATCGTTCGCGGCTGCCAAGGCCTCGACCTGATCGGTTGCGATCTGGTAGAAGTCTCGCCCGCTTACGACACCACCGGCAACACCTCGCTGCTGGCCGCCAACCTGCTGTACGAAATGCTCTGCGTACTGCCTGGCGTGGTCCATCGCTGAGGATCGGTCATGAACGAACGTGATCAGGTTTTGAACGCGGCGGCCGATCTGGTCGCCGCCTTCGCCCGTAACGATCGAGAAGCCTACTTCGGTGCGTTCAGCGCCGATGCCAGCTTTGTTTTCTACACCCTCGGCCAGCCGCTGCTGTCGCGCGATGCCTACCAGGCGTTGTGGGACAGCTGGCGTGCCGAGGATGGCTTCGAGGTGCTGTCGTGCACGTCGAGCAACGCCTTCGTCAGCCTGCAGGGTGACGTGGCGATTTTCATTCATGACGTTGCCACCGAGCTGCGCATGCAAGGGGAGCAACACTTCAGCCAGGAGCGCGAGACGATTGTTTTCAAGAAACAAGCGTCTGGCCAAGAACAACAAGGCCTATGGCTGGCCTGTCACGAACATTTGTCCGCAATGCCGGAAGGGCTGCCACCCCCTTAGCCAAACAGGTGACGCTCACACACGATGAGCGCGCCTTTATGATCGGAGCAGATCATGAATAACAACAACAAAGAAAAAAGCCTTAGCATCGAAACAAACGGGGTCGAACAGATTCCGGACAATGAGCGCACCGCCCGGCCCAGCGACCTGTTTCGCTTGATCTTCGGCGGCGCCAACACCTTTGCCACCGCCGTGCTCGGCAGTTTCCCGGTTCTGTTCGGCCTGTCTTTCCAGGCGGGCGTCTGGGCGATTGTGCTGGGCGTCGTGCTCGGTGCGCTGATCCTGGCGCCGATGGGCCTGTTCGGTCCGATCAACGGCACCAACAACGCGGTGTCTTCCGGTGCACACTTCGGCGTGCACGGGCGGATCGTCGGCTCCTTCCTGTCCCTGTTGACCGCTATCGCGTTCTTCTCGCTCTCTGTCTGGAGTTCGGGGGACGCATTGGTGGGCGGCGCGAAACGCTTGATCGACCTGCCGGAAACCGACCTGACCCTGGGTCTGGCCTACGGTTTGTTCGCGCTGCTGGTGCTGACAGTGTGCATCTACGGTTTCCGTTTCATGTTGTGGGTCAACCGCATCGCGGTGTGGGCGGCGAGCCTGTTGTTCCTGCTGGGCATCTTCGCGTTCGCCCCGGCGTTCGACAGTCAGTACGCCGGTACCGTGGCCATGGGTCAGGCTGGTTTCTGGGCAGCGTTCATCGGCGCAGCACTGGTTGCCATGAGCAATCCGATTTCCTTCGGTGCGTTCCTCGGCGACTGGTCGCGCTACATCCCGCGTGAAACGCCGAAAGGCCGGATCATGCTCGCGGTGATCGCCGCGCAACTGGCGACGCTGATTCCGTTCCTGTTCGGCCTCGCCACCGCGACGATCGTGGCGATCAAGGCACCGGACTACATTGCGGCCAACAATTATGTCGGCGGGCTGTTGGCGGTTTCGCCCACCTGGTTCTTCCTGCCGGTGTGTTTGATTGCGGTGATCGGCGGCATGTCCACCGGCACCACGTCGCTTTATGGCACCGGGCTGGACATGTCCAGCGTGTTCCCACGGGTGTTGTCGCGGGTCAAGGCCACGCTGCTGATCGGTGTGATGTCGATTGCCTTCATCTTCATCGGTCGCTTCGCGGCGAACCTGGTGCAGAGCGTGTCGACTTTCGCCGTACTGATCATCACCTGCACCACGCCATGGATGGTGATCATGATCATCGGCCTGGTGACGCGTCGCGGTTTCTACTGCCCGGATGACCTGCAAGTGTTCACCCGTGGCGAGAAAGGTGGGCGCTACTGGTTCACCCACGGCTGGAACTGGCGTGGCATGGGCGCCTGGATCCCGAGCGCGGCCGTCGGCCTGTGCTTCGTCAACCTGCCGGGGCAGTTTGTCGGTCCGCTGGGCAACCTGGCCGATGGCATCGACATCAGCCTGCCGGTGACACTGGGCCTGGCCTCGGTGGTGTACCTGATGTTGCTCAAGATGTTCCCGGAAGCGCACGCGGTGTTCGGCCCGAACGATTCACGCAGCAAGAGCACGGACCCGCTCGTTAAACCGGCGATGCGGCAAGTCGCCTGAAAAAACGCACGAACCTGTGGACAACGCATGACCTGTAGGAGCGACGCTTGCCCGCGAAGAACGATGACGCGGTCAGGCTGACTCACCGCGGCACCCCATTCGCGGGCAAGCCACGCTCCTACAGGAATACATTCACAGGAACTGATTTTCAGCCTCACATAAAAAAGACAATCGGAGACACGCCATCATGGCTTTGGATTTATTCGTCGTACTCATCTACGCCGCCGCGATGCTGATACTCGGCTACTACGGCATGCGCAAGGCCAAGACCAACGAAGATTTTTTGGTTGCCGGTCGCAATCTCGGCCCTAGCCTGTACATGGGCACCATGGCGGCCACCGTCCTGGGCGGCGCGTCCACTGTGGGCACCGTGCGTCTGGGCTACGTGCATGGCATCTCCGGTTTCTGGCTGTGCGCAGCCCTGGGTTGCGGGATCGTGGCGTTGAACCTGTTCCTCGCCAAGCCGCTGCTGAAACTGAAGATCTACACCGTTACCCAGGTGCTGGAAAAACGCTACAACCCGATGGCCCGCTCGGCGAGCGCGGTGATCATGCTGGCCTATGCCCTGATGATCGGCGTGACCTCGATCCTGGCGATCGGCACCGTATTGCAAGTGCTGTTCGGGTTGCCGTTCTGGATTTCGGTAGTGCTCGGTGGTGGTGTGGTAGTGGTTTACTCGGCCATCGGCGGCATGTGGTCGCTGACCCTGACCGACATCGTCCAGTTCGTGATCAAGACCGTTGGCCTGATGTTCATCCTGTTGCCGATCTGCCTGTACCGCGTCGGTGGTTGGGATGAGTTGGTGTTGAAACTGCCGGCGGCGAGCTTCAGCTTCACCACCATTGGTTGGGACACCATCATCACCTACTTCATGATCTACTTCTTCGGCATCCTGATCGGTCAGGACATCTGGCAGCGGGTGTTCACCGTCAAGACCGCCAAAGTCGCTCAGGTTGCCGGCACCGCTGCCGGTATCTACTGCATCCTCTACGGCCTGGCCTGCGCCTTGATCGGCATGGCTGCACACGTACTGATTCCGGATCTGGACAACGTCAACAACGCCTTCGCCGCCATCGTGAAACTGTCCCTGCCGGACGGTATCCGCGGTCTGGTAATCGCTGCAGCACTCGCGGCCATGATGTCCACCGCCAGCGCCGGCCTGCTCGCCGCTGCCACCACCCTGACCGAAGACCTGCTGCCGAAACTGCGTGGCGGTAAGCAATCGAGCCTGGGCCTGAACCGCCTGGTCACCATGCTCACCGGTATCGTGGTACTCGGGATCGCCCTGGTGGTGAACGACGTGATCAGCGCCCTGACCCTGGCCTACAACTTGTTGGTAGGTGGCATGCTGATCCCATTGATCGGTGCGATTTTCTGGAAACGCGCTACCACCGCCGGCGCCATCGCCAGCATGGGCCTGGGCTTCGTCACTGCGCTGGTGTTCATGGTCAAGGACGGTCTGGATGCCAACACCCCGATCTACTACAGCCTGGCTGTTGGCCTGGTGAGCTTCGTCGTGGTCAGCCTGCTGTCCCGTCGTCCGGTGACACTGGCCAGCGCTGCCTAAGCTGAACACAACGAATTGATGTTTTCTTCGACGGGTGTGGCGTCGGTTGCCTCACCCGTTTTTTTTCGCCTGGAGAAAATGTCGTATGCAGAGCCACGTGATTGACGAGTGGTAACGCCAGCATGGCGCAAGCCTGCTGTACTCAATACCAGGAACCCATCCAGCAGGGACGACAATCGATTTGGCGTGCCCCCATGAACAAAGCAGCCGTGCGTGCCGCCGTGCATCAATTCATCAGCCGCTTGCTGGAAGGCCGGGATGATTTCGACGACAACGCCAGTCTGGCGCAGTTGGGATTGGATAAAGCGGATATCGAAGATTTGATCTTCCATCTGGAAGATGAATTCGGTTTGACGGCTTTTACCGCCGAAGAAGACACGATGCTCAAGACCGCCAGAACGGCAAATGACCTGAGTCGGTTTTTAATTGAGATCGGGCGGCATTGACAGCCTGATCACCGCCCTATGCCTTGTACGCGCACCTGTAGCAGCGAAACTGCTCGCAAAAAACTCCAAGCGCCACGTACTTTCAGGCAGCCGACAGCATTGTCAACGTCCACTGCGAGCGTGCTCGCTCCTGCAGGACTACCGGCGGCGCTGCTGGCGTCGACGCTGTTCGTCGTCCGTACGGATGGGCACAGGTTGCAGAGGCGGTTCGATCAGACCGAGTGCGACACCCAGGTCGTGCAGCCAATTTTGGATTTTCTCTTTCATGATGCCCCCTTCAGGGTAGTGCCGAGCGGCCAAAATTCTGTAGCCCCTTCGCACTGATAATAGTCCGAAGTCCTGAGCAATGCTCGCCCAAAGTGGCAATGATCTGTTACTGAATGGATCACAATCGAGCGCCATTAAATCATGCAATCGCCCGGGCCTGGCTTTGTGCCGACGGATAGACCGCTTGCTGTTCCTCGATCCACGCATTCAGGTTGGCCCCCACCATGCCCTTGCGCCACATCAGCCACGTGGTTGCGCTGGCAAAAGGCTCGGGGAGCGGGTGCACCGCTACGCTTTCACGCCCCGGCAGGCTTGCCAGCATCGACTCCGACATCAATGCCACGCCGGAGCCGGCAATCACGCACGCGAGCATCCCCGGGTAGGACTCGATTTCCATCGCCCGGCCCATGGCCGCGTGATCGTGAGAGAACCAGGACTCCAGGCGCATCCGATAAGAGCACCCTTGGCGAAAGGTGAATACCGAACGCCCTTCCACGTCACGCGCGCTACGCACCGGCGGGTGGTCGGCTTCGCTGATCAGCACCAGTCGTTCCTCACACAACAGCACGCCGTCGATCACTGCCAACTCTGGCGGCCCATCCACAAGTGCCGCATCGAGGCGGCCGGTGAGCAAACCTTCCAGCAGCTCACCGCTGGGTCCGGACTGCACTTGCAGGTTCACCGCCGGGTAGCGCCGGTGATAGCGGGCCAGCAACGCCGGCAGATGAATCGCAGCAGTGCTGTACATGGTGCCGAGAACGAAGTCGCCGGCCGGTTGACCGCCCTGCACCGCTGCATGGGCTTCGTCGTGCAAGGCGAACAACCTGGCGGTGTAGTCCAGCAGGACTTTTCCCGCAGGCGACAACTGCAGCCGCTGACGCTCGCGTACGAACAATTCAACGCCGAGTTGTTCTTCGAGTTGCTTGAGCCGTGTCGACAGGTTGGATGGCACCCGGTGCAGGCGTTCGGCGGCACGGGTGATGGAGGCTTCCTCCGCCACCGCCTGGAAGATCCGCAACTGACTGAATTCCACACCTTTCTCCAAAAATGAACAACTCAGCCACTATTGTTCATCTATGAAGAAAATCAATCAATCCCGGCCTGACGGTTGCCTGTGTTCTCGCTCAGCTTTGACCCAGCGCCCTGCGCAATCGGCGGCGAACCCACTGCTCAGCGCTGACGAAGGTGATGCCCAACAACACCAGGACCGCGCCAATCACGAAGTTCAGGCTCAGCTCTTCGCCCAAGAGCAACACGCCGAACGTGACACCGAACAGCGGCGTCATGAACGAAAACACCGCCAGGTTTGCCGCCAGATAACGGCGCAGCAGCCAGAACCAGATCAGATAGCTGAAGAACGACACCACCACACCTTGGAACAGCACGCTGGTGACCGCCACGGTGGTCAGGCTGACATGGGTGATTTGACCGCTGAGCAGCGCGATCAACAGCAGGCCGACAAAACCGACTACCAATTGATAGAACAACGTCAGTGTCACGGGCGCCTCAGACAGCCGCGAAGCCCTCACCACTACTGTCGTCGCGCCCCAGGCCGCACCCGCCATTACGCCCAGCGCGTCACCGAGCAGCATGCGGCGATCGAGGTTATCCCACGAAACCCCACCGGCAAACGCGATGCCGATCCCGATGAATGCCAGAATAATCCCCAGCCATTGCACCGGCCGTAAACGCTCACTGGGCAATAACCAATGCACGCCCAACGCCGTGAAGATCGGCGCGGTATAAAGAAACACCGACATGTGCGCTGCAGTGGTCAGTTGCAGGCCTTCTGAGATGAAGAAAAACTCCAGGCCAAACAAGGCACCGGCCAACAGCCCGCCGCGCCACGTGGAGCCGACCTGGTCCCAACCGCCCTTCCAGCAGATCAACAGTCCTACGAGCAATGCAGACATGCCCGACCGCCCTGCCGCCTGCATGACCGGCGCGATGTCGGGTGCCGCCCACTTGATCATCACCTGCTGAACACCCCAGACCAGGCACAACCCCAGCATCACCTGCAGGGCAAATCCATCGGCGCTGCGCCGGGTGGCGCTCACCTTGAAACCTCGACATCACAAAACATGGCGGTGGCTCGACAGTTAAAGCAAAGCCCCGGCCTGCTTGTTGGCCAAGCGGTGCCGGGGCGGATTTCAGGCTGTAGGGTGACCTCGCAGGCAACACCCTGAAGTGTTGACTACAAGCAGCAATCAGCTCAGCTCAATACGATCGGCATGAATGACGATCTGGCCGTTCTTGTACAACGCACCGATGGCCTTCTTGAAGTTGCCTTTGCTGACACCGAACATGCTGCTGATAACGGTTGGGTCGCTTTTGTCGCTGACTGGCAAAGTGCCGTTGTTCTCACGCAACTTGGCGAGGATCTTCGAGTTCAGGCTGCTCGCCGCTTCCTGGCCAACCGGTTGCAGGCTCAGACTGATCTTGCCATCGGCACGAACTTCCTTGATGAAGCCCTTCTCTTCTTTGCCGGCGCGCATGAACTTGAAGATTTCGTTCTTGTGGATCAGGCCCCAGTGCTTGTTGTTGATGATTGCCTTGAAGCCCATGTCCGTGGCTTCGGCAACCAGCAGATCAACTTCCTGGCCGGGCGTGTAGTTGGCCGGAGTTTTGTCCAGGTAGCGGTCCAGACGCGCCGTCGCGGTGATGCGGCGAGTGTGCTTGTCGAGATAGACGTGCACCACGGCGTATTCACCCGCTGACATCTGACGCTTTTCTTCCGAGTACGGCAGCAACAGATCCTTGGGCAAGCCCCAATCCAGGAACACCCCAATGCTGTTGACTTCAACAACTTTCAAACTGGCGAATTCACCGACTTGAACTTTCGGCTTTTCAGTTGTTGCGATGAGTTTGTCATCGCTGTCCAAATATACAAATACGTTGAGCCAGTCTTCATCTTCGCTTGGAACATCTTTTGGAATATAACGATTCGGCAAAAGAATTTCGCCGTCCGCACCACCGTCCAGATATAAACCGAAGTTAGTGTGTTTAACCACTTGCAAACTGTTGTAACGCCCGACTAAAGCCATGTCCAATACCCTCATTACGTGGCGGCATTCTACCCGGTTTTGCGGGCCGCGTTCGGTGGGCGGTCCGGTGGTGGGAGAAAAACCTCTGAAGGCCGCAATTTTTCTGGGTTCGGCCACGACCGCTGGCCGCTCGTCTGATCGATCTGTCCACTTTCATGGCGCCCCAAGCAGCGCATAAAACGCCTTTTTCGAGAGCTGTTTTTATTTAAAACAGCGACTTAGGAAAAAACTCCAACAATTAACCGCCGTTTATTTTTCCTGTACATCGAATGCTTCAGGGGATATTTGCCAAGCAAATTGCAGGCATTTCCTGTACGATGCCTGGCCAAGTTAATTTTCTACAGGTTAATGGCCGCCATGCGCGTAAAAGCATCCAACAGCAAAGCAAAGCCAGCTCCAGCCGTCGAAACCAGCGAATCGATCAATAACCAGATCGCTGCATTCCTCAAATCCGGCGGTGAAATCCAGCAAATTGCCAAAGGCGTAAGCGGCCAGACGTTCGGCCCGTCCAAGCAGATCACGCTGGGCAAAAAGTAAAAACCACGCCTTACCTGGTCCCTGGGCGCTTTGAGCTTCGAAGCGTCTGGACTGGAACTCTGCAATAGCCTCCCCCCAACATCACCAATCTCGTAAAAATCGACGAACGGCCCTCGATGCCTGTCATTCGCCGGTATCCTTGCACGCGTCTAGATCAAGCGTTTCAGCAGGCCAAACCGCCTGCACTCGCTGTTCATGGAGTGACGCATGCAAAAACTCTCCTGCCTTTGCTTACTACTCGGCGCTCTGCTGGCGTGCTCCGTTGCCCAGGGTCAGGTTTTTCAGCGCGAGCTGGGCGATTTCGACCTGAAACTCGGTACCAACCCAGCTCGCAGCATGGCCCAGGGTCTGGTCAAACCTTCCGCCGTCGGTTCATTCCATGGTGGCCTGGACCTGACCCATGACAGCGGTTTCTACTTCGGCCAATGGTCACCCAGCATGGGAATCAGTCCCGGGAAAAATCTCGAAATCGATTCCTACGCAGGCTTTAAACAGCCTTTCGACCAAACGCTCGGTTACGAAGTGGGCATCATTCATTACAGCTATCCCGAAGTGGAAACCCTCGACAGTCAGGAACTGTTCGCAGGCTTGACCTTGCTGGGCAGCCGTTTCGGCGTTGCGTTGAGCAACGACCCGGACAAACAGAACAGCACCCTGTTCGCCAATCTCAGCGGCAATGAGCCCTTCGGCATCGGGATCAGTATGAAATACACCACCCACCAGTTGAATACTCCGGTGGCTGTGGACGGTGGTTACGTAGGCAGTTTCACTGATTGGTCGGTGAAGTTGTCCCGCCCCTTCATGGGAATCGACCTTGACCTGATCTACAGTGATTCCAGCCTCAGCGGCAGCACTTGTTCAGCCTATTCCGGGCACAACAACCAGTGTGACGGACTTGTCACACTCAAGGCCGAACGCAGCTTCTATTGATCGGCTGAACTGCCGGCCTCCTCTTGCGTTCACATGAGAATCAGATTCCGAAGCCAGGCCTTCGCAAGGATTCGCCCATGTCTCGCTGGTTAAAATATATCGCCTGTGCACTCATTTGCAGCCTGACCCTGGGCGCGTGCAGTCGCATGGGCCTGGCCTATCGCAACCTCGATGTGATCATTCCCTGGACGCTCAGCGATTACCTGGACATGAACGGCGAGCAGAAAGGCTGGTTTCACGAGCGCCTCAAGGAACATTTGAGTTGGCACTGCTCCACGCAAATGCCCGGCTACCTTGACTGGCTGGACCGCTTGCAAAACATGGTCGCCAGCAATCAGGTCACCGATGCCGCACTGCAGGACCGCGCCACCGAAGCCAAGCAGGCGATCGCCGAAACCGCGCGGGAAATCACTCCGTCAGCGGTCCAGTTGCTGCGGGGGCTGGATGACAAACAGGTGGCAGAGATGAACGAGGCGTTCGCCAAAGACCAGCGCAAACGTCAGGAGAAATACCTAAACCCCTCCCTTGATCAGCAGATCAAGGATCGCGGCGAACGCATGGAAAAGCGCCTGAATGACTGGCTCGGACCACTCAGTCAGGCCCAGCGGCAACGAGTAGCGGCGTGGTCGAATGCCTTGGGCGACCAGAATACGGAGTGGATTGCCAACCGTGCTCACTGGCAAAAGCAATTCAGCGCAGCGGTAGCCCAACGTCAGAGCCCAGAATTCCCACAGCGAATCGAGACGCTTCTGGTCGACCGAGAACGCCTGTGGACACCGGCTTATCGGCAGGCCTTTGCCAAAACCGAAGCGCAAGCGCGTTCGCTGTTTGTCGACCTGATGGCAGAAAGCACGCCGGAACAACGTCAACGGCTGCTGACAAAGATTGAAGGCGTGAAGAAAGACTTCAGTGATCTGAAGTGCCTGAAAGCGGCAAAGCAGGGTTGAAGATCAAAAGATCGCAGCCTGCGGATGCCGTGTGCCGCAGACTGCAAACTAGTGATTCAGGCGATCTGCGCTTTCGACGCGACCTCATCAAACGTCAGCTCATCCAGCGCATCTTCCTGTTCATCGAGCACTTGCCGAGGATGCTCATTGCCCGGAATGCTGCTGTCGATCAGGCTCAATAAACTCGAGCCCCGGGGCGTCAGAATGTAGTTGGCACCGGTGCCGCCCTGTTCCTCAGGCCGAGGTTCGATGTAGCCCCGCTCCAGCAGGAGCTTTTCATATTCGCCCGCCACCGCTTTCAGATGGTCAAGGTTCTCTGTCTGTTCACCCTCCGACGCCTTTTCTGCTGCGTATTGCTCGGCATAGGGCCGTGGGGTAAAGCTGGCTTCGCCGCGCTGCACCTCGTGCAGCAAGCGCTCGATCAAATCCCAGTTATAAGTCGTCATCCTGCAACCTCCGGTGCCCGTGAGTGGGGGCTTCATAGTGTGTGACCGGCAGGCCGGGCGGCCGTTCACCCTGGATTTTTCAGCCCGACCGACCGGCGGCATGTCGAATTCCAGGCATGCCAAACGACTAGGCTGTGTAAGTCACTCCCAGCCCCACGCAGGAGAAAAAACAATGAACGTTCAGAACCATCCCGTCGTGTCGCGGGAAGAATGGCTCGCCGCCCGCAAGCAACACCTGGCCCACGAAAAAGCCTTCACCAAGGAACGGGATAAACTCAGCGCCGAACGCCGCGCCTTGCCTTGGGTGAAAATCGACAAGGACTACCACTTTCAAGGTCCGAACGGCGAATTGAAGCTCGCCGACCTGTTTGGCGGCCGCAGTCAGTTGATCATTTACCATTTCATGTTCGCCGAGGGCTGGGACGAAGGTTGCCCCGGGTGTTCGTTTCTTTCCGACCACATCGATGGCGCCAATCAGCACCTGGCCCACCATGACGTTGCAGTGGTGGCGGTTTCCCACGCACCTTTCGCCGAATTCCAGGCATTCAAGCGACGCATGGGGTGGAAGTTTGACTGGGTCTCGTCAGAGGGCTGCGACTTCAACTACGACTTTGGCGTCTCGGCCAGAGCTGAAGATGTCGCCGCCGGCAAGGCCACCTACAACTACGAAAAAACTGACGGCTCCGAGGAAGAACTTCCGGGCCTCAGCGTGTTTTATCGCAACGAGGATGGCGAAATTTTTCACACCTACTCAACCTATGCCCGAGGCCTGGACATGCTGGTGGGTGCCTACAACTACCTGGATTTGACGCCCAAGGGGCGAAATGAAGAGGAGATCATGGAGTGGGTGAAGCATCACGATAAATATGACGATAATGCCCCGGCAAGTTGCTGCCATGGGTGAATCTGAACTTTTTCCATGCTTGAGGCCTCAACCGGTTAACCCGCCTTAACCGGAACTGAGGCCTGACACATGAAAAACCTGCTCAAGCTCACCCTCGCCGCCACCCTCGCTTGCGCACTGCCTGCCTGGGCCTGTACGCCCGAAGAGGCCACGGCCAAACGCGAACAACTGGCCAAGGAAGTCACCAGGCTCACCGAACAGAACCCGGCCAAGGCCAAGGAAATCAACGATGAGTTGCAAAAAATGGACCTGGGAACGGCTGCGAAAGACCTGCCGGACAAGTGCCAGTTGATCGATCAGCGTTTGAAAGAGCTGGGAACGGCAGAGAAGAAGGCCGACAGCTGAAAACAGACATAAAAAAACCCGGGCTTTGCCCTTGATGCTGTTCACGTAAGAGAACGTCAGCAACCTGTGGCGAGGGAGCTAACTCCCTCGCCACAAGTACAATGTTCGTCCTTAGGTGAAGAGAATCAGGACTTTGTCCGGGTTTTTTCCAGAACGCTACGGCGCTTTATTCAGCCGCCGGTGCTTCCGGCTTGCGACGTTTCAGCGGGGCCATACCGTCCTTGCTCACCAGCGAATCGCTTTTCGGGCGATTGACGCTCTTGCGTTTGGTCGGGGTCTTGGCGGCGGTTTTCTTCTTGTCGCCCTTGGCGTCGGTCTTTTTCTTCTTCACGCCGACGGCCTTGCCCGAAGCCTTGACCTTTTTCGGTCCGCCGTAGGTGCCTTTGACTTCCTTGATGGTGCGGCGCTCGAAGCTCTGCTTGAGGTAGCGCTCGATGCTCGACATCAGGTTCCAGTCGCCGTGGCAGATCAGCGAGATGGCCAGGCCATCGTTGCCAGCGCGGCCGGTACGACCGATGCGGTGTACATATTCGTCGCCGCTGCGCGGCATATCGAAGTTGATCACCAGATCCAGGCCGTCCACGTCGAGACCGCGAGCGGCGACGTCGGTCGCCACGAGGATTTTCACCCCACCCTGCTTCAGCCGGTCGATCGCCAGTTTGCGATCTTTCTGGTCTTTCTCGCCGTGCAGCACGAACGCTTTGTATTCCTGAGCCACCAGACGACCATAGATACGGTCGGCCATCGCCCGGGTATTGGTGAACACGATGGCCTTCTGGTAGGTCTCGTTGGCGAGCAACCAGTTGACGATCTGTTCTTTGTGCTGGTTGTGGTCAGCGGTGATGATTTGCTGACGGGTGGTTTCGTTCAGCTGGCTGACCGCGTTGAGCTGCAGGTGCTCAGGATTGTTCAGGACCTTGGCGATCATCTCGCGCAGACCGGAGCCACCCGTGGTAGCGGAGAACAGCATGGTCTGCTGACGGTTGGTGCACTCATCGACCAGACGCTGCACGTCATCGGCGAAGCCCATATCGAGCATGCGATCGGCTTCGTCGAGCACCAGCACTTCAACTTCTTTCAAGTCGAGGTTACCGGCGTTCAATTGCTCGATCATCCGCCCGGGCGTACCGATCAGGATGTCCGGCACCTTGCGCAGCATGGCGGCCTGGACCTTGAAGTCTTCACCGCCGGTGATCAGGCCGGATTTGATGAAAGTGAACTGCGAGAAGCGTTCAACTTCTTTCAGGGTCTGCTGGGCCAGTTCACGGGTTGGCAGCAGGATCAGGGTCTTGATGCTGACGCGGATCTTGGCCGGCCCGATCAGGCGGTTGAGGATCGGCAAAACGAACGCAGCGGTCTTGCCGCTACCGGTTTGCGCTGTCACCCGCAGGTCACGCCCTTGGAGCGCCAGCGGAATGGCCGCTGCTTGCACAGGCGTTGGCTCGACAAATTTCAGCTCGGCCACGGCTTTGAGCAGGCGTTCGTGCAGGGCGAATTGGGAAAACACGGGTGCTACCTCGAAGAAATACAAAAAATCAGCTGCATAGGGTAACGGTTTCGAGCGCCGAGGCCGAGTTTCTTTATGCAAACGACAGTAAACAGTGGCTTTTTTGTTGCCTGATTTGTCTCCGAAGGTAATACAAAGCGTCTTAAATGCTCTAATCGCCCGTCGCGTCTCACAGAAGAATCGTTTTTACCCATGGATATCAAACAGCTCTGGCTCAACGCCCAAGACCTTTGGGGTGCACTCGATCAACATCCCGTCGTGCATGCCGGCCTTGCGCTGGCGATGCTGCTGGTCATAGCGCTGCTGCTCGGACGAGTGGCGCGCTACCTGATCCTGCATGCCAGCCGAATGCTTGGCCGCCAGCCTGCGTTGCACTGGATCAACGACTTTCGTCACAACAAGGTGTTTCAACGCCTGGCGCAGATGACGCCATCGCTGGTGATCCAGTTCGGCCTGCACCTGGTGCCGGAACTGAGTAAAACCGCGATGATTTTCCTCGGCAATGTGGCGCTGGCATTCACCGTGCTGTTCCTGATCCTGGCGATCAGCGCGCTGCTCAATGCCTTGCTGGACATCTACGCCCGCACCGAACACGCCCGCACCCGCTCGATCAAGGGCTATGTGCAACTGACGAAAATGGTCTTGTACGTATTTGGCGCGATCATCATCGTCGCTACGCTGATCGATCGCTCACCGCTGTTGCTGCTGTCAGGCTTGGGTGCCATGTCGGCGGTGATCCTGTTGGTCTACAAGGACACGCTGCTGTCATTCGTCGCCAGTGTGCAGCTCACCAGCAATGACATGCTGCGGGTGGGTGACTGGATCGAGATGCCACAGGTCGGCGCCGATGGCGATGTGGTGGACATTACGCTGCATACGGTCAAGGTGCAGAACTTCGACAAGACCATCGTCTCGATCCCGACCTGGCGCTTGATGTCCGAATCGTTCAAGAACTGGCGCGGCATGCAGGCTTCTGGCGGCCGCCGGATCAAGCGCAGTCTGTTCATCGACGCCAGCGGTGTGCGTTTTTTGCGTGATGAAGAAGAGCAGAAACTGGCGCAGGTGCATCTGCTGACCGACTACATGTCCCGCAAGCAGGCCGAACTCAAAGCGTGGAATGAAGCCCAAGGCAACCTCGCCGCCATGTCGGCCAACCGCCGACGCATGACCAACATCGGCACGTTCCGCGCCTATGCACTGGCCTATCTGAAAAGCCACGCGCAGATCCAGCCGAACATGACCTGCATGGTCCGGCAGATGCAGACCACGGCACAGGGCATTCCGCTGGAAATCTATTGCTTTACCCGAACCACGGCGTGGGCCGATTACGAGCGGATCCAGGGGGATATCTTCGACTACTTGCTGGCGGTGCTGCCGGAGTTTGGCTTGAGCCTTTATCAGCAGCCCAGTGGCGGCGACTTGCGGGCCGGGTTGTTGCCGGCCCTGCTGGGTTCAAGCCACATTCCCGAGCCGGAAAAAAACCGTATGTAAGGGGTTCAACAGGTCAAGTGGCTAGGTTTTGAAGAGTCGCCGCACATCCACGGGGTCGGCATTTCCGCTTGGGTCAATAGCGAGGAAATACTTCAGCTGCCACTGCTGCGTCTTGATAGCTTGCCGGGCGACGGGCCGTGACCACGGCGGATACACGCGAATCGCTCGCTTACCGCCTTCGCCGGCAATCGACATGACACCTTTGGCAGCCAATATCTCCCGGTCGAACACAAACTGCCCGTTATGGGTTTCATCGCCAACGCTCACCACCACAAAGGCGACGCCATCGTCACTATCGAACGGTGCAATCTCGCTGGTCGGCGTTGGCCGTTTCCACAACGTGACGAACTGGCCAATCTTGGTCGGCGTGGTTTTCGCCACCCGGAAGACGATCACCTGGCCATCGAGGCCGAAACGGAAGGCGCCATACTCGGCACTTTCCTCCTCGCGCCGCGCTTCATCCGTCAACGCCAAACCTGCGCGCTTGTAGATCTGCTCAATGGCGGCGATCAAGTCCTTCATGTCCGACTCCGC
Source organism: Pseudomonas sp. Sample_22 (assembly GCF_004307635.1). Classification (NCBI taxonomy): domain Bacteria; kingdom Pseudomonadati; phylum Pseudomonadota; class Gammaproteobacteria; order Pseudomonadales; family Pseudomonadaceae; genus Pseudomonas; species Pseudomonas sp. Sample_22. The sequence goes on from NZ_RCNY01000055.1 coordinate 30,068, forward strand.
AACGGCAACACTTCTCGCCTGACGCCCAACCGGCTGATCCAGACCGCCATCAAAATCACAGAGCCACCGAGCAACAACCGCCCCAACTGCTCATGCTGATTCCAGATCAGCAGATTGATCAGCAACCCCACCGGCACATGCAGGTTGTTCATCACTGCCAGCGTCCCGCCATTGACCAGGCAAGCGCCCTTGTTCCACCAGTACAGCCCCAATGCGGTCGAGACCAGGCCAAGGAACAACAACACAGCCCATTGCAACGGTGCTTCGGGTAGGAAATTCTGTTTGCCGAACAGCAGGAACGCCGGCAACGCCACGGCCAGTGCCCCGAGGTAGAAGTAGCCGAAGCGCCGATAATGCGGCAGATCACTCGGGTGTCGTGCGACCAGATGCTTATAGAGCACCTGCCCGGCGGCATAGGTGAAGTTGGCCAGCTGCAGCAGCAGGAACCCCATGAAGAAGTCGGGATTGATCCGGTCGAAGCGAATCACCGCGGCGCCCGCGACCGCCACCAGTGCCGCGATCAAGGCCCACGGATTGAAGCGACGGTTCAGGGCATCTTCGATCAGGGTCACGTGCAAGGGCGTGAGGATGGTGAACAGCAACACTTCCGGCACCGTCAGCACGCGAAAGCTCAGATACAGGCAGACGTAGGTCACACCAAACTGCAACGCGCCGATCAGCAGCATGCCGCGCATGAACGCCGGTTCCACCGAACGCCAGCGCGTCAACGGAATGAACACCAGCCCCGCCAGCAGCACGCGCACGAGCACCGCGAAGTAACTGTCGACATGACCGGCCAGGTACTCACCGATCAAACTGAAGGAAAACGCCTGGATCAGCGTGACAAAAAGTAGATAGCCCATGCTCGCCTCGTTTCGAATGGCGGCGACGATAGCGGGTTTTGCCAATGATCGCGACCAGTCAAACAATACAAAAACCTGTGGAAGCGGGCTTTTATGCCACCCCATCAAATCGCAGGCAAAAAAAAAGCCCGATCTCGCTAAAGCGTTCAATCGGGCTACGGCACTCAGGAGCAATAAGTGCAAAGGGAGGTTCGATGCGCGTACAGGCTTGAAGGGTTGCGCCAGGTCACTAGACCATCGAGCGATTATCTGGCGATTAACAGGTCAGGCCACTTGCGATAGCTTGGCATTGGCCTGGTTCAGGCCTTTCTCCTGGAAGTCGCCACCCAGGTTCATGCCTTCGGCATGGATGAATGTCACGTCGTGGATACCGATGAAGCCCATGACCTGACGCAGGTACGGTTCCTGGTGATCCGCCGTGCTGCCGGCATAGATACCGCCGCGCGCCGTCAGCACATAAGCGCGCTTGCCGCTGAGCAGACCTTGAGGCCCGGTTTCTGTGTATTTGAAGGTGACGCCGGCGCGCAGCACATGGTCCAGCCAGGCTTTGAGGGTGCTGGGAATTGCAAAGTTGTACATCGGCGCGGCCATCACCAGTACGTCTGCGGCCAGCAATTCGTCTGTCAGCTGGTTAGACCGCTCCAGCGAAACCTGTTCGATGTCGCTGCGTTGTTCAGCGGGCTTCATCCAGCCACCCAGCAGGTTGATGTCCAGATGCGGTACCGGGTTGACGGCAAGGTCACGAACCGTGATCTGATCCTGCGGATGAGCGGCTTGCCATTGTTTGATGAACGTCTGGGTCAGTTGACGGGAAACCGAGTCTTGCTGACGGGCACTGCTTTCGATGATCAGAACGCGGGACATGGGATGTAGGCTCCATCTGAGAATGCTGTAAGTCGATGGAGTGAAGGTTAAACAGAGTCATATCGATGAAAAAGCGCAAATAATTGCTATAACCCATCAATAAATTCGTTTATAAGCGGAGCATGCCCGTCAGGTTTGCTCCGTTCGGTGTCATTTCGGGGTGCAGCTCAGCTCGATGCGCAGTTTGATGATGTTGCGGCTGAACTTGGCGGTGACGTTTTTGTGTTTGCCAGCCGGTACATCGATCTTTCGGGTGCGTGGAGCTTCCGGGCCGTTGCTGAAAACCGCCTTGCAGCTGGCATCGACATCGCCATAGTTGGCCACCCGAATGGAGCCGATATCGCTATCGGTGTCGAAGGTTTCGTAATCGATCTTCAGGCCATTGAGGTCTTTTTTCACATCGATCGGGTAAGCAGACGCAGTCAGCGGCAACAGGCCCAGCAGTACGCAACCTGATACCAGACAACACATTTTTTTCATTGAGCAGTCTCCAATAAGAACTGCCCAGCTTAGGACAAGAGGAGCACATCATGAAAGCGCCCCGCGTGACCCTTGATCAATGGCGAACACTTCAAGCCGTGGTCGACCACGGTGGTTTCGCCCAGGCCGCCGAAGCGCTGCATCGCTCGCAATCCTCCGTCAGCTACACCGTAGCGCGGATGCAGGATCAGCTTGGCGTGCCATTGCTGCGCATCGACGGGCGCAAAGCAGTGCTGACCGAAGCCGGCGGCGTGCTGTTGCGACGGTCCCGGCAACTGGTGAAACAGGCCAGTCAGCTCGAAGACCTGGCTCACCATATGGAGCAAGGCTGGGAAGCCGAAGTGCGCCTGGTGGTCGACGCCGCCTATCCGAGCGCTCGCCTCGTCCGCGCGTTGACCGCCTTCATGCCGCAAAGCCGAGGTTGCCGGGTGCGATTGCGCGAAGAGGTGCTATCAGGTGTGGAGGAAGTCCTGCTCGAAGGCGTCGCCGACCTGGCGATCACCGGGTTCAGCATTCCGGGCTACCTGGGTGCGGAATTAAGCGACGTCGAATTCGTCGCGGTCGCCCACCCGGAACATTCCCTGCATCGCCTTAACCGCGAGCTGAGCTTCCAGGATCTGGAAAGCCACATGCAAGTGGTCATCCGGGACTCCGGTCGCCAGCAACCACGGGACGTCGGCTGGCTCGGCGCCGAACAGCGCTGGACGGTCGGCAGCCTGGCCACCGCCGCGACATTCGTCGGCAGCGGCCTGGGGTTCGCCTGGTTGCCCAGGCACATGATCGAACGAGAACTCAAGGAAGGCACGCTCAAGCTGCTACCTTTGGATCAGGGCGGCAGCCGTAACCCGAGCTTCTATCTGTATTCGAACAAAGACAAACCCCTCGGGCCAGCCACACAGATTCTCGTCGAATTGCTGCGCACCTTCGACACTGCACCACTGGACGCACCGTTCGCCGCCCCCGAACAAGCCTGACACGGAGTGTATGCATGGCCTATTTCGAACATGAAGGATGCAACCTGCACTATGAGGAATATGGTCACGGCACGCCGTTGCTGCTGGTCCACGGGCTGGGTTCCAGCACGCTGGACTGGGAAAAACAGATACCCGCGCTGGCTGCACGCTATCGGGTGATCGTCCCGGATGTACGCGGCCACGGTCGCTCCGACAAACCCCGCGAGCGTTACAGCATTGCCGGCTTCAGCGCCGACCTGATCGCGCTGATGGAGCATCTGAAGCTGGGTCCGACACATTATGTCGGACTTTCCATGGGGGGCATGATCGGCTTTCAACTCGGGGTCGATCAGCCACAACTGCTTAAAAGCCTGTGCATCGTCAACAGCGCGCCGGAGGTCAAATTACGCAGCCGTGACGACTATTGGCAATGGTTCAAACGCTGGAGCCTGATGCGCGTGCTCAGTCTGCGCACCATCGGCAAGGCCTTGGGCGGCAAGCTGTTCCCCAAACCCGAGCAGGCAGATTTACGACAAAAGATGGCTGAGCGCTGGGCAAAAAACGACAAACATGCTTATCTCGCCAGCTTCGATGCCATTGTCGGTTGGGGTGTTCAGGAACGCTTGTCGAAGGTGTCCTGTCCAACCCTCATCATCAGCGCCGACCGTGACTACACTCCGGTCGCGTTGAAGGAAAACTACGTAAAACTGTTGCCTGATGCGCGGCTGGCAGTGATCGCCGATTCGCGTCATGCCACTCCGATGGATCAACCCGAACGCTTCAACCAGACACTGCTCGAATTTCTCACCGCAGTCGACACCACCAATCAGGATCTCTGACCCATGCTGAAAAAAATCGTCCTCGCCGCTGGTTCCGTTCTGTTTGCCGCCAACCTTATGGCCGCAACGCCTGCCAAGGCGCCGCATGTTCTGCTGGAAACCACCAACGGCCAGATCGAAATCGAACTGGACCCGGTCAAGGCTCCGATCAGTACCAAGAACTTTCTTGAGTACGTTGACAGCGGCTTCTACAACAACACGATTTTCCACCGTGTGATTCCGGGCTTCATGGTCCAGGGCGGCGGTTTCACCCAGCAAATGCAACAAAAAGAAACCAAGGCGCCGATCAAGAACGAGCACAACAACGGCCTGGTCAACGTGCGTGGCACCTTGTCCATGGCCCGTACCTCGGTGCCGGACTCTGCCACCAGCCAGTTCTTCATCAACGTCAAGGACAACGACTTCCTCGACCAGGGCGACGGCTACGCGGTGTTCGGCAAAGTCGTCAAAGGCATGGATGTGGTCGACATCATCGTCAACTCGCCTACCACCGTTCGCAGCGGCATGAAAGACGTACCGGCAGATCCGGTGTTCATCAAGTCGGCCAAGCGCATCGACTGAAACCAAGCTGGACAAGGATGTCCGAGCGGTTGCCGGCTCTGTCGGCAACGCTCAATCCGTTCAAAGGAGAGCCCGTTAACGGGTAAACACCGATGCTTTATCGCCGTTTTGAAAAACTGATCGACATCTTCCGCGACGCCCCTTCGGCCGCTCCGCCGGATCGCGTCCTGCCCTTCTATACCTATTACCTCAAACAGGTCTGGCCAAGTTTCGTCGCCCTGTTGATCGTCGGCCTGTTCGGCGCGCTGATCGAAGTCGCGCTGTTCAGCTACCTGAGCCGCATCATCGACCTGGCCCAAGGCACACCCAACGCTGACTTTTTCAAGGTGCACGGCCTTGAACTGGCCTGGATGGTGGTGGTGGCGCTCGTCCTGCGGCCGATTTTCGTCGGCCTGCATGATCTGCTGGTGCACCAGACCTTGAGCCCGAGCATGACCAGCCTGATTCGCTGGCAAAACCACAGCTATGTGCTCAAGCAGAGCCTGAATTTTTTCCAGAATGACTTCGCCGGCCGTATCGCCCAGCGCATCATGCAAACCGGCAACTCCTTGCGCGATTCAGCGGTACAAGCGGTGGACGCCCTGTGGCATGTGCTGATCTACGCGATCAGCTCGCTGGTGCTGTTTGCCGAAGCCGACTGGCGCCTGATGATCCCGCTGCTGACGTGGATCGTCGCGTTCATCAGTGCACTGTATTACTTCGTACCGCGAGTCAAGGAACGCTCGGTGGTGTCCTCCGATGCGCGCTCCAAACTGATGGGGCGGATCGTTGACGGCTACACCAACATCACCACCCTGAAGCTGTTTGCCCATACCAACTTCGAACAGCAATACGCTCGCGAAGCGATCAAGGAACAAACCGAAAAGGCCCAACTGGCCGGCCGCGTCGTCACCAGTATGGACGTGGTGATCACCAGCATGAACGGCCTGTTGATCGTCGGCACCACCGGCCTGGCCCTGTGGCTTTGGACGCAGTCGCTGATCAGCGTGGGCGCCATCGCCCTGGCCACCGGGCTGGTGATCCGCATCGTCAACATGTCCGGCTGGATCATGTGGGTGGTCACCGGCATCTTCGAAAACATCGGCATGGTTCAGGACGGCCTGCAGAGCATCTCGCAACCGGTCAGCGTCACCGACCGAGACCAGGCCAAACCCCTGGCCGTGGCCCGTGGCGAAGTGCGTTTCGAAGACGTGGATTTCCACTACGGCAAACAGAGCGGGATCATCGGCGGGCTCAACCTGACGATCAAACCCGGCGAGAAGATCGGCCTGATCGGTCCGTCCGGTGCCGGCAAATCAACGCTGGTCAACCTGCTGCTGCGTCTCTATGACGTGGAAGGCGGGAGGATTCTCATCGATGGCCAGAACATCGCCGATGTCAGTCAGGAAAGCCTGCGTGAACGCATCGGCATGATCACCCAGGACACGTCGTTACTGCACCGTTCGATCCGCGACAATCTGCTTTACGGAAAACCCGACGCCACCGATAGCGAACTCTGGGAAGCGGTGCACAAGGCCCGGGCCGATGGTTTTATCCCAATGCTTTCGGACGCTGAAGGCCGTGTCGGTTTCGATGCCCACGTCGGTGAACGCGGTGTGAAACTCTCCGGTGGCCAGCGTCAGCGCATCGCCATCGCTCGCGTGCTGCTCAAGGACGCGCCGATTCTGATCATGGACGAAGCCACATCGGCACTGGACTCGGAAGTCGAAGCGGCAATCCAGGAAAGCCTCGAGACCCTGATGCAGGGCAAAACCGTCATTGCCATCGCGCACCGGCTCTCGACCATTGCCCGCATGGACCGCCTGGTGGTGCTGGAAAACGGCAAGATTGCCGAAACCGGCAGCCATGCCGAATTGCTGGCATTGGGTGGGTTGTATGCGCGGCTGTGGCAGCATCAGACGGGTGGGTTTGTCGGGATCGATTAACTTCAGATCACCCTGACCCCTGTGGGAGCGACGGTGCGACGATTCGACTTGCCCGCGATGACGGATTCACATTCAACATTGATGTTGACTGATATTCCGCTATCGCTGGCAAGCCAGCTCCCACAAAGACTCCTTGCCAATTACGCCTGCCGGTAAGGCAAGGCTGTCCGCGCTTCTTCGGCATACGCCAACACCCCCAGCCGCTCCTGTTGCAGAAAGTCTTTAACCGCCGCTTTCAGGCCTGGATGGCGCAGGTAATGCCAGGAATGGGTAATCACCGGTTCGAACCCGCGAATCAATTTGTGCTCGCCTTGAGCACCCGCATCGAAGCGTTGAAAGCCGTTGGCGATTGCGTAGTCCATGCCCTGATAGAAACAGGTCTCGAAATGCAGGCGATCGAACTCTGCCAGGCATCCCCAATAACGGCCGTAAAAACTGTCGCCCCCCACCAGGCTGAAAGCCATGGCTACCGGCCGTGAACCTTGTTTGGCAAAAACGACGCGGATCGATTGCGGCATGCGTTCGGCCAACAGGCTGAAAAACGCTCGCGTCAGGTAGGGCCGTTGCCGACGCACTGCGTAGGTGTTGGCGTAGCAGGCGTAGACAAAATCCCACTGCACCTGACTCAACTCACGACCTTCGAGCCACTCGAAATCGAAACCCTGCCCCGCCACCTGTTCCCGCTCTTTACGCATCTGTTTGCGCTTGCGTGAACTCAGTACATCGAGAAAATCCTGGAAGTCCCGGTAGCCGCGGTTTTGCCAGTGATACTGGCAGCCGACACGTTGCAGCCAGCCCGGCTGCTCGGCCAGCGCGGCGTCAGTGAACGGGTCTGTGAAATTGATGTGGGCGCTCAAGAGTTGTTCGATCTCCAGATAACCCGGCAGGCTTTTCAGCAATTCGGAACCATCCTCCACTGTGGCCGCCAACAAACGCGGCCCGCTGACTGGACTGAAAGGCACTGCGGTCAAAAGCTTGGGGTAGTAATCGATGCCCGCGCGTTCGCAGGCATCGGCCCAGGCGTGATCGAACACGTACTCGCCGTAGGAATGCCACTTGCGGTAGCTGGGCAATGCGGCGATCAGTCGATCACCTTCGGTGTGCAGCAAATGCTCGGGTTGCCAACCGGAGTGAGGTCCGACGCTGCCGCTGTCCTCCAATGCGCTCAGGAACGCGTGAGACAAAAATGGTTGTGTCTCGGGTACCAACGCATCCCATGTTTGCGCAGTGATTTCAGACAGACTTTGCAGGCGCTGCAACGGCATTACACATCTCTCTCATCGATGGCATGAAGCTTTGCGAGTATCGCCCATCGCCATCCGTTGCACACGATCAATTCGACGACAGCGCTCTAAATCAAGAGTTCGCGACGACTCGGCATCGTCATCGACATGCCATCACATTGCCACTTCCTTGTAATAAACCATCGCGATACTGGCGCCTGTTTTTAGAGCGTCGGGTTCTAACCCGGCCACTGTTTTCCGTCCATCAATGGTCGGTTGTGCCCTGGATGGCTCAGCCATCCACTCTCATCTTCGGAGATTGATATGCGTCTTGCTTCCACGAAAACTGCGGCAGCCCTGTGTGGCGGTCTGTTGCTGGCCATGAGTGTTCCGGCCAGCGCCGCAGTCGACGCCAAACTGCTCGACATGCTCAAGGCAAACGGTTCGATTACCAACGCGCAGTACAGTGAACTGCAAGCCGAGCTGGCCCGGGATCAGAAAGAACAGCAAATCGCCCGCCAGGCTCAACAGGAGACTAACGAGCAGATCGCAGCGACCGCGAAGAAAACCAACGAACTGAGCACCTTCGACCAGAAACTGGCGTGGGCTGCCAAGACCCAGTTCAAGGGCGATGTGCGTTTCCGCCAGGAAAACGTGCACAACGATGGCGTGTCGAACAACAAAGACCAGGATCGTCAGCGCATTCGTGCCCGCCTGGGTGCCTATACCGAAATCAACCCGCAAGTCGACACCGGTATCCGAATCGCCACCGGCAACAACGACGACGCGCGTTCTACCAACCAGAGCCTGGACAACTACTTCGACAAGAAGCAGATCTGGCTGGATCAGGGTTACGTCGACTACCACCCCGACGCGATCAAGAACCTGCACCTGGTGGGCGGCAAGATGCCACAACAATGGGTCAGCATGGGCGACGTGATTTGGGATAGCGACATCAGCCCGGAAGGCCTGTCGGTGTCGTACAAGTACCCGCTGAGCGGCAGTACCGAGCTGTTCGGTAGCGCCGGTCACTACACCCTCAAGGACAACGTCGACGGCGACGGCGTGCAGTTCAAACACGACCTGCGCCTGTACGCGGGCCAGTTGGGTGCACGCTTCGGCATCACCGACAACCTTAAGCTGACCCTGGGTGGCAGCGTCTACGGCTACGACAACGACGACGACATCATCCCTGGCGGCACCTCGATCCCGGCTGCACTGGCCATCAACGGCAACAGCCCGAACGAACAATTCAAGCTGTTCGAAGGTTTCGGTCAGCTCGACATCGGCGGCCTGCCAATGCCGCTCTCGCTGTACGGCCAGTACGTCAACAACGACGATGCCAGCAACGATCAGGATACCGCCTGGCTGGCCGGTTTGAAGACCAAGGTCTACGGTTTCGCCATCGACTACAACTACCGCGACGTGCAGCGTAACGCTGTGGTTGGCGCGTTCACTGACTCCGACTTCGCCAACGGCTTCACCGGTTCGCGCGGCAGCAAGTTGAAAGTGAGCTACGAGCTGGACAAGAACTTCAACCTCGGCGCGACGTACTTCATGGCCAACTCTGACTACACCAACGCCACGCTCAAAGACTCCGACATCAACACCCTGCAACTGGATGCTGAAGCGAAGTTCTGATTCACCCCGCTACACGACTCGGGCAGGGAGGCCCGAGGCGCTTTTACAGCCTGGCGTTGGCCCGACGGTCCCCATCATCCGTGCGCCGGACCAACGCGAGTCTGTTTTACCGACCTTGCAGCCTGCCGTGTGCAATCAACGACGATCTCCCACCCGCGAATGGCTTTTGCTCCAGTCGTTCAACAGGCTGTACGCCACTGCCAGCAACGTCGGACCGATGAACAGCCCGATGAAGCCAAACGCAATCAACCCGCCAAACACGCCCAGCAACACAATCACCAGCGGCAGGTTTCCGCCGCGGCTGATCAGGTACGGTTTGAGCACGTTGTCCACGCCACTGATGATGAAGGTGCCCCAGATGCCGAGGAATATTGCCATCCCGTAGTCACCTCTCCATGCCAGCCAGGCGGTGGCTGGAATCCACACCAGCGGTGGCCCCATGGGAATCAGGCTAAGCATGAACGTTACGATGCCGAGCACCAAAGCCCCCGGCACACCGGCAATCAGGAAGCCGACCAGCGCCAGGACGGCCTGGGCCGCTGCCGTACCGATCACGCCGTTCACTACCCGCTGCACCGTGCCCGCCACCAATTCGATGTAGTACCCGGCCCGTTTACCGATCAGGCGCTCCAGCAAGCCATGGACAAACGCCGCCAGCCGCGGACCGTCGCGATAGAAAAAGAACACGAAAACAATGCTCAAAGTCAGTTCGAGAATGCCGCCACCAATCTGCGCACTGCGCGCCAGCAGCCAGTTACCGACCTGACCGAAGTAGGGTTTGAGCGACACCATCATGGCCGCGCCCTGCTGATCGACACTGTTCCAGATTCCCAGCAGTCGCTCACCCACCAGCGGAATGCTGCCCAGCCAGTCCGGCGCTTGCGGCAGACCATCGACCTGCACATCCTTGATGAACGCCGTGGCGTCGCGCACATGGTCCGCCAGGTTGAAGCCCAGCCAGACCAGAGGCGCTGCCACCAGCACCATCCAGCCCACGGTCAACAGCGCCGCCGCCAGGGATTCGCGACCATTTAGCCAACGGGTCAGCAAGCGCATCAGTGGCCAACTGGCAAACGCCAGCACCGCCCCCCAGAACAACGCTGACCAGAACGGTGCCATCACCCAGAAGCTCGCGCCAAACAGCACCAGGAGCAGGATCTGCACCAACAGCCGATCATTATTGATCATCTAAAGTCTCAAAAAATCAGTTCGAAAGAGTTGGCGAACGCGTTACGCGCGTTCGCCGGGATAAAGCCTAGCGCAATAGCTGGATGTGCAGGCCAGAGCCTTCGACGCTGCCGGTTTCCAGCCGCGCCGCACGCACGCCCTGAGCGATCAACGCCTGCCGCCAGGCTTCGGCAGCAGGCCCGGAAACACTGACCCGCAGCGTCGTGTCCAGGTTCAGACCACGGGAAATCAAACGCAGCCAGGTGTCATCCGGTGCATCCGTGAGTTTGGGAAAGTCGAGTTCGCCGGTGCTTTTGAGTTCACGCAGCAAGGTCGCCGAGGTCGGCAGCAAATCGCCCAGCGGCGCAGCGGCATCGAACTGCTCGACGTGCAGGTAGGCTTTGCGATTGCCACGGGTGATGCTGTAGAGCGCCACCAGTGTGTTGTCTTTCGGAGCAGCCAGGCGCAACAGCAGGTACGCCTGCTCATTGTCGGCGCCATAGAGCTTGGCGTTGCCGAAGACTTCGTTGGCCCACAGGCTGCTTTCACCGCAATCACGGGCCTGGCACCAGAACAGCAACTGGGCGTCCTGTTTCTGCAAGGCTTCGCGGGCGGCCGTGAATGCTTCGGTGGATGAATGCTCCGGTGGCAGCTCGTAGGTCACTGACGTGGCATTGCCACGGGCGCTGACCTGGCCATCGAAGCGCAGCTGGCCGCTGATCTTGCGGATCGAACCCAGTGGGTAAATTCGCTCGATGTCGACCGGAACGCGATAGTCGACGATCTGCGCATCGGCCATGCGCGGCACGATCGGCAAATCCTGACTGCCAGGCACATCAGCGGCAAACAACACGGGACTGAAACTGCACAGTGCCAACAGACTGAGGGAACGCATCGATAGACTCATCGGATCAGCATGGCCTGGGCACCCTTGATGACACTCGCTTCATCGGCGCGCTGTGGCACCAGCAAGCCACGTTGCACCGCAGGACGCGCCTCCATGGTCGCCATCCAGCGTTGCAACGCCGTCAAACCTTCCACCGAGACACCGGACCACTCGTAGCCACGTACCCAGGGGAACGTCGCGATATCGGCGATGCTGTAGTCGCCGGCAAGGAACTCGACGGCTTGCAGGCGCGTGTCGAGGACTTCGTAGAGGCGACGGGTTTCGTGCTGATAGCGATCGATTGCACCCTGCAGCTTTTCCGGGAAATAACGGAAAAACACGTTGGCCTGGCCCTGCATCGGGCCGATGCCGCCCATCTGGAACATCAGCCACTGCAATACCACCGAACGCCCCTTGGGGTCGGCTGGCAAAAGCTTGCCGGTCATTTCAGCGAGGTAAATCAGGATGGCACCGGATTCAAACACGGCAAAATCGCCGTTGGCGCGATCGACGATCGCCGGAATACGCCCATTGGGGTTGATCTTGAGGAAGTCCGCGGACTTCTGTTCCTTTTTGTCGAAACTCAGGGCATGCACCTTATAGGGCAGGCCGAGTTCCTCGAGCACGATAGAGACCTTGTGGCCATTCGGGGTCGCAGCGGTGTACAGATCTATCATGGTTGTCTCCCATTTCAACCCGCCCAGCCTCGACAGTTGCCTGGTGCAAGTCAAGGAATGGCGAAGAACCGATTGAAACAGTCTGCGACAAGGTCGGCACCGGACTCGTCGTTCAAGTGCAAATGGTGGCCACCAGGCAGCTGTTCACGGCTAAAGGGTAGACGCTCCAGCAATTCTGGATGTTTGGCGAGCATGCCGTCGGCGGCCACCACCAGTTTTGCCGGACAACTCACCCGTTTGACGAATGCCATTGCCTGTTCGGTCGTAAGACGCAGCGGCGATGGCAGCGTGAGGCGGTTATCGGTGCGCCAGGTGTAACCGCCCGGCACCGGCATCAAGCCACGTTGCGCCAGCAGTTCGGCGGCTTCGCGACTGACCGCCACCAACCCTTTCATTCGAGCCTCGACGGCTCGATCGAGGGTGTCGTAGACCGGTTTGCGTTTTTCTTGCAAATCCAGCTGCGCTTGCAGGGCCATGCCCATGCGTTCGGCCGCATTTTCGCCCTTGTCGGTAGGCGGAATGACGCCATCGATCAAGGCCAGATGAGTGACTCGCTCCGGCAAAGACCCGGAGATGATCAAGCACGCGATCGCCCCCATCGAGTGGCCCAACAGGGCAAAGCGCTTGAGGCCCATTTGTTCGGCGACTTGCAGTACATCGTGGGCATAGTCCCACATGGCGTACCCCGCGCCGGGCGGGCGATGCCCGGAATGGCCGTGCCCTGCCATGTCCAGTGCAATGATGCGCAGACCTTTAAGCTTCGGCGCCAGTCGGGCGAAGCTGTTTGCGTTGTCGAGCCAGCCGTGCAAGGCAATCACCGGCAATCCGTCTTCCGGGCCGAACAGATGCGCCGCCAGCTCGATGTGCGGCAGGCTCAGGCGGACTTCTTCAACGACGTGACTCATGCGCAATCCTGTGGGCGGCGTCCTTCCCATTTGCTGAACAGGTTTTTCAGCAACAGGGCGGTGTCTTGCGGACGTTCGAGGGGAAACATGTGGCCACCAGGCATGGTCAGGGACTCTCCCAAAGGCATGCGCCCGACCGAACTGGCGTGGTGGCGCATCACCACCCGGCTGCTGCGCCCGCGCACCACCGCCAGCGGCACTTTCAATTGTCGCGTGCGGCCGGGGCTGGTGTGGGGTACGCCACGGTAGATACTGATTTCCGTGGCCGGGTCGAAGCGCAGGCGCAGCTTGTCACCGACCTTGTGCAAGCCGTGTTGCAGATAGGCGTCGAAACATTCCGGATCGAAGCTGCGAAACAGGGTTTTGCCGGCGAAATAGCGGCGGGCACTGTCGAGATCGGCGAACTCTTCCCGCCGCCCCAGGGTACGACCCGCCGGGGTCAGGCGATCGATGAAACCCAAACGCTTGGCCGCACGGATCACCCATTGATCAGTCCGGGTCAGCACGGGGGAATCAAGCATCACCACGCCGCGATAGAGATGAGGACAGCGCAACGCAGCGTGCTGGTGCAGTACGCCACCAAAGGAATGGCCGACACCCCAAACCGGTTCCGGCTGCTGCTCCAGGTGATGAATCAACTCATCCACCAGGTTGTACCAGTTGTCGTCCGCCGGAAACCTCGGGTCATGGGCGTGTTGCTCCAGATGCGTCACCTGATACTCGGGCGCCAGCGCCGCGAACAGTTTGCCGTAGGTGCCCGAAGGAAACCCGTTGGCGTGGGCGAAAAATATCTGTTGCGACATACCGGCAAATCCATGAGCGAAAACAGGTGTTGATTGTCCGTAAGACCACGTACTACAGCAATGACCGTAACTGACAGGAATGATGACAGTCCGGTCAAAGCTATGGACTGCTCTCAACGTGCCGGCGGATTCTCGCCCAACGGCACCACCGCCATGGTCAAGCGCGACACGCAACTGGCCTTGCCCTCATCACTGGTCAGGCGGATGTCCCAGACATGGGTCGTGCGCCCGATGTGAATCGGCTTGGCCACCGCCGTCACTCGCCCGCTTCGCAGGCCGCGCAAATGGTTGGCGTTGATTTCCAGGCCCACGCAGTAAAACTTGCTGGCGTCGATGCACAGGTAACTGGCCATGGAGCCGACGGTTTCAGCCAGCACCACCGAAGCGCCGCCGTGCAGCAAGCCATAAGGCTGGTGGGTGCGGTGGTCGATGACCATGCTCGCGGTCAGCGACTCTTCATCAAAGGCTTCGAAGCGGATGTCCAACACTTCGCCAATAGTGTTCTTCTGGATTGCATTCAACTGTTCGATGTTGGGGGTGGTGCGCCACAAACTCATCGCTGGATTCCTTGTTGGTTTTGTTCGTGACTCAATCCTGCCACAGCACTGCTTCGCTGCGCTCGCTCCATTCTTCGAATTGCCCACCGTAAGCCGCTTCGATGACGTTGCGCTTGATCTTCAAGGTCGGCGTGAGGAAGCCGTTTTCCACGGCCCAGCTGTCCTTGACCACCACCAGACGCCGCAGACGTTCGTGCTTGTCGAGTGCGGCATTGACCTCCTCGAGCAGTTTTTCCAGGCTTGAATGCAACCCCGCGCGCGCCTCCTGTTGCCCGACGGCCGAGAGTACGCATAGCCCCAACGGCGCACTCAAGCCATCGCCGACCACGCAAACCTGTTCGATGCGCGAATGCACCGCCAAGCGATTTTCAATCGGTGCCGGTGCCACGTATTTGCCTTTGCTGGTCTTGAAGATTTCCTTCAAACGCCCAGTCAGGCGCAAGTTGCCTTCGGCGTCCTCTTCGCCTTTGTCGCCGGTCCGCAGGAAACCGTCCTCGGTGATGGTTTCAGCGGTTTTCTGCGGTTCCTTGAAATAGCCGAGCATGGTCGCGCCGCTACGCACCAGCACCTCGCCCGACTCCTCGATGCGCACTTCCACCTCGGGGCATGGCTTGCCAATCCAGCCGGGTTTGTTCTGGCCCGGCAGGCATATGTGCGAGTAACCACAGCTTTCGGTCATGCCGTAGACCTCCAGCACGTCCAGGCCCAATTTGCGGTACCACAGCAACAAGGTCTGTGGCACCGGCGCGGCACCGGACAAGGCCACGCGCAACGCATCAAGCCCCAACCCGGCGAGCACCTTGTGCCCAACCCGCTTGCCGATAAACGGCAAGCCGAGCAAAAAATCGAGGCGTTTTGCCGGGATCTTGCTGTACACGCCCATCTGGAATTTGGTCCAGATCCGCGGTACGCCAAACAGCGCCGTCGGTCGCGCACGTTTCAGGTCGGTGAGAAAAGTATCGAGACTCTCGGCAAAAAAAACGGTTTGCCCGGTATAGATCGAGGCCAGTTCGACGAACATCCGTTCGGCCACATGGCACAACGGCAAATAGGACAACAGTCGGTCCGACTCGTTGAGGCCGAATAACGACGTGCCACGTGTGGTCGCAAACCCAAGGTTACCGAAACTGTGCATCACGCCCTTCGGCATGCCGGTGGTGCCGGAGGTGTAGATGATCGTCGCGAGTTGATCGGCGGCAGGCTTGGGATCGTCCTGGATCGGTGAGCTGCGTTGCAGATCGGCCCAGCTGAAATCGAAGGTGCCAGGCGGATGCAGCGGCAGGCTGATCGTCATCAAGTCCGGGCTCACCCCTCGGGACATACCGGGCCAGTCGTCGAGTTTGCCAATAAAGGCCAGGACCGCTTCAGAATGCTCCAGCACCTGGGCCACGGATTCGGCCGTCAGGTTCGGGTACAGCGGCACCGAGACATGGCCAGCCATCCAGATCGCCAGGTCGGCAATGATCCAGTGGGCGCAGTTTTTCGAAATCAGGGCGATATGGCTGCCTTGTGGCAACTCCCGCGCTCGCAACCAATGTGCTGCACAGCGGGCCTGATGGCCGACGTCGGCCCAGGTCAGGGTCTCGACTTGCCCACCGCCAACGGGCTGCACCAAAAAGCGCTGGCGCGGATGACGGGCTTCACGCTCGTAGAAAACGTCCAGCGGCAAACGAAAAGCAGCAGACATGCGACTCGCTCCTGTTTTTTTTGTTCTGGAGCAAGCGTAGTCAACCAAGCAAGTGCTTGGTTAGCTATTTTGTACGATTTTTTTCAAGCCCTCTCTGCCTGTAGAAGCGAGGCTTGCCCGCGAAGGGAGCCTCTGAATTGCCAAAAGCTTCGCGGGCAAGCCTCGCTCCTGCATAAGAAAAATCAAAGACGGCTATGGGTGCTTGACGCTGTTGAGCCTCATCGAGCCGACCAGCAGTTCACTGCCTTCGAGTTCCGCCAGCCCGGCAGTGCTGATCCGCTCCGGTGGGTGTCCGGCACCGTGTTGCAAATAGCTCAGCAAATTGCCCACCAACGGGTTGTGACTGACCAGCAATACGTCACTCACCGCAACCATTTGCTCGGCCACTTTGTCCGGATCAGTGTCCGGTGTCAGCCAATCGACAGTGCGAATTTCCGGTTCGAAACCCAACGCTTCGCGCACCAACTGCGCTGTTTGCTGTGCGCGCAGGTAGGGGCTGGCGTAGATCGCGGTCAGCGGCTGGCCGATCAGCAGTGCCGCACTGCGCAATACTTCTTCACGACCGTGGTCCGTCAGTTCCCGCTCCGAATCGTGGGGGCGGGAGCCGTGTGGTACGGCTTCACCATGACGCAATACCCAGAGTTTCATAGCTTGGGTTCCTCATCTCGGGCCGGATGCGGCGCTGGCGCCACGACGTGCGGCGCTTCACCTTCCGGCGTACGCGGCGTCGGCCAATCGGCGAACGGCCAAGGCTTCTGGTCGCTGTGAAAACTGCCGAACCGACCGATCTGAGCCAGGAACTGGCTCAGACTGTCGCCGAAGTTCATCAAACTGGCGCTCGGGGCGCCGTAAATCAAACGATAGATCAACTGCACCAGCACCACGGCACCCAGGATGAATTGCGCCACTTGCCAGACCAGCACAAAAACCACCATCCACAACACCCGCAGCAGGATGGATTCGTACTTGGCTTCTACTTTCTGATCGTTCATGTCTCACTCCGTTCCGGTTAAGGGGTGGGCTCAGTTGAAACCGCTGGTGGAAATAAAGTCGACATCGGTTTTGGGTTCACCACGCATCAACAGCGCGATCACCTGTTCCAGCGTGCGCCCTTCGAACAAAATCGCATGCAGCCCGGCGACCAGCGGCATATAAACGCCCACCTCCTGGGACTTGGCCTTGAGCACCTTGAGGGTGTTCACGCCTTCGGCCACTTCACCCAGGCGATTGACCGCCTCTTCCAGGCTCAAGCCCTGACCGAGGGCAAAACCGACCTGATAGTTGCGGCTTTTCGGCGAGGAGCAGGTCACGATCAAATCGCCCACGCCCGCCAGGCCGAGGAAAGTCATCGGGTTGGCGCCCTGATTGACCGCAAAGCGGGTCATTTCCGCCAACGCCCGGGTGATCAGCATGCTCTTGGTGTTTTCGCCCATCTCCAGTGCCACGGCCATGCCGGCAATGATTGCGTAGACGTTTTTCAACGCGCCGCCCAGTTCCACGCCGAATCGATCCGCACTGGCGTACACACGGAAGGTGCGGCCATGCAGCACGGCCTGAACCCGCTCGCAGAGTTCCTCGTCTTCACTGGCAACCACCGTGGCGGTCAGCGCATGTTCGGCGATTTCGCGGGCCAGGTTCGGCCCGGATAACACGCCGATGCGTGCTTGCGGGGCAATCTCTTCGAGAATCTGGCTCATCAATTTGAACGTATGAGCCTCGATGCCTTTGGTCAGGCTCACCAGCATCTTGCCGCGCAGACGCTCGGCGTGCGGCGCCAGCACCGAGCGCAACGCGCCGGATGGCAGCGCAACGAAACTCAGATCGCAGGCTTCAAGGGTGGCTTGCAGATCGGTGACCGGCGTCACGCCGGGCAGAATCTTGATGCCCTTGAGATAACGCGGGTTCTCACGATTGACCCGAATGGCTTCGGCCTGTTCAGGGTCACGCATCCACTGCAGGACCTGGTGACCGTTTTCGGCCAGCAGGTTTGCCACGGCGGTACCAAAACTTCCGCCTCCCAGGACCGCAATCGGGCGCTGTTCAGTCATATGTAATCCGTTAATCCATACCAGTGGCGATGTCGGCATTATACGGAGCGCCCCAGTGTCGGCCAGCCCCTGTGTCAATTACCGGCGCAAGTTGAAAGGTGCAGGATAAAACCCCAGGAAAATGCTGACATCGTGACTGGAAAAGTCATCGGCCTCGGTTAACATGCGCGCCATCAATTGCTGACAAGGATGTGTTGTGTCACTGGGTTCTCCTTCACCTCGCTCGCCGTTGGTGCTGGCGCTGGTCTTCAGCTCGCCATTGCTGGCAGACGACTTGTTCCTCGATAGCGAACCGTTGCCGCAGGTGCTGACGGCCACGCGCCTTAAACAGTCGCCAGCGGCCGTTCCGGGAAGCATGACCGTGATCGACAGTGCGCTGATCAATGCCACGGGTGCCCGGGACATCAGTGAAGTGCTGCGATTGGTGCCCGGAATGATGGTCGGCAACATCAGCGGCAACCAGGCGACGGTGAATTATCACGGCACCAGCGCCAGCGAAGCGCGGCGCATGCAGGTATTGATCGACGGTCGCTCGGTGTACCGCGCCGGCCTGGCTACGGTGGACTGGAGCGACATTCCGGTGGCCATGGAGGATATCGAGCGCATCGAAGTTTTCCGCGGCCCGAACACCGTCAGCTATGGCGCCAATGCGCTGATGGCGGTGGTCAATATCATTACGCGCAACCCGGCCGACAGCCATGGCACGCGGATGAAAGTCACTCGTGGCCAACGCGGCATCAACGATTTTTACGCCAGCCAGGGCGTGGGTTGGAATGACGGAGATCTACGCCTGTCGTTGTCCGGCCAGCAGGACGACGGCTTCGACACCGACCGCAACGGCGCCGATTATCGCGACAGCCGCCGTTTGAATCGCTTCAATCTGGCCGTCAGCCAAGCGCTCGACGAACGCCAAAGTATCGATTGGCAATTGAACGCCAAAGAAGGCAGTAATCAGCGGCCGTATACCTACCGTCCAGTGTTTTCGGGGATTACCCGTGCCGGCGACAATTCTGACGTCACCGCCAAGGATTACGCCGGCTCGTTGCGTTGGAACCTCGATATCAATCCCGACCACAGTCTGTATGTCCAGGGCTCAGCCCAGCATTGGGATCGCCAGCAAACCTGGCGCGCGTGCGATGCCGAGATCTCGTTCAGTCCGCAACTGACCGAACTCTGGCAGCTCGACCCAAACTACACCGAACGCCTGGCACGCAATATCGAACGTTTTACCGGCCCCGGCGCCCCTCCCGGCGAGGCCACCGAGCAAGCATTGGCCAACCAGGCGCTCGATCAATGGCGAAATGGTGCCCGGCAGACCGTTTGCGGCGACATCGATCAAAGCACCCGGGAGACCCGCTACGATCTGGAACTGCAGGACACCCTGAGTCTGTCCGATAGTCTGCGACTGGTCAGTGGCTTGAACTATCGTTACGACCGGGCAGATTCCGAGACTTACTTCAATGGCACCCTCGATGACACCACGTGGCGGGCATTCGGCCAACTCGAGTGGCGCGCCAGCGAACACTGGCTGCTGCAAGGCGGCGCGATGTTCGAAGATACGCAGTTGATCGGCAACTCACTGACGCCGCGGGTGGCGGTCAATTACCTGATCAACCCGCGCCATGGCTTGCGGGCGGTGTACTCCGAAGCCATCCGTTCGCCGGACATGTTCGAAAACAGCGTCAACTGGAGTTACCGCGTCACCAACCTGCAACCGACGGCCTATGGCCAGTCCAGCGCCCGTTACTTCGTCAAGACCCGCGGCCCCGGCAATCTCGACCAGGAACATATGCGCTCTCGCGAACTGGGTTATAACGGATACTTCGCCGGACAGAGGCTCGCTCTTGACGTAAAGCTGTTCCATGACGAAATCACCGGCATGATCAGCGAACCGCTGCGCAACAATCAGTTCATCGCCAGTAACGCCAACACCGCACGATTTTCCGGAGCGGAAACCCAGCTCGACTGGCGTGTCGACGACGCTGACCGTTTGCGCTTTACCTACGCCTACGTCGATGTCGACGCGAGCAATCCCCAGGACGCACAACAGACGGCTCGCAATAGCGGTTCCGCTGGCTGGATGCGCGACTGGGGCAAAGGCTGGAACAGCGCGCTTTTCTACTACGGTGACGACGCCTTGAACGGCTACCGCTTCGAACGGATCGACACGCGCATCGCCAAACGTATCCGTCTGGGCAAAGCCAGCCTGGAATTGGCTGGTGTGCTCCAGCACCGCCTCGATCATCAACCGACCACCTTCATTGACAATAATTATGACGAGCGCCAAGTGATGTACTTCAGCGCGGAGCTGGCACTTTAAGATGGCTTATTGTCCGCCCCGCCAGACGCCAGGCCTGGGCCATCTGCTGGCCATGCTGTGCCTGGTGGTCAGTGGCTGGCTCGGCAGCCTTTCGGCCAACGCCGCGGACATTCTGTTGACCGGGGCAGAAGACAGCTCCGGGGTGCAATCCTTCGTTCAGGCCCTGCGCGAGTTGCGACCTGCCGATAACGTGCGTTTCCAGCCGTTGGCCACTTTGCCTGCACCGGGCAAACTGCCGGTGGACATCCGTTTGATCCTCCTCGATTTGCCGAGCCTCGACTGGCGCCTGCAGGACAGCCAAGGCCCGCCGACCCTGGTGTTGCGTATCAGCCGTCTGCAAGCCCGGCAACACTTGGGTGACGCGGTGCCTGCACAGCTGAGTCTGCTCTGGAGCGATCCACCTGCGGACCGCCAGATGCGCCTGATTCAAATCCTGTTGCCCCAAGTGAAACGCATTGGCGTGCTGTATGACAGTCACAGCGAATTCCTCTTGAAAGAACTGCGCCAGGCCGCCCGGCCACTGGGGCTTGAGGTGGTCAGCGAGCGCTGGGACAACACCCAGGACAGTCGCCCCTTGCAAACGCTGCTCAACAAAAGCGACGTATTGCTCGGCCTCGATGACCCTGATCTGTACAACTCGAAAACCGCGAAAAACCTGTTGCTCAGCAGCTATGCCCGACAATTGGCGCTGATCGGCCCCAACGCCGGATTCGTCAAGGCTGGAAGCCTGGCCAGCAGTTACAGCGATCAAAACGATTGGCTGGCGATGCTTGATCAATTGCTCGACCAGCCACCTGCCACTTGGCCGCGCACGTATTACCCGCACCGTTTCAAAGTCTCAAGTAACCCGCAGGTGGCTCGTTCACTAGGTATTGAGCAGATCAATGAATCTTCTGTTGCAACCCTGCTGGCCGAAGGAGAACGCCGCCCATGACCTTCCGTCGCCGTTGGGACATCAATACCCGCACCCAGATCATCAGCCTCGGCCCTGCCCTGCTGTTGACCTTGCTGTTGATCAGTTTCTTCACGTTCGTGCGGATCCAGGACCTGCGTCAGGAGCTCAACCACACCGGCCAACTCATCGCCAACCAGCTCGCTCCGGCCACGGAATACGGGGTGATTTCCGGCAACAACGAAGTGCTGGAAAGTCTGCTCAAAGCCACACTCGCCACGCCCAACGTGCGTTTTCTGGAGGTCCAGGACAGCGCCAACCGGATCCTGGTGTACGTCGAGCAGCCGTCGGCAAGCCACAATCGACCGCATCAGGTCGAAGTATTCCAGGCGCCCGTGCGATTGCAACGGGTGCCGCTGCACAACGATTTTTTCCAGAACAGCAAGGTCGCCACCACCGCTCCTGTCGAGGACTATCTGGGTCGGGTGATCGTCGGCCTGTCCAATGATGCGTTCAGTCAGCGCCAGCAGGAAATCCTGCTCAAGGCCGCCATTCTGGCACTGTTCGCCCTGCTGTTTACTTTCCTGCTGGCCCGACGCCTGGCCGCAAGCCTGTCGCAACCGATCCGTGATATCGGCAACGCAGTCAAGGCGATTCAGGAAGGCGACTACAAGACTCCGCTGCCGATCGTCGACGACACTGAACTGGGCGCGTTGTCGCAACACATCAACAATCTCGCCAGCGGTCTCGAACAGGCCAGCCGCGAACAGCAGCAAGCCATGGAGCAATTGATCCAGACCCGCGAAGAAGCGGAAAAGGCCAACAACGCCAAGTCCGACTTCCTGGCCATGATGAGCCACGAATTGCGTACGCCGATGAATGGCGTGCTGGGCATGCTGCAATTGCTGGAAACCACCGAGATGACCGAGGAACAGGTCGAGTACGCGGCACTGGCCTCGGAGTCCACCGAACATTTGCTCAAGGTCATCAATGACATTCTCGATTTCTCGCGTATCGAACGCTCGGAACTGGAGCTGGAGCATATCCCGTTCAACCTGGCCGACCTGATCAGCGCCTGCGCCCAATCCTTCCAGCACAGCGCTGCGCAACGCGGGCTCGAGCTGCAGTTGCAGATTCCTCAGGACATGCGCGCATTGCAGGTACGAGGCGATCCGACGCGGATCCGGCAGATTCTGGTGAACCTGGTCGGCAACGCGTTGAAGTTTACCGAGCAGGGCCGCGTAACCATCGAACCGCAGTGGCAATCACTGGATCATGAATTGCTGTGGTTTACCTGCAGCGTGCGCGATAGCGGAATCGGCATTCCGGCCGACAGTCTGGAATTGATGTTCAACGCATTCCAGCAGGCCGACAGCTCAATTTCCAGACGCTACGGCGGGACCGGCCTGGGTCTGCCGATTGCCCGCACGCTTGCGGAGCGCATGGGCGGGACTTTGCGTGCCCAGAGCGAAGAAGGTCGTGGTTCGGTGTTCACCCTCGAGATCCCGCTGGCACTCTGTCAACAGTCATTACCGGCGCTGACCTCACGCATGCCTGCGGGCGATGGCGACGGTGAGGGCCGCAATGTCCTGCTGGTAGAAGACAACCCGGTCAATCAAACCGTCATCGAAGCAATGTTGCGCAGTCTGGGCTTTACTGTCAGCGTCGCTGCCGATGGCGCGCAGGCGGTGCGCAGTGCCGAAAGTCTGATTTTCGAAGCGATCCTGATGGACTGCCGCCTGCCGATCATCGACGGTTATGAAGCCACCCGACAGATTCGCCAGTTACCCGGCTGCACCGACTTGCCGATAATCGCCTTGACGGCTAATGCCTTGCAGGGCGACCGCGAAGCCTGCTTGTCGGCGGGGATGAACGATTACCTGGCCAAGCCATTCAAACGTAATGATCTACAGCAAATTCTGCAGCGCTGGGTGCGGTAGTACAGGCCTTTCGACCATCTGTGACTGGCGTCAAAGGCGAAAGTGCGGCAGTCTTAGACACCCGAACAGGCCCATAAAGGGGCTTGAATAAAAATTTCAGTGCACAAGTGTACATTCATGTCCTTGGTGCTGTGACTTTCACCACAACGCAATAGTCTATGAGTAGGCTGCCGGTTCGAGGCATGAATGCTTCGGACGGTCGGGAAGATTTGCCCCACCTGCCGCATGGGACTATTGAGGAGCTCGCATGACCAAACAAAACGCCTTTACCCGGGAAGATCTGCTGCGCTGCAGTCGCGGTGAGCTGTTCGGCCCAGGTAACGCGCAACTGCCCGCCCCGAACATGCTGATGGTTGATCGCATCACGCTGATCAGCGAAGAGGGTGGCAAGTACGGCAAAGGTGAATTGGTCGCCGAGCTGGATATCAATCCGGACCTGTGGTTCTTCGCTTGCCACTTCGAAGGTGATCCGGTGATGCCGGGCTGCCTGGGCCTCGATGCCATGTGGCAACTGGTCGGCTTCTTCCTCGGCTGGCAGGGCCTGCCGGGCCGCGGTCGTGCGCTGGGTTCGGGCGAAGTGAAATTCTTCGGCCAGGTCCTGCCGACCGCCAAGAAAGTCACCTATAACATCCATATCAAACGCGTCCTCAAGGGCAAGCTGAACCTGGCCATCGCCGACGGTTCGGTCACTGTCGACGGTCGCGAAATCTACACCGCCGAAGGCCTCCGGGTCGGCGTGTTCACCTCCACTGACAACTTCTAAGGGTTATTCGCATGCGCCGCGTCGTTATCACTGGTCTGGGCATTGTTTCGTGCCTGGGCAATGACAAAGAGACCGTCTCCGCTAACCTGCGTGCAAGCCGCCCTGGCATCCGGTTCAACCCGGAATATGCTGAAATGGGTCTGCGTAGCCAGGTTTCCGGCTCCATTGACCTCAATCTCGAAGAACTGATCGATCGCAAGATCTATCGTTTCGTCGGCCACGCGGCAGCTTATGCCTACCTGGCCATGAAAGACGCCATTACTGACTCCGGCCTGACCGAAGAGCAAGTGTCCAACCCGCGTACCGGCCTGATCGCCGGTTCCGGTGGTGCCTCCACGCTGAACCAGATGGAAGCGCTGGACATCCTGCGCGAGAAAGGCGTCAAGCGCGTCGGCCCGTACCGCGTAACGCGGACCATGAGCAGCACCGTTTCCGCTTGCCTGGCCACTCCGTTCAAGATCAAGGGCCTGAACTATTCCATCGCTTCTGCCTGCGCCACCAGTGCGCACTGCATCGGCACCGCCATGGAACAGATCCAGATGGGCAAGCAGGACATCGTTTTCGCCGGCGGCGGTGAAGAAGAGCACTGGAGCCAATCGTTCCTGTTCGACGCCATGGGCGCCCTGTCCAGCAAGCGCAACGACACCCCTGAAAAAGCTTCCCGTGCCTACGACGCCGACCGTGACGGTTTCGTCATCGCCGGCGGTGGCGGCATGGTCGTGGTCGAAGAGCTGGAACACGCTCTGGCTCGCGGCGCGAAGATCTACGCGGAAATCGTTGGCTACGGCGCGACTTCCGACGGCTATGACATGGTCGCCCCAAGCGGCGAAGGTGCGATTCGCTGTATGCAGCAGGCACTGTCCACCGTCGACACCCCGATCGACTACCTGAACACCCACGGCACCTCGACTCCGGTCGGCGACGTCGCGGAAATGAAAGGTGTGCGTGAAGTGTTCGGTGACAAGGCTCCGGCCATCAGCTCCACCAAGAGCCTGTCGGGCCACTCCCTGGGCGCCGCCGGCGTTCACGAAGCGATCTACTGCATGCTGATGATGGAAGGCAATTTCATTGCCGGCTCCGCCAACATCGACGAGCTGGACCCTGAAGTGGCCGACCTGCCGGTGCTGACCAAGACCCGCGAGAACGCCACCATCAACACTGTGATGAGCAACAGTTTCGGTTTCGGTGGCACCAACGCCACGCTGGTACTGAAGCGCTGGGAAGGCAAGTAATTCC
>NZ_RCNY01000088.1:0-55156 GCF_004307635.1 Pseudomonas sp. Sample_22
CTTCACGACATGGCATTACTGACTGAACACGAACAACGCAAAGTCGCCGAGGCGATCGCCCGGGTCGAGCGTGACACCGACGCCGAACTGGTCACAGTGCTCGCGGCCCGCGCCGACGACTATGCGTACATCCCGCTGCTGTGGGCCAGCCTGCTGGCGCTGGTGGTGCCGGGGATCGTGCATTACCTGAGCGGCTGGCTGACCCTGCATAGCCTGCTCATGGTGCAATGGACTTCTTTCATCGTGTTGTGCCTGCTGTTCCGGCTACCGAAAGTCACCACCCATTTGGTCCCGCGCTCGGTGCGTCACTGGCGCGCTTCGAACCTGGCCCGTCGGCAGTTTCTGGAGCAGAACCTGCACCACACCGAAGGCAGCACCGGCATTCTGATTTTTGTTTCTGAAGCCGAGCGCTACGTGGAAATCCTGGTGGACGAGGGCATTTCCAGGCGTCTGGACAACAAGAACTGGGACGCAATAGTCGCTGCATTCACCCAGCAAGTCCGGCAAGGGCAGACGCTGCAAGGCTTTGTCAGTTGCGTCGAGGCGTGCGGTGAATTGCTCAAGGTGCACGTGCCGGTGACCCATGTTCGCAATGAGTTGCCGAATCGCTTGGTGGTACTCGCCTAACCCTTGAGGTGGAGCGTTTTTGTAGCCTGTGGCGGCACAACCCGGGCAAGTTGTCCGACGCAGGGCCAGTCTTCAACATCCCTCTATAAGCGAACGCCTCGAGGCGGCCGCTCTGACGTAGAGGGAGTTCTCATGCCAGCGCATCAAAAACATGACTCTTTGCATGAGGCAGCGAGCGAAATCGATCTGCCGGCGAAACTGACTGCAAAAGAGACACAAGTCCTACTGTGGTGCTTAAAGGGTAAAACGTCCTGGGAGATCGCCAGGATTCAAAACTGCTCCGTATCCACGGTCAACTTTCACTTCTCCAACATTCGCCGCAAGTTCGCCGTCAGTTCGCGCAGTGCGGCTCTGCTCAAGGCGATAGAAGTGGGAGCCATCAGCCTTGCTTCAATCGAATCGCGAGGTGTCCCATGAGCCTGGCTGAATCGACCTACAACAGCATCGGCGGCCTTCTGTTGGGATTGGGCATTTCGACATTGCCTTCGATTGACGGGGAGGTCCTGTTCGGTGCATCGCTGGGAGCCTGGCTGGTAACCACCACTCGCAGCAATTTCAAGGCCTGGCAGCGTATCGGCTCATGGTTATTGTCGGCGGGAGTCGGATATCTGTTTACGCCCGTCGCGCTGCCGATGGTTCCTTTTCTGACAGTCGGCGTGACGGCGTTTCTCTGCGCGATGGTCGTCATTCCCATCAGCATCAAGCTCATGCTCTGGATCGACGGGGCCGGGCTGGGCGACATTCTCAAGCACTTGAGAGGTCGGGGGTGATGGGCTATGCAATGATTGCACTGGTCTTCCTTACCGGTATTGCTCATTTGTTGAGTGCGGTCAGGCTGGCCTGCTATCAGCGTGATGAAGTGCATCACTGCTGGCGTGAAGGACTGGTGACCAGTCTGTGCGGAGGACTGTCCTGCGTTGCCGGGATGGATGTTTTTTTGACATTCGTGCCGGTGAGCCCATGGCATGCGGTAGCCAGTTTTTTCCTGTGCATGCTGATCATCAGAAGCGGTGGAAGGATCGTTACGCTGTGGCAAGCTGCGAAGGCATTCGACATCAGGCCCTAGCAGGTTTCATGGGTTATTCGACTGTTGGAGGGTCGACAGGATAGAGGCGATTTCTGCCAGTTGAAGTTCCATTTCCCGCAAGCGGCGCTTTTCCTCCAATGCATTCTGAATGGCACAGCGATCTTCTTCGTTGAGTGATCTCCACAGCGCGAGAATCGCATCTTCACGAACCGTACTGTCCTGATGGTGCGCGACTGATTCGGTCACCGCTGTTCGCATGATCGGACCTTCGCCAAGCAGCAGCCAATCAAGGGAGATGCCACGAGTCTGTGCGATTTCTACGCATAATGAGTATGGCGTGCTGTCACGACCTTTCCAGCTGCTGAGGGTCTGCGGACTGATTTGCAGCGCTGAAGACAAAGAAGCATCGCTTTTTGTATTGGTGATTTGTTTCAGTCGCGCCAGAACAGCTTGTGATTTTTTGCTACGCAATTTGAGCCTCTTCCTTTTGACATATGCTTTAATCGTGCTTAACGTATGCGAAATGAGTACTTTTTTTCTTGTAAGTAATCAATCATCAACTATGAGTCAGAAGAATACGATGTCGAAACTTCCTAATGGTATCAGGGTGATTTCCTACGAGTTTGGTTGTTACCCATCCCATATCTGCCCATTGCACTTCCTTTTGTCCGGCAGGCTTGTCTTGCAAGGACGGATTGCGGCGATCAACGCGGGTGGCAGTATTGCGGTTGGTCATGTCGATTACCACCAAATGACTACGGGGAATCGGGCATGAGTACTTACAAAATGGTATGTCCGCACTGCTTGAGCCGGATGCGCATTCGAACCAGCGAGGGTCGTCATATCTTTCTGCGAGTAGCCTATCTGCAATGTACGTCGGAGGCATGCGGCTGGTCGGTTCGCGCCGAGTTCGAAATGACCCACGAGCTCTCTCCCAGTGGAATGCCCAACCCGGCCGTACGTTTACCCTTTGCCGACCCCGACTTGCGCCATGCTGCCCGGCCTGTGGTTCAAAGCAACGTTTCGACGGATCCGTCACAGGCATTGACTCATGAATGAAATCGATGAAAGTCTGCAGTTGGATGATGAGCTATTGATTATTGCCCAAGGGTTTCTGGCCCGTCATGGAAGTGACGGATTGTCAGATGACCAAGTGTTGTTCTGCCGTGCCGTAAAACACATGCAGTGTATGGGGGTGCCCCGGCACATGGCGGAAAAGCTGGTCAGTCATGCCTATGGAGTACTCAAGTCGTGCAATGACCGGCGGCGTCTGGATATCGCCGCGAGTTCAGAAACTGTCGCCGTGGTGACCGACCCCGTCAACGGGCTTACTTGGGCGGTGCCTGTGGGGCTGATCGTCAAATACGTGATCAACTCACCGAGTAATCGCAAACTTCGATTGGTGTAATACAGAAGTTTCTGTGTGTGCAATCAGGTCTTGGGCGGTGGCCCCAGGACCTGGCGTGAAATAACTCCGTGCCCAAAAAATCCATGCACCCTAAAATAGCCTGCATTCCCGATTCGAATTGCCTGAGGCCGTTTTTCCATGTCTGTCACCGCCACTCCCGCCAGCCTCGCGCCGGATCATCACACCCAATTCATCCACTTGCTGCAAACCAGCCTGGAGCAAAACGCCTTTATCAAACTGGTGCTGGCCAAATATGTTGGCGATGAAACCGATCTGCAGCGGATCATCGTCAAACCGGTGACGGTCAAGACGCAGCCGTGCCTGTCGTTCGTCTACCGCTACAAAACCCGTGACATCACCAAGAACCTGCCGCTGGACGAAGGCGTGGCAAGCATTGCCGGTTTGCTGCCAGCATCGTTCAAAAATGCGCATTTACTGTCGTTGACCGATGAAGCCCAGCTCGAATACAGCAAAAAGGGCAAGAGTTCGCTGTTCAAGAGCAAACCCCAGCAATTGCGTGAAGTGCCGTCCGCCGAACACAACCGCGAGAAGAACCGGTTTCTGGATTTGAGCCGACCGTTCCTCTCCGACCTCGGTGTGACCAACAGCAAGCACGAGCTGATCCCGGCGATGTCGCGCAAGTGGAAACAGATCAACAAGTTCATCGAAGTGTTCAGCCATGCGCTGACCTCGTCACCGCTGGCGCTGGACAAACCGGTACGCGTTGCAGACTTCGGTTCGGGCAAGGGATACCTGACGTTCGCCATCCACGACTACCTGCGCAATACCTTGAACGCCGAGGGCGAAGTGACCGGTGTTGAACTGCGTGAGGACATGGTCACCTTGTGCAACGCCGCGGCAGCCAAGCTTGAGCATCCGGGACTGGTGTTCAAGTGCGGCGACGTGCGCAGCGTGGCGCCGAGTGAGCTGGATGTGATGATCGCCTTGCATGCCTGCGACATCGCCACCGACTATGCCATCCACACCGGCATCCGTTCCGGGGCGTCGATCATCATGTGCTCGCCGTGCTGCCACAAACAGATTCGCCTGCAAATCCAGAGCCCGGCGTTGCTCAAGCCGATGCTGCAATACGGATTGCATCTGGGCCAGCAGGCGGAAATGGTCACCGACAGTTTGCGTGCGCTGTTCCTCGAAGCCTGTGGTTACGAAACCAAAGTGTTCGAGTTCATTTCGTTGGACCACACCAACAAGAACAAGATGATCCTGGCGGTCAAACGCGCCGAGCCGGTCGATCCAACGCAGTTGCTGGCAAAGATCGAGGAATT
Organism: Pseudomonas sp. Sample_22; assembly: GCF_004307635.1. Lineage (NCBI taxonomy): Bacteria > Pseudomonadati > Pseudomonadota > Gammaproteobacteria > Pseudomonadales > Pseudomonadaceae > Pseudomonas > Pseudomonas sp. Sample_22. The sequence continues at coordinate 4,349 of NZ_RCNY01000088.1, forward strand.
GAAGGCGTTCTACCAGATCACCGAGCATTGCCTGGAAACCCTGCTGCGAGCCGACGGCTTTATCAAATGATGACTCTGTAGGAGCACAGCTTGCTCGCGATGGCGTCCTCAAAATCGCCATCGCGAGCAAGCTTTGCTCCTACACGTGCTTGGCGATCTGAAGGCAAGCCTGGCTCCTACAGGGTTATGCACTAGCTACACGAGCCGGCTGCACCGCAGTCTTGCGCCCGAGCATCACGGTCACGATCACCCCGGCCGCGAACAGCCAGGTAATCGGTTCCACGTGTTCACCGAAGAACAACGCGGAAAAGGCGATGGTGAAAAAAATCTGCAACAACTGGATCTGACTGACCCGGGCAATGCCGCCCATGGCCAGCCCGGCATACCAGGCAAAGAAGCCGATGAACTGCGAAAACAGCGAGACGTAACCGAAGGCCCACCAGGTCTTGGCCGAAATCTCGCCCTGGTGTTGCAGCGCCAGATACACCACCGGGCCGATCAGCAGCGGCGTCGACAGCACCAGTGCCCAGCAGATCACTTGCCATCCGCCCATCTCCTTGGCCAACCGGCCACCTTCGGCGTAACCCAATCCCCCCACCGCAATCGCGCCGAGCATCAGCAAGTCGCCAGCCTGAATGCTGCCGGCACCACTGATCAGCGCATAACCGAGCACCAGCGCACTGCCCAGCGCGGCGCAGGCCCAGAAGGCTTTCGACGGCCGTTCATGGGACAACCATGCGGCGTACAGCGCAACACACAGCGGCTGCAGACCATTGACCAGTGCACCGTGGGACGCCGGCAAGGTTTGCATGGCCCAGGCCGACAGCACCGGAAAACCAAGAATCACCCCGGCAATTACCAGGCTCAAGCCTTTGATCTGTTTCCAGGTCGGCCATTTTTCCCGGCGCCACAGCAACAGCAACGCCGCCGGGATCGCCGCGAACAATGCTCGGCCCAGGCCATTGAGCAGCGGGTGCAGTTCCTGCACGACAATTCGTGTGAAGGGCAGGGTGAGGCTGAAAATCACAACGCCAAGCAGGCCCAGGGCCATACCGGTGTTTTCGCGCGAGGACATGATGGCAACCAGAATCGTGGAGGGTGCGGTTATCTAGCCATAATCGCGTCCCAAGCCGCTGTAACAGCTGGGTGAAGAGTTATCCGTACAGTTTGAGGGCTTCTTCGCGGGCAAGCCTCGCTCCTACAGATTTGGCGTGTTCTTTGTAGGAGCGAGGCTTGCCCGCGAAGAACGAAAACGCGGTCTTCGGGTAGTAGCCGGTTGTTACCCGGTCCGCCAGATAAGGACTACCTTGAATATTCCTATGCATTTCCAAGAGGAGTCCTACTCATGGCCGCTAAAAAAATCCTGATGCTGGTCGGCGATTTCGTCGAAGACTACGAAGTGATGGTCCCCTTTCAAGCGTTGCTGATGGTCGGCCACACCGTTCACGCGGTGTGTCCGGACAAAACCGCCGGCCAGACCGTGCGCACGGCCATCCATGACTTCGAAGGCGATCAGACCTACAGCGAAAAACCCGGTCACCTGTTTGCCCTTAACTTCGACTTTGCCAAGGTCAACGCGGCGGATTACGACGCGGTGCTGATTCCGGGCGGTCGTGCGCCGGAGTACCTGCGTCTGAACGAAAAAGTCCTGGAACTGGTGCGCGATTTCGACAAGGCCGGCAAACCGATCGCCGCTGTGTGCCACGGCGCGCAACTGCTGGCGGCGGCCGGGATTCTCGAAGGGCGCGAGTGCAGCGCTTATCCGGCTTGTGCACCGGAAGTGCGTCTGGCCGGCGGTACGTTTATCGATATCCCGGTGACGGACGGCCATGTTCAAGGCAATCTGGCCACGGCGCCGGCCTGGCCAGCGCACCCGAACTGGCTCGCCGGTTTCCTCGGTTTGCTGGGCACCAAAATCACGCTGTAACGAGGAACCTGTCATGTGCGAGCTGTACGTCAAGGCTGACCCGATTCTCTACGAATCGCGCTCCCGTTCGCTGCGCATTTGCGGGGTAGTGACCACTCTGCGCCTGGAAAACCAGTTCTGGGACATTCTCAGCGAAATCGCCGAAGTCGACGGCATGACCACCAACCAGTTGATCGCCAAACTGTATGAAGAAGTGATGGACTACCGTGGCGAAGTGGTGAACTTCGCCTCGTTTTTGCGGGTGAGTTGTACCCGGTATTTGAGTCAGCGGCGCACAATCGCTCCGAAATTGTCGATGGTGAAGCGTTCAGTCAGGTAGCTTTGCGGCGTGCTTACTGGCCCTATCGCCAGCAGGCTGGCTCCTACAGTGGATTGCGTACAAACAGTCCAATGTAGGAGCCAGCCTGCTGGCGATGGGGCCTTTATAGGCGACAGAAATAGCAGGCTGGTCTTTACTCTGAAGCGCGCAATCTCTCAATCGCCAAGGAGAATCAGCATGTCCGGATGGTATGAAGTGAGCAAAAACAGCAGCGGTCAGTTCAGGTTTGTGCTGAAGGCGGCGAATGCCGAAACCATTCTGACCAGCGAGCTGTACACCACCCGCGCCGCGGCCGACAAAGGCATCGCGTCAGTCCAGGCCAACAGCCCTCAGGATGAGCGCTACGAGAAGAAAACCACCAAGGATGGCCATCCCTATTTCAATCTCAAGGCCGGTAACCACGAGATTATCGGCAGCAGCGAATCCTATGCCTCCGACGCCGCGATGGAGAAAGGCATCGCCAGCGTCAAGGCCAACGGGCCGACCAAGGTGATCAAGGACAAGACCTTGCCGGTGCTTTGAATCCAACCCTGTACGAGCGAGCCTGCTCGCGATGAGACCGTCACATTCAACCGTGATGTTGACTGACAGACCGCCATCACGAGCCGGCTCGCTCCCACATGTTCCGCGTTTTAACGCAAGGTTTTGATCAACCCTTGCAACTGAGCACGACCCGCTTCACCCAACGCAAACACCGGCAACCGCGGATCACCCACCTCCAGACCGGTTTCGCGCAAACCGGCCTTGATCGTCGCCGGCAAGCCACCCTTGAGGATGAAGTCGAGCAATGGCAACTGGCGATAGAACAACTCGCGCGCCTTGTCCAGATCATTGGCCAGTACCGCTTCATACAAGTCCAAGTTGAGCTGCGGGATCAGGTTCGGTGCCGCCGTGCACCAGCCTTTCGCGCCTGCCGCGAAGGCTTCGAGCGCCAGCGGGTTACAGCCGTTGTAGAACGGCACCCGACCTTCGCCCAAACGTTGCAGTTGATGCATGCGCTGGATGTCGCCGGTGCTCTCCTTGACCATGGTCACGTTTTCGACGCCATTGACGATGCGCAGAATCAAGTCCACCGACATGTCGGTGCCGCTGGTGGCCGGGTTGTTGTAGAGCATGATCGGCACGCCGATGCTGTCGCCGATGGCGCGGTAGTGGGCGAGGATCTCTGCCTCGCTGAGCTTCCAGTAGGAGGTCGGCAGCACCATCACCACATCGGCGCCATGGGCCTCGGCAAAGCGTGCGCGGCGTACCGCTTTGGCAGTGGTCAGGTCCGACACGCTGACGATGGTCGGCACCCGTTTGGCAACGTGCTTGATGCTGAACTCGGCGACCTGATCCCACTCCGCATCGCTCAGGTAGGCGCCTTCGCCGGTGCTGCCCAGTGGTGCGATGGAATGCACGCCGCCGTCGATCAAGCGGTCGATGGAACGCCCGAGCGCGACAAGATCAACGCCTTCGCCGTTGGCGGTGAATGGGGTGATGGTGTAACCGATGATGCCGTGAATGTTTGCGGTGGACATGGTGTCGCTCCGTTGTAAAAGGGCAGGGGTGTCAGTTCAGGCAATCGGCGTGTTGGCGCAGGTTCTGCCGAGCGTAGTAGTTGAAAGCAGCGGCATGGCGCTTGGGCCGGGCGATCCAGTCGTGGGCTTCGCGACCCAGTTCCGGAATGATCGGCTTGATGGTCCCGGCGCTCATTGCCAGCAATTGCAGTTTGGCGGCGCGTTCGATCAATTGTGCGATCACACAGGCCTCCTCGATGGTGGTGCCGGTGGACAACTGGCCGTGGTGAGAAAGCAGAATCGCCCGTTTGTCGCCGAGTGCGCCGGCAATCAGGTCGCCTTCTTCATTGCCGACCGGCACGCCGGGCCAGCCCTCGAGAAACGCACAGTCGTCGTAGAGCGGGCAGAGGTCCATGTGGGAAATCTGCAGCGGCACTTCCAGCATCGATAACGCGGCGATATGGGTCGGATGGGTGTGAATGATGCAGTTCACATCCGGCCGTGCGCGGTATACCCAGCTGTGGAACCGATTGGCCGGGTTCGGCATGCCGTGGCCTTCGAGCACCTCCAGGTCTTCGTTGACCAGCAGCAGGTTGCCCGCGGTGATTTCGTCGAATCCCAAGCCCAGTTGTTGAGTGTAGTAAGTGCCAGGTTGTGGGCCGCGGGCGGTGATTTGCCCGGCCAGACCCGAGTCGTGGCCATTCTCGAACAGAATGCGGCAGGTCAGGGCCAGCTTTTGCCGGTCGGTCCACGTATTATCCGCCAACGTGTTTTGCATCTGGTTAAGCGCTTGCTTGACCAGTTGATCTTTGGGCAGTGCTAATGTCTTGGCCATATCGGTGTCCTCTTTGGCTGAGTCATGCAGATGACACGAAAGATGCTATATGACACTTTGTGTCATGAGCAAGGACAATTCGTCACCTTCTTGATGGATTAATCGCTCCAAATGTCTATCCGTTTGAAATTATTGAGAAAAAAACTTGGCGTAACCCTTGAGGAATTGGCGGAAAAATCCGGCATGACCAAGAGTTACCTGTCGAAGGTCGAACGCGGGTTGAACACGCCGTCGATTGCGGCTGCGTTGAAACTGGCCAAGGCGCTAAACGTGAAGGTCGAGGAGTTGTTCTCGGAGGACAAGGTCAGTGTCGACAGCTACAGCCTGGTGCGCAGCCACGAACGGCAACCGTTGGGTTCCAGCGAGGACAACCCGGGCTATGCGGTGCTGGCCCATCAGGTCAGTGAACGCAGCCTGCTACCGTTCATCATTTACCCGCCGACCGAGTTCATCGACAAGGCCTTCAAGGAACACTTGGGCGAGGAGTTCCTGTTCGTCCACGAAGGGCAGGTGGAAGTGGATTTCGTCAGCGAACGCGTGCTGCTCAATCGAGGCGATGCACTGCACTTCAACTCACAGAAACCGCACCGGATTCGCTCGGTGGGCGAGGTGCAGGCGCAGTTGCTGGTAGTGGTGCATAGCGCTGAAGACTGAGTGGGTCGGTTTTGGTGGCGAGGGAGCAAGCTCCCTCGCCACAGGTCAGGCGTTCGCCTCAGACCTCAACGGGTACGGCCAACTTCGGGCTACCCAGCGCATGGGTCTTCGAATCAAAAAACCGCAACTCAATCCCCGTCCCCTCGAACACCTTCGCGTAATGCCGCTTCTGATGCTGGATGAACGCCTTGCTGCGCGGATAGATCGAGATCGCCAGCACCTGCGGTTTGGCCAGGCGCAAGGCATGGATGATGTGTTTGTCCTGCTCGCCCAGCGCATGCCCGAAAATGCACAAACCATCGCCATGGCCGAGTAGCTGCTGGTAGCAGAACGACAGGTAATCGGAGCTGCGGATGGTCTTGAGTTTGTCCGCGCTCGGCCCTTCGTTGACGAACAGCGGTACGTCGTCGAGGGTCTTGATCGTGTTGTTGATGGCGAAATTGCCCAGCAACGTGCCCTCGGTCGACATCAATTTGCGCGCTGTGCCGTCCTGGTTACGCACCAGGTGCAGACCGCCGTGCAGGTACAGCAAGCGGGTTTTATCGGTGGCGGTGGTGCTGAGGTCGAAGGCGGGTTCGGCACCCTGGAACAGATCGGTGATCGTCTCGGGCTGGTGTTGCACCGCCCAGTAGTTGAGCAGGTCGTAATTGGTGGTGAACACCGTGCGCCAGGTGCTCAGTTCCTGGTTGATCGTCGCCAGCGTTGATGCCTGGACCAACCGCCACGGAATGTGCGCGGCATGCACGGTGTTGATCAGCGCTTCCTTGATCGCGTAGTAACGATTGCGCGGCGCGGCGGAGCTGACGGCCAGGGCCTTGTTGACCCGGCTGGTGGTTTTCAGTGCGCTCAGCACCTGCTCGAAACTGCGGGTTTGCATCGCGTCGAACACGCTCAGCTCGGATGGGCTCAGCGGTTTTTCTTCCACTGTGCGAGCGTTTTCAAACAGCGACTCATAGCCGAAATCATCCCACACCGCGCGGCTGGCACCGTTGCCCACCAGCAGGCCGCTGAACGCAGCGCTCGTGCGCAAGGCGTTCCAGTCTTCAAGTTGGGCATCGACATCCAGGAAATCGGTCATTGCGTTTTTTCGACTCACGGCAAAAGGGGCTGATGGGCGGCGACTTTATCATGCCGGGCGGGGAGATTTTTCGTCGCGCGCTGCATCCCCGGCACAGCCCGGACGAAGGACGTTATGCTGCGCCTTCGCCTGAGCCGACTTTGCCGAGTGCCCAATGCTGCAAAAAAGCCTGATCCGCCGCCTCGACCTGATCACCCTGCAACTGTTTGTCGCCGTACATGAAGAGGGCACGCTCACCCGTGCTGCCGCGCGCGAAGCGATTGCGGTGTCGGCGGCGAGCAAGCGTTTGATGGAGTTGGAAGAGGCGCTGGGCATCAGTCTGTTCGTGCGCCAGGCCAAGGGCATGACGCTGACGGCGGCCGGTGAAACCTTGCTGCATCATGCGCGGCAAATGCTGTTCAACGTCGAGAAAATGGGCCTGGAACTGGGTGAGCACAGCCACGGGGTGCGCGGTTATGTGCGGATGCTCGCCAACCTGTCGGCGATCATTCAGTTTCTGCCGGAAGACTTGCGGGATTTTTCCGAGCGGCACCCGCAGGTCAAGACCGATCTCGAAGAACGTCCCAGCGCCGGGGTGATTCAGGGGGTTCTGGATGGTGTGGCGGACCTCGGGATCTGTTCCATCGACAGCGACATCAAAGGCCTGCACAGCGTGTTGTACCGTCAGGACAAACTGGTGGTGGTGATGCTGCCCGAGCACACGTTGGCATCACGCGAATCGGTGCCGTTTGCGCAAACCCTGGATTCCGATTACGTCGGCCTGCATGCCGCCAGTTCGATCAACATGCGCACCCACGCCGCCGCGAGGCAGGCTGGCAAAGTCTTGCGCATCCGCATTCATGTACCGGGGTTCGATGCGGTGTGTCGCATGGTGCAAGCCAACATGGGCATCGGCATCCTGCCGCAGCGGGCCTATGAATTGTTTGGTCGAGCGTTGGGGTTACACGCGGTGCCGTTGACGGATGAATGGTCGGATCGGGCGTTGATTCTGGTGGTGCGGGATGAGGCGTCACTGTCGCCGGTCAGCCGGATGTTGTTCGAACACTTGCGTGGTCAGGTCTGATCGTTCTGCGTTGAAGGTACCGGCCCTTCGCGGGCAAGCCTCGATCCTACAGGTCTAGCGTAATCCATGTAGGAGCCAGCCTTGCCCGCGATGGCGGCCTTGAGGTCGCGAAAAATTCAGAAGCGTTCGCATTTCGCGAACGCCCGTTGCCAACTGAAGGTTGGATTGCAGGCCCCGTCGTCCTCTAGCCTTGGCCCATATTCCAAGAACAAGAGGTACCCGCGATGACTGCCCCCTTGAGTGCAATCAAAGTGATCGAGATCGGCACGCTGATCGCCGCGCCGTTCGCCGCGCGCATGCTCGCCGAGTTCGGCGCCGAAGTGATCAAGATCGAAGCCATGGGCCAGGGCGATCCCTTGCGCAAATGGCGCAAGCTGCACGAAGGCACTTCGTTGTGGTGGTATCTGCAATCACGCAACAAGAAATCCCTGGCGCTGAACCTGAAATCCCCCGAAGGCATCGAACTGGTCAAGCAACTGGCGACCAGCGCCGACGTGCTGATCGAAAACCTGCGCCCCGGCGCGCTGGAAAAACTCGGTCTCGGTTGGGATGTGCTGCATGCCCTCAACCCGAACCTGACCCTGGTGCGGATCTCCGGCTACGGCCAGACCGGCCCGTACCGCGACCGTCCGGGTTTCGGCGCCATCGGCGAGGCCATGGGTGGGATTCGCTACACCACCGGCAACCCGGATTCCCCGCCGGCGCGCGTCGGCGTGAGCCTCGGCGATTCCCTGGCGTCGCTGCATGCGGTGATCGGCGCGCTGATGTCGTTGCTGCGAGTCAAGACCGGGCAGGGCGGCGGGCAAATCGTCGATGTGTCGCTGGCCGAAAGCGTGTTCAACGTCATGGAAAGCCTGGTGCCCGAGTACGACATGCTCGGCCACGTGCGTGAGCGCAGTGGCGGTGCCTTGCCCGGCATCGCGCCTTCCAACACCTACCTCACGGCCGATGGCGCCTATGTGGTGATCGCCGGCAACAGCGATCCCATCTACAAGCGCCTGATGCAAACCATCGGCCGCCACGATCTGGCCGACGCCCCCGAGTTTGCCCACAACGACGGACGTGCGGCCCAAAGCAATCTGCTCGACGCAGCGATCACTCACTGGACCAGCAGCCTGCCGATCGACGACGTTCTGGCCGCGCTGGAAGCCGCCGAAGTCCCGGCCGGGCGCATCTACTCAGTGGCCGATATTGTTGCCGATCCGCACTATCAGGCGCGGGACATGCTGCTCAACGCCGAACTGCCGGGTGGCGCCACGGTGAAGATGCCGGGCATCGTGCCGAAACTCTCGCAAACCCCTGGCGGCGTGAACTGGTCCGGCCCCGGTCTGGGTCAGCACACCGACGGTATCCTCGCGCAATTGGGCCTGACCGAAGCGGACATCAAACGCCTGAAAACTGAAGGAGTGGTGCAATGATCACTGATTATTCCGAGCGCCTCATCGTTCAGGAAGTGTCCCCGCGCGACGGCTTGCAGATCGAGCCGACCTGGGTTGAAACCATCGACAAAATTGCCCTGATCGATCAACTGTCGCTAGCCGGGTTCAGCCGTATCGAGGCCGGTTCGTTCGTGTCGCTCAAGGCCATTCCCGCATTGCGCGATGGTGAGCAGGTGTTCAAGGGCATCACTCGCCAACCGGAGGTGATCTACGTCGCGTTGATCCCCAACCTGAAGGGCGCGCAACGGGCAATGGCCTGCACTGCCGATGAACTGAACCTGGTGATGTCCGCCAGCCAGACTCATAACCTGGCGAACATGCGCATGCGCTGCGAAGACTCTTTGGCCGCGTTCGGCGAGATTGTGCACTTCGTGCAGGGCTCCAAGGTGCGACTCAACGCCAGCATCGCTACCACGTTCGGCTGCCCGTTCGAAGGCAAGATCGATGAAGACCGGGTGCTGCAGATCGTCGAGGCCTATCAGGAGCTCGGCATCCAGGGCATCACCCTGGCCGACACCACCGGCATGGCCAATCCGCGCCAGGTCGAGCGCTTGGTGCGCCGGGTGTTGCAGCAGGTATCGCCGGCGGATTTGACCCTGCATTTTCATAACACCCGAGGCCTTGGCCTGTGCAACGTGCTGGCCGCCTACGAGGCGGGTGCCCGACGTTTCGACGCGGCACTTGGCGGGCTCGGCGGCTGTCCGTTCGCGCCGGGTGCGTCGGGCAATATTTGCACCGAGGACCTGGTCAACCTGTGCGATGAAGTCGGGATTCCAACCGGTATCGATCTGCCGTTGTTGCTGAAGCTTTCCCGAGGATTGCCGGCACTGCTGGGCCATGAAGTGCCAGGCCAGCTGGCCAAGGCTGGACGCAATTGCGATTTGCATCCAGTCCCCTGATGACGCGTGACCTGTAAAAAACCAACCAGACAACAAAAACAATCGGACACCCAAGGGAAGTCCGCCTGGAGAAAACAATGAGCCTTAATGCACTGGAGGCCGGCGCGAGCCCGGCCGTTACCCACGATGAAGAAAAAGCCCTGGTCAGCAAGGTCGCCTGGCGCCTGATGCCGCTGATCATGGTCTGCTATCTGTTCGCTTTTTTCGATCGCATCAACATCAGCTTCGCCAAGTTCCAGCTACAGGCCGATCTGAGCCTGAGCGATACCGCGTATGGCCTCGGCGCCGGGTTGTTCGTGGTCGGTTACGTGATTTTCGAAGTGCCGAGCAACATGATGTTGTACAAGGTCGGCGCCCGGCGCTGGATCGCCCGGATCATGATGTCCTGGGGCCTGGCCACCGCATTGATGGTGTTCGTCAACAGCGAATGGCAGTTTTACGTCCTGCGATTCCTGATCGGTGCGATGGAGGCCGGATTTGCGCCGGGTGTGCTGTATTACCTGACGTTGTGGTTCCCCCAGCACTATCGTGGGCGCATCACGTCGATGTTGTTCCTGGCGTCGGCGTTTGCCGGTCTGGTCGGTGCACCGTTCTCCGGACTGGTGTTGCAACACCTGGATGGTTTTCTTGAAATGCGTGGCTGGCACTGGTTGTTCCTGCTCGGCGGCGTGCCATGCATTGGTCTCGGGTTGTTGGTACTGACCTTGCTCAAGGACCGCATCGAAGACGCCCATTGGCTGACACCGTCGGAAAAGACACTGCTGGCCAGTCGCATCGCTCACCATGAACCGCATAAGAGCGGCGGCTCGCTGCTCGCGGCGCTGCGGATTCCGGGCTTCCTGACCCTCGGCCTGATCTACTTCCTGATTCAAGTGGCGTCCTACGGCCTGAACTTCTGGGCACCTCAACTGATCCGCAGCGCAGGGACCGAGAGCCCGGTGATGATTGGTCTGCTGACCGCGATTCCGTACATCTGCGGTGCGATCAGCATGGTGGTGATTGGGCGTTTGTCCGATGCTTGCGGCGAGCGCCGCAAGTTCGTCGCGGGTCTGGTAGCGGTGGGCGCAGTCGGCTTCTTCTGTGCGGGAATCTTCGCCAACCACACGACTTTCCTGATCGTTGCGCTGGGCCTGCTCGGCGCCGGGATCATCGCTTCCATCCCAAGCTTCTGGACCCTGCCACCGAAATTGCTGGCCGGTGCGGGCGCGGGAGCTGCGGGCGGGATTGCGGTGATTAACACCCTGGGTCAGTTTGGCGGCATTGTCAGCCCGGTCATGGTTGGACGCATCAAAGACCTGACCGGCAGCACCACACCGGCGTTGTATGTGATTGGAGTTTGTGCGCTGATCGCCGTGGCGCTGCTGATGTGGGGGCTGCCGCAGAAGCTGCGTACGCTCGACAAGATCTGACGATTCGCAGGCTACGGCAGCCCACAAGGACCACGCATCCCTGTGTGAGCTGCCGAAGGCTGCGATCTTTTTGATTTGCATGACCGAAAATAGCGGTGTCTGAGCCAACCCCAGCGCCATCGCAAGCGCGCTCGCACCCACATTGACTGCATCAGCCATCAGTTTTGCATTCGCCGTCAATACCCTGTGCGAGCTGTGCTGGTGATGGCGGAATTGATGTCGCCTTGCGGTTGTTTCTTCACTCCCCCCACCGCATGCCTGCCTCTCACTGACACGGCGCTGGCGGTGCCTTCCTTTGATCCTGGCGTTAGTAGTCCCTGCCGCGACTTCTTCGACGATCAGTCATTCGTCTTTTAAAGACCTGATATAGACTGGCGCCCATTCACCAGAAAGTTCAAAGGGACTTCCCATGACCCCCTCGTTGCTGATGGCTGTTCTCGCCTCGGGATTCATTTACGGCATCACTCCGGGGCCCGGCGTACTGGCTGTGTTTGGCATCGGCGCGGCGCATGGGCGACGGGCAGGGGCGGGGTTTCTTTGCGGGCATTTGCTGGGCGATGTGATCTGGTGCAGCACCGCGTTGGTGGCGATTGTCGGGGCGCGAGAAATCGGCAGCACCGCGTTTGACGTACTGGGCGTGCTCAGCGGTCTCTATCTGTTCTGGCTTGGCTGGCGTGCAGTACGAGTGCGCCGCCAAAGTGCCCAAGCGCCGCAAGGCCCGGCGCGTCAGCCGTTCTGGCATGGCATCCTGTTCGGCCTGACCAACCCCAAGGCCTACCCGGTAGCGGTAGCCACGTTCACGGCGTTGTTGTCCAGCCGCGCCGAGTTGCTGACCTGGTCGATGTTGCCCTGGCTGATTTTCCTGAGCTTCGTCGGCGGCCTTGTCGCCTACGCTATCCTCATCGGCATTGTCGGGGCGCGCCGGGTACGTACCTTGTATCAACGGCATGAACTGGCGATCACCCGGTTGTGCGGGGTGATGTTCATCGGCTTCGCCATCAACGCCTTGGCCCATGCGCTGCCGGGGCTGGTGACGAACAAGGCTTGACGCTGATTGCCGGGATGCATCAGTCGCACACGTACGGGATGGTTTTTATATTGTTGCATTGTTCGGACACGCGCTCGGCACCATGACCTCCAGAAATTCCGCTCCGATGGCGAGCTACATCGATCTCTTGCTGGACGCCGTTTGCGCGGTCGACAAACAGGGTCGCTTCGTTTTTGTCAGTGCCGCCTGCGAGCGCATTTTCGGCTATAGCCCTGACGAACTGATCGGCCAGTCGATGATCGATCTGGTGCACCCGGCCGATCGCCAGCGAACCCTGGACGCTGCACGCGAAATCATGGGCGGCGAGCCCAAGCTCAATTTCGAAAACCGCTACCTGCGCAAGGACGGCCAGGTGGTGCACATTCTTTGGTCGGCGCGTTGGTCGGAGGTCGATCAGTTGCGCATCGCCGTGGCCCGCGACATTACCGAGCGCAAGCAGGCGGAGTCCCGGCAAGCGGCGCTGTACGCGATTTCGGAAGCGGCCCATGCGGCGGAAGACCTGCTGGCGTTGTTCAAACGCATCCACCTGATCATTGGTGAATGGTTGCCAGCGCTGAACTTTTCCGTGGCGTTGTATGACGAGCATTGCGCGCAGCTGAATTTCCCGTATCACGTCGACGATCACGAACCCCAACCCGAACAGCCCGGCACAATGACCGGGCGTCTGTGCGCCGAGGTCATTCGCAGCGGCATGCCGATCCTGCTGACCCCAGGCCAGGATAATCCACCCGAAGGGTTCGAATTACTGGTGACCGGGCAGAATTCTCCGTGCTGGCTGGGTGTGCCGCTGAACTCGCAAAACGGCACCATCGGCGCACTGATCGTCAAAAGCATCCCCGGTGGCGAGCGCTATACCGAGCAGGATAAAGAGCTGTTGCAGTACGTCTGCGCCCAGGTCGCGACGGCGATCGAGCGCAAACAATTGCACGCACGCCTGCAACGCATGGCCCAATATGATCAATTGACCCAACTGCCTAACCGCGAATTGCTGCGTGACCGGTTAAAGCTGTCAATCGAAGCGGCCCGCGCAGATTGCGGACGCATGGCGCTGCTGTATGTCGACCTCGACCGATTCAAGCAGGTCAACGACACCCATGGCCATGCGGTGGGCGACATGCTCCTGCAAACCGTGGCCAATCGACTCAAGGGCTGCGTGCGCGAAACCGATACCGTTGCGCGCATTGGCGGTGACGAATTCGTGGTGTTGCTGCACAGCATCCACGCCTCAGGCGATGCCGACTGCGTGGCCGGGAAAATCCGTCAGGTGCTGGCCGCGCCGTTGCGTCTGGACGGCCACAGCCTGAGCATCCAGCCAAGCATCGGGGTGGCGCAATACCCAGAACATGGTACGGAAGAAAAGCAATTGTTCCGGCATGCCGACGAAGCGATGTACACCGCCAAGCGTGAACAACACCTGCGGCTCGTCTGAAAAAATCTCACCGTTCGTCGTGGCGATTCCAGATTTTCTAAACCTTTTGCATCGCGAAAATTCAGATTCTATGCGGGCTACAGCTCGCCGCGATCATTACCAAGAGGTAGAGAATCATGCCTAACTCAAGAAACTCGAACTCGGGAAACTTCTCCAACGATCGAACGAAGGCGTCTGAAGCCGGTCGCAAAGGTGGGAAAACTACCACCACGACTGTCGACAAAGAGCCTAAACCCGATATGGGTCGTAAGCCCGCACAGAAATCCAAGTAATGGATGTTGGTAGTTTTGATTGAGAAGCGGGAGCGAAAGCTCCCGTTTGAATTTTAAGAGGAGGGCGCGACCATGAACCGGATGGCCACCCGATTACGCAACAGCGGTTTTGCCGTGTTACTGGGCCTGTGTGCCACTGGCGCCTTCGCCCAGACACCCACCGAATTCATCAACGATACCTCGGCCAAAGGCGTGGCAGAAATCGAAGCCAGCCGCCTGGCGCACCAGAAATCCGAATCCAAAGAGGTCAAGGATTACACCATCGTCGTGATCAACGACCGCACCACCGCCAATCAGCACCTGGCGAAGATCGCCAAACAGCTGGATCTGCCTGTGGCTCCCCGTGAAGAAGTGGTGGAGAAGGCCAAGGCCCTGATGCCGCAAGTGATGGATGGCGAAACGTTCGATAAGGCCTACGCGGCGAGCCAGGTGAAGACCACTCAAGAAGCCATCGAGCAGCTTGAGCAAACGGCGCAAACCACCGACGTGCCACAAATCAAGGCATTCGCCGAAGAAACCCTGCCCAAACTGCAGAACCATCTGCAAATGGCCAGGGCGCTGCAAGCCAGCCGCTAGCTTTTGGTATTGCGCAGGCGACATCGGTCGCCTGCGCATTTCAGCAGTCCTTCAAACCAGACTTGCCCTTTTCTTCGACAACCGTGCCTTCCAGTTCAATGGTCTGCCCCTCGCCGAGGCTGCGATAGCGCTTTCTCAGCGCCTCCAGTTCCTTGAGGTCCAGTGCTTCGAGCCCGAGCATCGCGTTCTGCGCTTCCTTCGTCACCCGCAGCAACTCGTCGACCTTCAGATGCAAAATGTCGGTGTCACGGTTCTGCGTGTTCTGGATCAGGAACACCATCAGGAACGTAATGATGGTGGTCGAGGTATTGATGACCAGTTGCCAGGTGTCGTTGTAACCAAAAAACGGACCGCTCACCGCCCACAAAAAAATCAGAATGATCGCTCCCAGGAACGTGGTGGGGCTACCGGCCCACAGGGCGAGTTTCTGCGCGATTTTTGCGAATTTCATGGCCGTGTTTCCTTATTAGGGATGAACCTGAAATTCAGACATCGGGGGGCAGATGAAAATTCGGCCGGGGTTGACGTACAACTGGAAAAGCCTAGTTCTGCATCCACTGGCAGCGCGCATCGCGGTATCGTAGCTAACCGGTTGTCGACTCTGATCATGACAACGCACCGACAGGAGAACGCAATGAGTTGGTCCGCCAAACAATACGTCGCTTTTGAAGATGAACGCACCCGTCCGGCCCGTGACCTGCTGGCGGCGATTCCCGCCGGGGACGTGCGTTCGGCCATCGATATCGGGTGCGGCCCGGGCAACTCGACCGAGTTGCTGGTGGAGCGCTTCGCCGGTGCCACAGTGCGAGGGCTGGACAGTTCGGCCGACATGATCGAGGCCGCACGCAAGCGCCTGCCCAACGTGCGGTTTGATGTTGCCGACATCGACACCTGGAACGACAACGGCCCGTTCGATGTGATCTTCGCCAACGCGGTGCTGCAGTGGGTACCTGATCACGCCACATTGCTGCCTTCGCTGGTGAATAAACTTGCACCCGGTGGCAGCCTGGCAATCCAGATGCCGGACAATATCAATGAGCACTCCCACCGCTTGATGCGCGAAGTGGCTGCTGATGGGCCATGGGCAGGCAAATTGGCGAACGCCGCCGGCCAGCGAACCGACATTGAAAGTGCAAGCGGTTACTACTCGATACTGAAAGCCTGCTGCACCCGCGTCGATGTGTGGCGCACCACCTACCATCATCCACTCGCGGGCGGCGCCTCGGGCGTCGTCGAGTGGTTCAAGGGCAGCGGTTTGCGGCCGTTTCTCGAGCCGCTGAATGAGGCCGAGCGGGCGCAATACCTCAAGCAATATCAGACAGCTATCGAAAAGGCCTACCCTGCGTTGAGCGACGGATCGGTGCTGTTGCCGTTTCCACGGCTGTTCATGGTGGCGACGCGCTGAAGCGAAATAGGGACAGATGAGTCATCTGTCCCTATTTTTGACCGCTGAGAAAATCACTGCGGTTTGCTTTTCTTTGAGCGCCTGGCGCTCAAGTATTCAAAAACAAATGAAGCAAAGCCGAACAACCCGATCATTGAAATGATCATGATCCCCAACTCTGAACTTTCCATGCTGATCTCGATGCGAAGGGTGAGCCCAGAGGATAAGACATCCATTTACGGTCTCAACGCCTTGCTACGCCTTCTTTACTGGCGCACGCCGATCCTTACGCAAAATATACGGGCGGCTTTCAGCGCTGCACGCAACCAACATCATCATCGGTGCTTGAATCGCTCTTCGTAGGAGCCGGTCGGCACAATACCTGTGGGAGCTGGCTTGCCAGCGATGGCGATCGTGAAGATGCTATCGCCAGCGAGCCGGCTCCTGCACAGGGCCATTATGCAATCAGGAGGGTTCTGCATCCATTCGACGGGCAATGACGTCCAGCACATCGCAGCCATCGCGCAAAGATATGCAGCACAACAACGCGAAATCGCTGAGGATGACCGAGTCGCTGCTGATTTCACCGCGCATCGCGAGGTTTTCGAGAACCTGCGTAACGGCACCGATTCGATAACGGGCGCTGCTGAGCAGGGAGTGCAGAGGTTGGGTGGTGTTGACGTAAAACGTGGGGAGGTCGTCGGCGTTGCTGGTTAAAGCCATGTATTCGTTCATGAGCGGTATCCGTGTAATTTGCGAATTAACCACTCCATCGTCGCCAAACAATAGGGTGGCAGCTGTACGCGGGTTGGCGAACCGGGACACGGCAAAACCGGCAGATCCTGGGATCTCCCACGCACAGCTACCAAAAAACTGGCAGCACATTGCGTTCAAAAGCACACCGATAACTGCTCGGAAGCTTCTGCACCGTATCGTCAAGTCGCCAAACCCGACACGCCATTTGGGCGTGCCCGGACTATAGGTCTCATGACAAAGGCACAGCAATGCGCAAGTGTACGGACATTTCCCAGACTATTGTAGGACGTTGCTTTATCTGCAATACGCACGGCGAAGCGCCCGCTCAAAGCACGCTTTCACCCAATCCCGTCCAAATAAAACCGGCTACTGAGGGCCGGTCGATACATCGCTGGACCACGCTTAGCCTTGTTGCAATACCTTGAGTGCCGCCGAGGCCAGAAAACCCGAACTATGGGGTTCTGATTTTTTTGCCTGCGGATTTTGTTTCATCTATGAATTGCAGGCGAGGCAGCTCTCTCATTTGTGTGGTCTCCAAGATGGTCTTCTGATGTCTCGTAGAGCTTGCTCTTTGCCCTGGCTGTTGCGGAGTCGTGCGTACAGTTGAATGCGTGGGGGCAATCTGATTTGAAACTCTGGGTGGGCTGTATGGCGGTGGCGGACTCAAGTCCAGGCTGGAGAATGATGGAGGCTGATCGAGTAACGATAAAGTTGAGTATCGCGGTGGATTATCTAAGGATCGAGCCACCGACTGGAACCATTGGGTTCCAGTTGCCGTTGCTGCACGTGCAGTCCTGTAACCCAGCGCTATGCCCGCTCCCCCTGCGACCATACTCACACTCGCCAGAACCGGCGCTATTGCTGTGGCAGGATTTGCAATCACCGCGGCACCGAGCAAAACGCCAGCGGCCCCTGTACCAAGGGCCAAAGTGCCTTGCCCGCTAAATCGGGCACTGTTGGTCAATGAAAGTCCAATCCCCCCAAACGAGGAAATCCCGCCTGCATATCCCCCTAGTGAGATGAGGAAACCCGGTATAGCGAAGCGTCCAGTTGGGTCACGATGATTGATGGGGTCTGCAGCGCAGTACATATATGAGTTCAATCCACCAGCCCCGAACGGGCTCAGCTTGTCTGGGCTGTGGAAACGCATCAGCACTGGGTTATAGGCCCGATAACCGTTGCCGAGCAGATACCAACGAGTGTGCGGATCTCTAAGTTCGCCGTTGAAACCCAGATGCGTTGAAGTAAGACGAAGGGCTGAGAGGTGTCCATAGGCTGTGTATGCCATTGGGTTTGCAATGCCTCGAATCACTTCCGCCATGACGGACTGGTTCTGACTGGTCGCAAGCAGAATCGTTTTTCCGCTGTTTTGGATAACTCGAATGGGCGTGGTCATGGGATGCTCGAAGAAGAGGCGGCATCGCTGTTTTTACAGTATGAAAGACATCTCTTGTACTAGCAGAAGTGATAGTGATCGTGCCTGCATCCCTTAGCCCTGCTGCAACACCTTGAGCGCTGCCGACGCCAGAAAACCCGAACGGCTCTTCTCTTCCGGATGGTGCAGTAGAAAAGTGAAAAGGGGACAGATTTATTTTTGTTACTCTAAACACCCGCTCCTGGCCGATTTTGCCCGTATTGACAGGTAGGTTTGGGTCGATTGCAGTCCTTCGCTACAGGCCGCAATCGGCCGATTCTGTTGAAAAAGTAGCTCCCCTGTCTGGCCTGCGGCAAAATCCGCGCATCGGCCAGCAGGGAAGCACGCAGTATGATGGGACAGTTATCGAGTGGTCAGGAGCGGCTGTTTTACTCGTTCAACCTTGAAGACCACATCCCCGCCAATCACATTCTGCGTAGCGTTGATCGGTGTCTCGATCTGAGCGATTTGCGCCATTACCTCGCCGATTTTTAAAGCCCAATTGGGCGTCCTTCGATTGACCCAGAGTTGATGATCCGCATGCTGATCGTGGGCTATTGCTACGGTATTCGCTCCGAGCGGCGGCTGTGCGAAGAGGCCCATTTGAACCTGGCGTATCGCTGGTTCTGCCGGTTAAGTCTTGAAGATGAAGTCCCCAATCACTCGACCTTTTCCAAAAATCGACACTGCCGTTTTCGGGACAGTGATCTGTTTCGCTGGTTGTTCAATGAAGTGCTGCGTCGCTGCATGGACGCCGGTCTGGTCAAGGGCGAAGGCTTTGCCGTGGACGCCAGCATCATCAAAGCGGATGCGAGTCGGCAGCGCGGGGTACCGGGAGATGAACCGATCAACTGGAGCGATCCGGCCCTGAGCACCCGCGCCGTGCGTGAGTATCTTGAGGCACTCGATGAAGAGGCTCTGGCCGAAACGCTACCGAAGCGCCTATCGCTGACGGATCCTCAGGCCCGCTGGACCGCAGCTCCAGGCGGCCCAGCTTTCTACGCTTATTCTACGAATTATCTGATCGATACCGAGCACGGCGTGATCATGGATGTGGAACCCACACCCGCTCATCGCACGGCCGAAGTCGAGAGCACCAAGACGATGATCGACCGGGTCGAAGCGCAGTTCGACATCAAGCCGGAACGCCTCATTGGCGACACCGCTTACGGTACCGCGCCGATGCTGGCCTGGATGGTGGAGGAAAAAGACATCGAGCCACATGTGCCGGTGTGGGACAAAACCGAGCGCAAGAACGATAGTTTTTCGAGCAACAATTTCCACTGGAATGAAGAGGCTGAGGAATACCTCTGTCCGGCCGGCAATGCATTATGTAGCGAATGGCGAGCCTTCAAGAACGAGCGTTCGCACGTCACCAAAGCCAACACCATCATCTTCCGATCCCGGCAGACCGACTGCGTTGCCTGTCCGATGAAAGCCAAGTGCTGCCCGAACACAGCGTTCCGCAAGATCGCCCGCAGCGTCCATGAAGCCGCTCGTGATGTGGCTCGGCGAATCGCAGCGCTCTCGCCACGAACGCAAGAAGGTCGAAATGTTGTTTGCCCACCTCAAGCGCATCCTGAAACTGGATCGCCTGCGGCTACGTGGCATGAATGGTGCGACAGATGAATTCACGCTGGCCGCTGCGGTGCAGAACCTGCGACGGCTGGCTAAATTTACATCTCAAAGGCCACCCGCCACGGGATAGGTGCGCCTGCACTCAGCAAAAAACCTCAAATTAACCCAATAACAGAGCAGCAAAGGTCACCGAAGGGCCGAAAAACCACTCATTGTGGTGAGTAGGTTCTCCGGTGGTGGTCGTGCCTGAGTTCAGGCCATTTGAAAATCCGATTTTTTCAACAGAATCGGCCGAATGCTACCGCTCGCGACTAGTAGCTAATGGATTACGATAATCGGCAGTACCGAGATGGGGTCGTCGGCAAAATGAAAAAGCCCGACACTCGGCCGGGCTTTTTTTGAAATCAGATCGTTATCAGGCCTGCTTTTCACGCGCCGCCAGCATAACTTCATTCTGCTTTTTAGTGGCTTCGGTCAACACTTCGCTGTAAACGCGCTTTTTCTCTTCTGATTTTGCATTCCGAATGAAGTCTGCGAATGGACTCGTGGACTCCTTTATGGATCCGAATTTCATGGGTTTGCTCCGTCGTTTATCCCAAGCATGGTCATCAGTTCGTATGTCGAATGCTTCTCGGGGATATGGTAGTCGATCTTGTCGACGCCAGCCTTGTAGAGGCGTCCAGTGTTATCAATATGCTTCACAAGCAGATCGACATGAAGATCCTTGCCAAACTCTAGCTTAAGGGTGTTTACCACGTCACGTGCTGCGAAATACTGCTCGACGAAATGCTCCGGTCGAATCCGTCGTCCTTCAGCCTCCTCTCGAGCCTTCACAAAGGACCAGGCAAGCCCAGGGTCTTGATAGACGTAGAGAATTTGCACAAATCTTCCCTTACCCAAACACCGCCGCACGTTTTTCCTCGCGATCTCGATATTTGAAAACGTCCCGTCCAGCAGGAAGGATTGCTTTCGCTCTAGGGCGAGGTCAATCAGCTTTCCAACTAGGATCGAAATGGCGCCTTGGAAAAGCCAGGCGTTGCCACCTCGATACGCTTCAAATTCGCTTCTGAGCTCGTCTGGATCAATTCGTAAGATGGGCGTATCGGAGAAAAGGTTGAGCAGGGCTAAGGATGCTTCTGTTTTGCCGGCACCGGGCGACCCTGCCATGAAAACCGAAACAGGCTCCTTTTCGGGCGGATACTTGCTCTGATCCGTGAGTCGTTTACCAATAGCCTTCTTGTTCGATCGGGCAAACCTGATCGCGTCATCCCAGATGGCCTGCTCTTCTCCCGTCATCTCATGCCTTTTGTCTTGCTGCACCAATGAAAACCCTTTTCGAGTGACTGGTGATTTCCCATTTGTGCTCCGGTATCGCATGCGACACCCAGGAAGGGCAGTGAATACAATGGCGCAATCCGCCACTCTGGCCCTGTCTAAGTGTTAGTAAACTGGAGATGGTGAGACCTCGAGATGACGAATCTAACAGCTTCGCCGAACTACCTGCCGAGATACGTTGCGGTGATTTGTATCCTTTCATGGCCCAATTCCCGGCTGATCATTTACCGAGCATGATTATCTTCAATACGCTGATATGCGCTCAACTCCTTGGCTGAGTGTCCACCCGCCGCTGGCGGCTTGAGACGAACAGGGATAGACCACACGCAATCGGCAAGCAAAAAGTTTTTACCAGTGGATTTGGCTTGGCGGATTTTGAAATCGGTGAGCATTTCCAACCCTCAGAATTAGAGTTGGATGCGATGGTTATCCCTTGGGGATGGCTCCTCCAGCCACAATGCGATACGCGAAAAAAACTGCATTGATGTACCACTTTATGTACCAGAAAAGACCGGTAGTCAGTGGTTTTCGCTGGATGTCACTGGAACGAGGCTAGGAAAAAATCCATATCAGCTCAGTGACTTGCATGCGTTCCGTGGACTTGTATAGACGTCCATGGAAAGACGATGTGGAGCGGGTGAAGGGAATCGAACCCTCGTTATCAGCTTGGGAAGCTGGAGTAATGCCATTATACGACACCCGCTCAGAGCGGTGACTTTGTACCAGATGTGCGTGTGGAAATGAAGTTTTTCTTTGCGCGATACGGCTTTAGCGCAGGTGAAACACTACAAGGACCTGAGACGGTCATTCGCGGGCAAGCCTCGTTCCTGCGGAACCGGGCTTGCTCGCGATGACGCTGTTTCAGATGGCCAATGCATGGTGGTCCTGGACGTAGTGGTAACGCGGTCGGCTTTCGTGCTGCGCCGGCTTCAGGAACCCAATCAGTGCGTTGCGGCTGTCTCGGCAGGCAGCTTTGTGTTCCATGTCGAGAAAGTGGCCGGTGGCCTCAAGGGTGGTGAAAGTGGCGTGTTGCACGTGGTTGGCGAACAACCGGGCGCCATCGGCGGCGGTGTATTCGTCCCATTCGCCATTCATGAACAGCACCGGCACATTGATTTTCTCTGCCGCTTTGAAAAAGCACTGGCGGTCGCTGTGCAACAGATCGCTGATGTGGAAATGCATCTGCCCGTATTCGTGATCGGCCAGGCTGCTGACGTGCCGGTAGTTGAAGCGCTTGAACAACGTCGGCAGGTGTTTGCCAATGGTGCTGTTGACCAGGTTGCCGACCCGGTCGCCATCACGGCTGCCGAGGTAGTCCACACCGCGCTCGAGATAGTCGAGCATGTGCGCGTTGATCTCCGGCGAGAACGAGCTGATCACGGCTTTTTCGATGCGCCGTGGCCGTTGGGCGAGGGCGACGAGGGTCGCGGCGCCACCCCAGGAAAACGACAGCACGTGTTCGGCGGCGAAGTGGTCGATCAGCTCCAGGAGGATCTGCCCTTCGACTTCCTTGGTCAGCAATTTCTCATGCAGGTTGTGGGCTTTTGATTTGCCCGCGTAGGGCTGGTCGTAGCAGACCACATTGAATTGCGGATGGAGGTTTTTCACGGTTTGTGCAAACGACGCAGTCGTGGCCATCGAGCCGTTGACCAAGATAATGGTCTTCTCTGCGGCGTCTGCGCGATAGAACTCCGTGTAAACCCGATACTGACCCTGTATATCCAGCACAGCGATTTCTGGCCTCATGTCATAAGACTCCTGGCAAGCGGGTATGCGCGCAAAAGAGATTGCACGAGCTTTGTGACAGGTAGGCATATGCCTTGGAATTTGGAGGCCCATGTCGATCCAGTGCAGTCCGGTCGACGGGTATTGTTATTGGCGGGCAGTCTGCCGGGTGAGGCCGGAACCCAAGGGTCCCTACCGGCAAAAAGTTTCTTAGAAGTATGTTGTGACTCGTCGGTCACAATTCGGGCCGACGTCCTGATTCAAGCAGGGGTCACATCTTTGCGCAAGTGCCGCTGGTAAATTGTTCGACAACTTCTGCTGAGCGGTAGGCTGCTTAGATCGATTGGATCTCTTCGGCGCTTAAAGCGCGGTATTCGCCCGGTTTTAGCGAGGTGTCGAGTGCCAGCGGGCCCATGCGTTCGCGGTGCAGGCGCAGCACTTTGTTGTTGAAGTGGCCGAACATACGCTTGACCTGGTGATAG
This sequence comes from Pseudomonas sp. Sample_22, assembly GCF_004307635.1. Taxonomy (NCBI): domain Bacteria; kingdom Pseudomonadati; phylum Pseudomonadota; class Gammaproteobacteria; order Pseudomonadales; family Pseudomonadaceae; genus Pseudomonas; species Pseudomonas sp. Sample_22. The sequence goes on from NZ_RCNY01000088.1 coordinate 27,470, forward strand.
CGGCCTTCGACGATGCTCAAGCGTGCGCACTTTGGTGCGAGCAGCTCCAGTTCGGCGGGTTGGGTGGTGAGGTTTTCGAAGGCGAAGTACAGGCCTTCGTGGAATTTGATTGCGTATTCGGGGCCGATGTCCTGTTCGGTTTCAACGAAATAGACCTTCGGCAGTTTGGTCTGCGGTTGGGTCAGGCGTCGTGACCAGCTGCCGTCGTTGGTGATCAGCATCAGGCCGGTGGTGTTGTAGTCCAGGCGCCCGGCAATGTGCAGCTCGTCTTTGTCCGGCTCGTGGATCAGGTCGAGAACGGTCGGGTGTTGCGAGTCGCGGGTGGCGCTGACGCAACCGGCAGGCTTGTGCAGCATGAAGTGACGCAACGGTTTACCGGCTTGCAGTACGTCATTGTCGACTTCAACGCGGCTGAATTCACGGACCTCACTGTGTGGATCGCTGACGACTTTTCCGTCGACCCGCACGCGTTTTTCCACCAGCAACAGGCGCACTTGCTTACGGTTGAAGCACGACAGGTTGCTGAGGAAACGGTCGACGCGCATGGTTGAATATCGGCGATAAAAGGGCCGCGCATCTTACTCGATCGGTCGAGCCGCTGCTTGCAACTGCAACTGCGCCTCGACCTCAGCGCAGCGCGGGCACAGACATGAAGCGTTGCGCAGTTCGGCCGGCAGTGCCTGGAGCACCGCCGGGTCGATACTGACGCCATAACACCAACACGCCCGATCGGCAGTTCGCGGATCGGCCAGGGTGCAGTCGTTGGGGGCGCCGCAAGCGGGGCACAGATCAGGCTGGTTCATAACGGGAGTGAGGCTTTTCCACGCAGGTTCGATTGCGGCCACTTTGTTTGGCCCGATACATCGCATGATCGGCCCGCGACAGCAGGGTGTGCAAGGTGTCGTTGGCTTGCAGGGTAGTCAGGCCGATGCTGACTGTCAGATGCAGCACGTTGCCGTTGTAGGCATAACGTTGCTGTTCCACGTGCCGGCGAATTTTCTCGGCGATTTTCAGACCCGTCTCAGCGTCGGTGTCCTTGAGCATCACGATGAATTCTTCACCGCCCCAGCGGCAGACAATGTCGGAATGCCGCAGACAGCTTTCCAGATCCCGCGCAAAGCCGATCAGCACCTGATCGCCGGCAAGGTGGCCGTAGGTGTCGTTCAGTGCCTTGAAGTGGTCCAGATCCAGCAGCAACGTCGTCAGCGGCTTCGGTTCGCGCTGAGCTTCGTGCATCGCTTGTGCAGCCAGCAGATCGAAGCCTCGGCGATTGGGCAACTCGGTCAGGCTGTCGAGGGTGGCCTGGGCCTGGATTCGGCTCTGATAGCGCTTGATCACCCGGTTGAGCAGGGTCAGCACGCTCAGGGTGACCACCAGGCAAATCAGCAGGTTGAGGTACAGCGAGCGACGGATGTCACTGAGGTCACCGTCTTCGAGTTTGTCGACGAACAGATACCAGTTCAGCTCCGGGATGAACCGCACGTTGAGGAAATGGCCCTGGCCCTGGCCGGAATATTCGTAGCTGCCGCTGTGGGGCTTGGGCAACTGGCTGACCAGGTTTTTCATGCTTTCAAGTTCGCCCAGAGGCTGCCCGGCCTGGGCGCCTTGCGGACCCCCTTCGGCACCGGTGAGTACCAGCCGCCCAAAGGTGTCGACGAAGTACACACTGCGCTGATAATGCTGTTGGTACTTGTCGATCAGTTTTATCACTGCATCGACCGTGAGCCCGACACCGGCGGCACCGATGAAACGGTTGTTGTAGTCGTAGACTTTGTAGTTGATGAAGACGGTCAGGTTGTCCTTGTTGGCGAGGTCCGGGTCGACGTTGATCTCGTAGGGATCCTTCATGTCACGCACCCGAAAATACCAGGCATCTCGCGGTTCGGTGGCCTTGACCTGCTTGAGCACTCCTTTGGCGTGGTAGTAAGTCAGGCTGGTGTTGGAGACGAAAAACGCGGTGTAGGCGCCGTAGTGGGTCATGACCTCGTTGAGATAACGGGTCATTTGATCGGTGTCTTTTTCACCGTTGACCACCCAGTCGCGCATGAAGGTGTCACGGGACATCATCGAGGAAATCAGGATCGGTCTGACAAGGTCTTTCTGGATTTCCGAGTACACCGTATCGGAAGTCAGCGGCAGTTCGGTGTTGACGATGTTGTCGCGGATTGATGCCCGCGAGGCGTAGTAACTGAGGAATGACGTGGCCAGGAAACCTGCGCCCAGCAACCCGATCAGCGTGAGTATCAACCAGCGTTGAGAATACAGCGGCGAGCGGAGCGGCATGGCAATTCCATTGTCAGTAATCCGATGGCAGATATTCTAAGGGCTGTCGCCGAAAATAACTGCTCCATGTACGCCGCGAATGGTCGTTCCCACACAGTTGGAGGGTTTGATCGTTCCCACGCTCCGCGTGGGAACGCCGCCAGGGACGCTCCGCGTCCCTTCGCCCCGGTGACGCGGAGCGTCACAGGAGCGTTCCCACGCAGAGCGTGGGAACGATCAGTCAGGCGAGGGTTTTCAGGTAGGCACGCCAGCCGCCCAGGTGGCTGATATTCACCGCCCCTTCCAGTCCATACGATTCGCAGATAAACCCGCTCTCCCAACGCCCGTCTGCCAGCTGCACCTTGCCCAATCCCAGCGGTGCGGGAATCCCGATCAGGAATGAGCCAAGTTCACTGCTCAGCAATTCCCACACTTCAACGGCGATGGCCACGCCACCTTCCTTCACCCGAACCATGCCCGGACGAAACGGCGGGCCACCGGCCAAGGCGTAGAGTTGATAGTCGGGTGAGCTGGTTGTCGTTTCCACCCATCGAGCGCCGCGCTGCTTGAGCTGCCAGTTCAGCGCCAGCCCGTCCAGGTGTGCGCCGCAGACCACCAGCCGCGCACGATCATTGCGCGCCACGGATGTCGGAGCAGGGGCAGACAAACCCTGCTGGCGCTGCAAACCAGCGGCCACGCTCAACAGGTATTGATCGGTAAACGCCCGACCAAACAGTGTCACACCCCAAGGCAAACCGTTGCCCATGAAAGCGCTGGGCACGGCCACAGCGGCGTAGTCCAACAGGTTCATGAAATTGGTGTAGTAGCCCAATTCGGAATTACGCTGGACTGGTTCGGCGGCGAGTTCTGCCAGTGTGACCGGGCGGCCGATGGTTGGCGTGATCACGCAGTCGAGATTTTCCAGCGCCTTGTCGCACAGGGCTTTCAACGCTTGCAGACGGTATTGGGCGCGGAAGGTTTGCACGCCACTGACAGCCGGGGCCTTGGCCAGCACGGCGCGGATCACCGGCAACACGGCCTCGGGATTTTGCGCCATCAACTCGCCGGCCACGCTGTAGCGCTCAGCCACCCAGGGGCCTTCATACAACAGGCGCGCGGCTTCAAGGAAGGGCGACAGGTCGAGCTCAACGGCTTCACCGCCCAATGCCTTGAGCTGATCGATGGCCTCGGCGAACAGCACCGGCCCCTCGGTGCAGCCGAAGAACTCCAGGTCTTGCGCCCGCGGCACACCAAAGCGGAACGGACGCACGACACCAAACGCCGAGCCGTCATTCCACAGTGGGTTGCTGCGGCTGTACTCATCCCTTGGGTCGAGTCGGGCGGTCAATGCCAGCAACTGACTGGCTTCGCGGGCGGTCGCGGTAAACGTGGTCACGCAGTCCAGCGTACGACAGGCCGGCACTACCCCGGCGGTGGAGATCAGGCCCTTGGTGGCTTTCATCCCGACCAGATTGTTCAGCGCCGCCGGGACGCGTCCGGAGCCTGCGGTGTCGGTGCCCAAGGCAAAACTCGCGACACCGAGCGCTACTGCCAACGAAGAACCGGCACTGGAACCGCCCGACGGATATTCCGGCAACACGCTGTTCGGGCACGCGCCATAGGGCGAACGACTGCCGTTGAGGCCGGTAGCGAATTGATCGAGATTGGTCTTGCCCAGCGGCACCGCGCCCAGCGCCAGCAGTTGTTCGACGATAGTGGCCGAACGTTGCGGTACGTAGGCAAAGGCCGGGCAAGCCGCCGTGGTCGGAACGCCCGCCAGATCAATATTGTCTTTGATCGCGAACGGCACGCCGTACAGCGGCAGGCTGTCGATTTCTCGACCGTCGAGCGCGGCTAGATAGGGTTCCAGTTCTTCGACACTCAGCAAGTGGATGAACAGGTGGTAGTCCGGGTTCAGCGCTGCGGCTTTGTCCCGCAGGCTCAGCAGCAATTGCCGAGGTGTGGTGCTGCCGTCGCGGTAGGCGTTGCGCAGGGCGTCGAGTTGCAGATTGATGTTCATGGTGTGCGTCCTTTTCAAAATGGGTTCAGTCGAGTGCCAGCACCACGACGCGCTGTCCGGCGCGCACCGCCGAACCCGGTTGCACGCGGATCTCGCGCACCACGCCGGCCATCGGGGCGAGCAGGGGGATTTCCATCTTCATCGACTCCAGAATCACCAGCACATCGCCGGCTGCGACACGGCTGTCGGTTTCCACCTGAACCTGCCAGAGGTTGCCCGCGATGTGGCTGTCGACGCTCAGTTGGCCATCGCCCAGCGGTGCGTCTTCGATCACTTGCGGGGCCAGTTCCTCGCTGTCGAAATGCGCCTGGCCGCTGGCGATCCAGCGCTCGCGTTCGGCATTGAAGGCGGCTTGTTGCTGGTCGCGAAAAGCGTTGATGGTCTCGGCTTCCTGTGCCAGAAACGCCTGGTAATCCGCCAGGTTCAGCTGGCTGTGTTCGATGTTCAGATCGAAGCGCCCGAGAGGGAAATCCCGGCGAATGCGCAGCAGTTCATCGGCGCTGACCGGGTAGAAACGGACCTGGTCGAAGAAGCGCAGCAGCCACGGTTTGCTGTCGAACGCGGCGACCTCGCGGTAGCGGTTCCACATCTGCAACGTGCGCCCGACGAACTGATAACCACCGGGGCCTTCCATGCCGTAAACGCACATGTAGGCGCCGCCGATACCCACCGAGTTCTCGGCGGTCCAGGTACGGGCCGGGTTGTACTTGGTGGTGACCAGGCGATGGCGCGGATCGAGCGGGGTGGCGACCGGTGCGCCGAGGTAAACGTCGCCCAGGCCCATCACCAGATAGCTGGCGTCGAACACCGTGCGTTGCACTTCATCGAGGTTCGGCAGGTCGTTGATACGGCGGATGAACTCCAGATTGCTCGGGCACCACGGCGCGTCCTTGCGCACGGTGGTCATGTACTTCTCGATCGCCAACTGGCACGCCGGGTCGTCCCAGGACAGCGGCAGATGGACGATGCGCGACGGCACTTGCAGGTCCTTGGCGGCGCACACCGCGTCCCATTCACCGGCGACGATGCCGAGCAGGTCGGACAGCGGCAGTTGTTCGGGTTGATAGTGGATTTGCAGGGAACGGATGCCGGGTGTCAGGTCGATCACACCGTGCAAGTCTTGGCTTTCCAGCGCCTGCATCAAGGCGTGGGCGCGGAAACGCAGGACGAGGTCGAGTTCGGGGGCGCCGATCTCAAGCAGCAAATGCGTGTCGCCCGACAAACGCGCGACCAGTCGGGTATCGTCCTGGCCAAGATCCAACACCACTGGCGACACAAGACCCTGTGGGAGCACTTGGCCTGTGGCGAGCGAGCTTGCTCCCTCGCCACAAAGGCTTTGTGTTGCCAATTGACGGGCGGTCTTGAGGTCGACGGGTAGAAACTGCACCTTGTCCCCAGCCTTCAATTGCCCCAACTGCCAAAGATCGGCCTCGATCACCGTCACCGGGCAAACAAACCCACCGAGGCTCGGGCCATCCGGGCCGAGGATCACCGGCATGTCTCCGGTGAAATCCACCGCACCGATGGCGTAGGGATTGTCGTGAATGTTCGACGGGTGCAGACCCGCCTCGCCACCGTCGGCCCGCACCCATTGTGGCTTCGGCCCGATCAGGCGCACGCCGGTGCGGCTGGAATTGAAATGCACTTCCCACTGCGTAGCGAAGAAGGTCTCGATGTAGTTCTCGGTGAAATATTCCGGGGCTCCGTGGGGGCCGTAGATCACACGGATCTGTCGCACGGCTGGCAACGCGGTGACGAGTTCCTCAGTCAGTTGGCGACCGACGCTGAGGTCGCTCAGCGCCGGAACATGCAACACGTCACCGGCCCGCAGGGCACGACCGCCATGGCCGCCGAACTGGCCGAGGGTGAAGGTGCTTTTGCTGCCCAGATAATCCGGCACTTGCAGGCCGCCGCGCAGGCACAGGTAGCTGCGGGCACCGGCGCCGGCGATGGTGCCGAGACTTAAAGTCGCCCCTGCAGGAATCAACAAAGCCGTGTTCATCGGCACGCTTTCGCCGTTCAACGTCAATGGAATCACAGCCCCGGTCACGGCGATCACGGCTGCGCAGTTGAAGCGCAGCAACGGCCCGCTCATGGTGATTTCCAGTGCCGCCGCGCCTTCGTCGTTGCCCAGCAAGCGGTTGCCCAGACGCAATGCACGACTGTCCATCGGTCCCGACGGCGGTACGCCGACAGCCCAGTAGCCGAGGCGGCCGGGATAGTCCTGGACACTGGTCTGGGTGCCGGCGCTGATGACTTCGAAAGTGTTGGCCTGATAAACCAGGCCTTCCAGGCAACGGGTCCATGGCTGGCCGCTGGCGAAGGGGGGATCGAGCAGAATCTGCCGCAGATAATCGCGGTTGGTCTCCACGCCATACAGTTGGCTTTCGCCGAGGGCTTGATGCAAATCGGCACGGGCTTCTTCGCGAGTCGGCGCCCAACTGATGACCTTGGCGATCATCGGGTCAAAGTAGGGCGGGATCTCGCACCCGGCCTCGACCCACGTGTCGATGCGCAGTTGTATGCCGTTGGCCGAAGGGAAATCCACCGCAGTGAGCAAGCCCGGGCTCGGCTGGAAATCCCGTCCCGGATCTTCCGCATACAGCCGCGCCTGGATCGCGTGACCCTCAGGTTTCAAGCCGTGCATCAGCCCGCTCAACGGCGGTAAATCACCGGCCGCCAGTTGCACCATCCAGCGCACCAGATCGACGCCCCACACCTGTTCAGTGACGCCGTGCTCTACCTGCAAGCGAGTATTCACTTCCAGGAAATAGAAGCGTTGGGCGTCGCTGTCGAAGACGAATTCCACGGTGCCGGCGCTGCGGTAACTCACTGCTTTGGCCAGTTTGATCGCGGCGGCACAGAGTTCATCGGCCATGCCGTCCGGCAGGTTCGGTGCCGGGGTTTCTTCGAGGACTTTCTGGTTGCGCCGCTGTACCGAGCAGTCACGTACACCGAGGGCGATCACTTCACCACAACCATCGCCGAACACTTGCACTTCCAAGTGGCGGGCACGCTGGATGTACTTCTCGATGAACACACCGGCATCGCTGAAATTGTTCTGCCCCAGGCGTTTGACCGCTTCGAAGGACTCGCTCAACTCGGCTGCACTGCGGCACACCCGCATGCCGATGCCGCCACCGCCGGCGGTGCTTTTGAGCATCACCGGGTAGCCGACCTGTTCACCGGCGAGCAGGGCGGCGTCGAGGCTGTCGAGCAGTTCGGTGCCTTCGAGCATCGGCACGCCGTGTTGTCTGGCCAGTGCACGGGCGGTGTGCTTGAGGCCGAACACCCGCAGTTGCTCCGGCGTCGGGCCGATGAAGGCGATGTCGGCGGCTGCGCAGGCTTCGGCGAACGCAGCGTTTTCCGACAGAAAGCCATAGCCGGGATGGATCGCCGTGGCGCCCGTGGATTTGGCGATGGCGAGGATTTTGTCGACCGCCAGATACGTGCCGGCGGCGGCACCTTCGCCGAGGCTGTGGGCCTCATCGGCTTGCAGGATGTGCAGGCTGGCGGCATCGGCTTCGGAGTACACGGCAACGCCCTGGACGTGCAGTTCGCGCAGGGTACGCAGGATGCGACAGGCAATGGCGCCACGGTTGGCGATCAGGACTTTTTCGAACATGGCATAACCCCTGAAGGGGATGCGGGCCGTCCCGCAGTTTTTCGATAAGCGCCGAGGTCGTCCCCAGCGGCAGAATCAATTCTCTTCAGACCAGCACCGACTCCTGTGGGAGCTGGCTTGCCAGCGATAGCGATGGGTCAGTCGCCATCAATGTGCAATGTGTTGGCCTCATCGCGGGCAAGCCCGCTCCCACAGGGTTAGCGGTGGTCTGGAGATTTCAGGCACTGCCCGGAACGGGCCTGGCACAGGGCAAACAACCAACGGCGCAACCGCGAAAATTTCAGTTCCATACCAGCAGCTCCGCAGGGGTCGGGTTGTAGGCGTTGCACGGGTTGTTCAGTTGCGGGCAGTTGGAGATCAGCACGATCACGTCCATCTCGGCACGCAGATCGACGTATTTGCCTGGTGCGGAAATCCCGTCTTCGAAGGTCAGCCCGCCGTCGGCGGTGACCGGTACATTCATGAAGAAATTGATGTTCGGCCCGATGTCGCCCTTGCCCAGTCGTCCGTCGTGGACGCAAGCGCGCAGGTAGTTGTCGCGGCAGCTGTGCATGTAGCGTTTTTCCAGGGCGTAACGCACGGTGTTGCTCTCTTGTGCACACGCGCCGCCGAGGGTGTCATGACGCCCGCAGGTGTCGGCGACGATGGTCAGCATCGGCTTGCCGAGGTTGGAATACAGCACGCTGCCGGTACTCAGGTACACGCTGTTCTGCCGGCGCAGGGTGCGCTGTACGTCGTAGCGTTCCCTGGGGTTGGCAACGCTGTAGAACAGAGTATCGACCGCCTGGTTGCCTTCGAGGTCGAGAATGCGCAAGGTCTGGCCGGCCTTGACCTCCATCAGCCAGGGTTCACCGGCGGGGATGGTGGCGCGGTAGATCGCGTTTTCCGGCTGCTTTTCAGTGTTGATGAGAGCGAGTGACATGGCAGCGATCCTCAGGCAAACAAACGGTCGGTGTTGATGAAGCCGCGCTCGTTTTCCGGGCGCGAGGTGCGGCAATGTTCGGCGACGCTGGCGTCGGCGTTCATCCAGCTGAGCTTCAGTGGTTTCGGTGCGTACTCGGGCGAAGGGTCCATCGGATGTTGCAGCGCGGTGAGCACCACCAGCGTGTCCATCGGTGCGTACAACTCGATGTAATCGCCGGCCCTGGAATTGCCCTCGACAAAGTGGAAGTGCCCGCCGTCATCGACGTTGACGCGACTGAACAGGTTGAGGGTCATCAGCAAGGCCGACAGGCCCAGACCCCATTTGCCCAGTTCCACCAACAGGTTGTCGGTGCCGTTGCGGAAGAAGCCATTGCGCAGTTCCTGGTAGCGCCCGGCGCCGTATTTTTCCGCGACTTCTTCAGCACAGAGAACGCCGCCGAGACTGTCGCTCCAGCCGCAGGTGTCGGCGGTGATGGCGGCCAGCACGCGGCCCATGTCCGAATACAGGCAATGACCGGCGGTGAGCTTGGCGGTGTGCTGGCATTTGAGGCTGTCGGGCAGGTTCAGGCGCTCGGTTTTTTCGTTGGCGTTGAGCAGCGTCAGGCTGACGTTGGCGCCGCCGCGAAGGTCGGTCAGGCGCAGCAGTTGGCCACGCTTCAGGACGAAGGAGCGATGGCCGCCACCGGGGAGCGTTTCTTCGGCGAAGGGCGGGAACAGTTGGGTCGAATCAGTCATGCGGAAGTCCTCTCAAGCGGTTCGAAGCGCGCTTGCCAGTTGCATCGGCAAGGCATCGACGGCGGCACGGGTGGTGCGGCGGTCAGTGTTCAAAGGGATGTCGTAGGTGATGCGGGCGCCATAAGCGCCTGGGGCATGCGGATCGAGGCGGACCTTGTCGAAGACCAGCAAGCGGGTGCCGAGGCTGAAGCCTTCGCTCAGGTCGTGGGTGACCATGAACACGGTCAGTTGGGTCTCGCGCCACAGCTCCAGCAGCAAGGCGTGCATGTCTTTGCGGATGCCCGGATCGAGTGCGCCGAAGGGTTCGTCGAGCAGCAACACCCGGGGCTTCATGATCAGCGCTTGGGCGATGGCCAGGCGTTGCTGCATGCCACCGGAGAGCTGCGCCGGGTACTTGTCCAGCGAGTGCCCGAGACCAACTTTGTGCAATAGCACGGCGGCTTGCTCGCGGGCAGCCTTTTTGGCGCTGCCGAACAAACGCCCCAGCAAGGGCGAGCGGGGCAGTTCGAGGCCGAGAGCGACGTTGTCCAGCACGCTCAAGTGTGGGAACACCGAGTAGCGCTGGAACACCACGCCACGGCTGGCATCCGGCTCACCGGCCAAGGCCTGGCCATCCAGCAGGATTTCGCCGCGACTGGCTTTTTCCTGGCCGAGCAGCAAGCGCAGGAACGTCGATTTACCGCAACCGGACGCGCCGACCAACGTGCAGAACTCACCCTCACTGACGCTCAGGTTCAGGCCTTCGAGCACCACCTGATCGGCGTATTGCTGCCAGACATTTTTAACCGTGATGAAGCTCATGCGCGCGCTCCTTCGTACCAGGGGAAAGCGCGTTGGGTCAGGCGTTTCAGAGCCCAGTCCATCAGCCAGGCGAGCAGGGTAATCCACACCACGTAGGGCAGGATCACGTCCATTGCCAGGTAGCGGCGCACCAGGAAAATCCGGTAGCCCAGACCGTCGGTGGAAGCGATGGCTTCGGCCGCAATCAGGAACAGCCACGCCGAACCGAGCATCAAGCGCAACGAGATCAGCAGCCGTGGCAGCAATTGCGGCAGTACCACTCGCAGCATCAAGGTCCAGGTTGAAGCGCCGAGGGTCTGGGCCTTGATCAGCAGTTCCACGGGGATTTCCCGGGCGCGTTGTTCCAGGTCCCGGGCCAGTGCCGGGGTGATGCCGATCACGATCAGCATCACTTTCGACAACTCGCCCAAGCCGAAAACGATGAACAGGATCGGCAGGATCGCCAGCGGTGGCACCATCGACAACACCGTCAGCAATGGCGACAACGGCGCCCCGAACAGCGGCAGGGTGCCCGCCGCGATGCCCAGGCACAGCGCGGCCACGGCGCTGATGCCCAGGCCGATGGCCAGGCGACGCAGGCTGGAGGCGGTGTCTTGCCACAGCAGGTAGTCGCCCGTGCGGCTGTCAGCAGCGAAGGCCAGGCGTTTTACCGCGTCGGTCATTTGCACGGCGCTGGGCAGCAGCTTGTCATTGGGGTTGTCCGCCAGTCGCTCGGCCGACCCCATGAAGTAGGCGAACAGCACCAGGGCGAATGGCAGGATCACCAGCAACAGGCGACTCGGGCGATCCGGGTGACGATTGATCAGGCGCATGGCCAAGTCCTCTTTTTACAACTTGGCGTCAGCGGCCATCTGCACGTAGCTGGGGTCGAAACGCAGCTTGAGGTTGCCCTTGTCGCCGCTGGTCACGCCATTGGCGAAGGCCATGCCGACCGCGCTGGTGTCCTTGGCGCCTTCACCCAGCAAGCCGTGCTGGAAGGAGAACTCGGCGACCTTGCGCATGGTTTCCGGCAGTTGCTTGCTGGTGCTGAAGGCCAGGGCTTCTTGCGGGGTGGCGAACAATTTGGTGGTGTCCAGTTGCGCCTGGAAACCCGCAAGGTCGGTGCCCGAAGCCTTGGCCATGTGCTCAAGGGCAGCCTTGCCGGCGGCGTTTTTCGCGTTCATCAGCTCGACCACTTCGAACCAGGCGCCGGTCAGGGCTTTGCCCAAGGCCGGGTTGTCTTTGAGGGTGGCGCTGTTGACCACCATCATGTCCATGATTTCCCCGGGGATCTGGCTGGAGTTGAAAACTTCGGTCACCGCAGGTTTGGCCTTGATGTCCGAGAGCATCGGGTTCCAGGTGGTGACGGCGTTGACCTGATCGGTGTTGAAGGCCGCCGAGATATCGGCGTCCGAGGTGTTGACCACTTTCAGGTCTTTCTCGGTGAGATCCACCGAATCCAAGGCCCGGGCCAGCAGGTAGTGGGACACCGAGAGCTCGACCAGATTGACGTCCATGCCCTTGAGGTCGGCGACTTTCTTGCCTTCGCCTTTAAGCACGATGCCGTCGTTGCCGTTGGAGAAATCGCTGACGATCAGCGCGGTGCTGTCGACGCCGCCAGCGGCCGGAATGGTCAGCGCATCCATGTTGGTCATGGTGCAGCCGTCGAACTGGCCTGCGGTGTACTGGTTGATGGATTCGACGTAGTCGTTGAGCTGCACCACATCGATCTTGATGCCGTACTTCTTCGCCCATTTATCGACGATGCCTTGGCTGCCGGCGTATTCCCAGGGCATCCAGCCGGCATAAATCGTCCAGCAAACGCTGAAGTGGTCTTTCTGGGCGGCCTGGGATTGGCTGCTGAGCAACGCTGCAAACGCGGCGGCGAGCAAGGCGGGGAAACGTAGTCGGGACATTTCGGAATCTCCAGTTGATAAGGGCGGGCAGGAGTCAACGCGGCACCGCGAACGGTGGCTTGTCTCCCGGGCTTTTGTCCCGCCGTGTAACCTCAACTGGAGGTCGCCAACTCTCGGACCAGTCACTCGCACTTGCGAGCCGGAACCCTAGTCAGCCATTTGCAAATTGTGGTGCCGCGAACCTGTGATGACTCCTGCACGCGATTGCTAAAGCGAGACCCGTGCCAAGTCCGTAGAAGGCCTCTAGCGTAGGGGCGTGCAACATCTTCGGTGAGTGCGCGAGGGGCGGGCTGCTTTGAGATGGTGCGTCGATGCACTGAGATGTGGCGCGGGCGGCCGCTGATCCGAAGGTCACTGCAATCCGGCACTCCGTGAGGGAATTTCAGTCAAAACAGGAGTCAGTCGGGCCTGCTCCGATTGTGGGTCTTTCAGGAGGCCGCCATGTTTCGTCGACTGTTGCTCGGTGCATTTTTGGGGCTCGGGTTGACCGGTTGTTATTACTACACCGGCTCCTACGACGTGTACTCCTCGCCTTATTACTACCCTGGTTATTCACCTTATTCCTACTATTACGGCCCACGCTATTACTACGGCGGTCCGCGCTTCTATGGTGGCTACCGCTATTACTACTGGGGCGGGCACGGGCCTCGGCATTACGGCGGTGGATATCGCCATGGTCACCACTAATCAGCGCGTGAATGGATGAAAAACCTTTCATCGGGCAGATGTTTCAACTTGTTGCTGGGACGCACCGGATTCGGAATTCGATGTCTGATCTTTCGACAGTCGCCGAATCATTGACTGTCGCCCGCCAGCGTCGCTGGTGCGGCTCACTCGCGGTCCAGGAGGCCGCTATGCTCTGTCTAAAAATGCTGCGTCGAGTGCTTTTGATTGCTGTGTCGGGCTTATCCCTGGGTGCATGCGTGCCTTATTCCGATGGAGGCGTCAGCTACTACAGTTCCGAGGTGTATACCTCGCCAGCGCCGGGCTACTACGCCGGGGGCGATCGTTACTATTCCAATGGCGGTTATTACTCGCCACCCGCCCGTTACTACGCGCCTCCTGCGCGATATTACAAACCAACGCCGCGCTATTACTCGCAGCCGCGGACCTACCAACCCGCACCGCGCTACTACCAGACGGCGCCGCGCCACTATCAGTCGCGCCCCGACTACCGGGCGCATCAGAGTCATGGCTGGGATGGCCGCAACCGTGGTGGTTGGGATGGACGTGACCGTGGTGGCTGGGACAGCAATAATCGGGGCCATGGCGGGCGTAACGACAACTATCGCGGTCGAGGTGACCATAACGGGCGCGGTGATCGGGACGGCCGGGGCAATCACCGCTGATCATTGCGTCTAATGAGAAAATCTGTGGGAGCAAGTTCGCTCCCACAGTTCGTTCAGAACTGGGAAAGATCCGCCAACGGATGCCGCCCCTCCCAAGCCTTGTGGAAGTGCGCTTCCACCACCGTTTCAGGCACGTTATTGATGTCCGGCCAGTGCCAGTGCGGTTTCTGGTCCTTGTCGATCAACCGCGCGCGTACGCCTTCGCTGAACTCCGGATGCCGGCAGCAGTTGAGGCTTAGCGTGTATTCCATCTGAAAGACTTCGGCCAGTGACAGATGTCGGGCGCGGGCGATCTGTTCCCAGACCAGGTGAGCGGTCAGAGGTGAGCCTTCGCTCATGGTCCGGGCGGCGCGACTGAGCAACGGATCGGCGTCATCACGCAATGGGCTGATCGCCTTCCATGCGCAGCGCACATCACTGACATCCAATAATTCATCGATGCGCTGGCGCCGCGGCAGCCACTGAGGCTCGGGCATTTGCGCAACGGCTTCCTGCTGCAAGGCCTTGAGCAGACTGTTGAGTTGCATCGGCGTCTGTTCCTGCCAGTTCAATTGCAGCAGACCTTCGATCAAATCTGCCTGCTGTTCATCGAGCAGGAAGCGATCGGCCAGGTCCAGATCAATCGCATCGCGCGCATTCATGTGGGCGCCGGTCAGGCCGAGAAACAATCCGAGCTTGCCCGGCAGGCGCGACAGGAACCAACTGGCGCCTACGTCGGGGTACAGGCCGATGGTGATTTCAGGCATGGCCAGTCGACTGCTCGGCGTGACAATACGAATGCTCGCGCCCTGCAGCAGGCCCATGCCGCCGCCGAGCACATAACCATGGCCCCAACAGATCAACGGTTTCGGATAGGTGTGCAGGCTGAAGTCCAGGCGATATTCCGCTGAGAAGAAGTTCGCGGCCAGAGGCGGCACTTCGCCCGGATGGGCCCGGCAGGCATCTACCAGGCTGCGTACCTCGCCACCGGCGCAAAAGGCTTTGGCACCGTTGCCACGCAGCAGCACGCAAACGATTTGTGGCTCTTTGGCCCAGGCATCCAGTCGGTCGCGCAAGGCGTTGATCATGGGCAAGGACAGTGCGTTCAGCGACTTTTCGGCATCCAGCGTGGCAATGCCGATGCGGGCGCCGTCGGTGCCGGTGAGTTCTTCGAAGTGCAGATTCATCGTGACCTCGATCGGGAATTTGAGGGTTAAGTATGATCGCTGTGTAGGAAAGTGCCGGATCTGTGTCAGATCAATTGACAAGCGAGGTGTGCTTTCCTAGGGTTCGCCCCATTGTTTTTGCCGGATGTAACCATGACTGCTGACGACCGTATCAAACTCGAACCGAGCTGGAAGGAGGCCCTGCGTGCCGAATTCGACCAGCCTTACATGACGGAGTTGCGAAACTTTCTGCAACAGGAGCGGGCGGCCGGCAAGGAGATCTATCCACCGGGTCCGATGATTTTCAACGCACTCAATTCCACGCCGCTGGACAAGGTCAAAGTCGTGATTCTCGGCCAGGACCCGTACCACGGCCCGGGCCAGGCCCATGGTTTGTGTTTCTCGGTGCAACCGGGCGTGCCGGCGCCGCCCTCGCTGGTGAACATCTACAAAGAGTTGAAGCGTGACCTGAACATCGACATCCCCAACCACGGTTATCTACAGAGTTGGGCCGAGCAGGGCGTACTGATGCTCAACACCACCATGACTGTCGAGCGCGCCAACGCCAATGCGCACAAGGACAAGGGCTGGCAGTTTTTCACCGATCGGATCATCGAAGTGGTCAGCCAGCAGCAGCCGCACCTGGTGTTCATGCTGTGGGGCGCTCATGCGCAGAGCAAACAGAAGCTGATCGACGCCACCAAACATCTGGTGTTGACCTCGGTGCACCCGTCTCCGCTGTCGGCCTATCGCGGGTTTCTTGGTTGCGGGCACTTCAGCCGAACCAACAAGTTTCTCGAGCAGAATGGCGAGACGCCGATCGAGTGGCGGTTACCGCCAATTTGATGATTGCCCCACGGGCCCTTGTGGCGAGGGAGCAAGCTCCCTCGCCACAGGTCCATCAGTCTGAATCCGGGTTTCGGTTCCAATACTTGAACAACGGCTCCGCCAGAAACAACACAAACAACAACCGCATCACCTGCATCGCCGTCACCAGCGGCACCGACAATTGCAGGGTCTCCGCCGTCAGGCTCATTTCGGCAATCCCGCCCGGCATCATGCCCAACGTCAGCGAACGCAGATCCAGGTGGGTCAGCGCACTCAAGCCCAGTGCCGCTGCCGTGGCGATCAACATGGTCAGCACCGTGCCGATCAAGGTCCGGCCCATGAATGAAGGCGCGCGACGGAAAAACTGCCGGTTGAAGTGACAGCCCAGACCGCTGCCGATCAACCATTGGCCGATCTGGCTGCCGCCGTTGGGCAAGCCGATGTGCAAATCCCAACCGATACTCACCGCCGCACTGACCAGCAACGGTCCGAACAGCCACGGATTGGGTTGACGCAGGCGCTCCCAAATCCAGGCGGCCAACGCTCCTGCGGGAAACAGAATCGCCAGCCAGCGCCAATCGATGCTGCCAGCGTGGGAAATCGGCGCACCGTCGCCCATCAGGTATTTGAACGCTGCCGGGACACACAGTACGACGACCAGCACGCGCAAGCTTTGTCCCGCCGCAACACGGCTGAGCACTGCGCCGTTGCGGGCGCCGAGGTTGACCATCTCCCCGGAGCCGCCCGGCATGCTGGAGAAAAATGCGGTGGCGCGATCTTCACCGGTACGCCGCATCAACCAGACACCGACCACGGCCGACAGGCTGGTCACCAACGCACCAAAGAAAATCAAACCGAAATGACTCAGTACCTGTTCCATCACCACCGGGGTGAAGTGCAGGCCAATACCGATGCCGACGATCCACTGGCCGCACTTGCGTCCGCCAGGGATTTCGGCCAGTTGCCACGGCGTCAGGCAGCGCACGAGGATGATCGCCAGCAACGAGCCGACCATCCACGGCAAAGGCCAGCCGACCTGGCTGGCGAGATAACCGCCCAGCAGGCCGACCAGCGGGGTTCCCCACCAAAGCTTGAAGGGGGACCGATCAGACATCGGCGATAGCGCGTTGCGCAACGGAGCGCTTGCGCCAGATGCGTACAATCGGCACCAGCAACATGACCACGATCAACCCCCAGACACCGACGGTGATACCGCTCGACCAGAGAATATCCAGCGAACCGTTGGAAATCGACAAAGCCCGACGAAGATTCTGCTCCATCAAACCACCGAGGATGAAACCCAGCAAAACCGGCGATAACGGGAAGTCCAGCTTGCGCAGGATGTAACCGAAAATACCGATGCCGATCATCAGGAACAGATCGAAGGTCGTGGCGTGTACGGCGTACACGCCAATGGCGGTGATGATGGCGATCATCGGCACCAGCGCCCAGTTCGGTACGGCAAGGATTTTGGTGAAGATGCGAATCATCGGGATGTTCAGGATCACCAGCATGATGTTGGCGATGAACAAAGAAGCGATCAGGCCCCAGACGATGTCTGGTTGCTGTTGAAACAGCAGCGGGCCGGGCGTGATGTTGTACAGCGATAGCGCGCCAATCATAACTGCCGTGGTGCCCGAGCCGGGAACGCCAAGCGTCAGCATCGGCACCAGAGCACCGCAAGCCTCTGCGCCAATGGCGGTTTCCGGTGCAGCCAGGCCACGCTTGTCGCCTTGACCGAATTTTCCGCCGGGGCCTGCGATGCGTTTCTCGGTCATGTAGGCCACGGCGCTGGCCAGCGTCGCACCAGCCCCCGGCAGCACGCCCATGATGAAGCCGAGCACCCCGCAACGCATGTTCACCCAGAACACCGAAGCGGCTTCCTTGAAGTTGAACAGCATCCGGCCGGTCGCCTGGAAGGCTTCCTGGCCTCGGTGGGTTTTTTCCAGCAGCAACAGGATTTCGCTGATGGAGAACAGACCCAGCACCAGCACCACGAATTGAATGCCGTCGGTGAGGTGGATGTTGTCGCCGGTGAACCGGTAGACACCGCTGTTGGCATCAATGCCGACGGTCGACAGGAACAGGCCGATCAGCGCCGCGATAAACGTCTTGAGCGGCCGATCACCCGCCATGCCGCCAAGGCAGACAATCGCAAACACCATCAGCACGAAGTATTCCGCGGGGCCGAAGGCGATCGCCCACTTCGCCAGCATGGGCGCGAACACCACCATCCCGCAGGTGGCGATGAAGGCGCCGATGAACGAACTCCATGCCGATAGAGACAAGGCCACTCCGGCCAGACCCTGGCGGGCCATCGGATAGCCATCGAGGGTGGTCATGACGGTCGAGGCTTCGCCCGGGATGTTCAACAGGATCGAACTGATCCGACCGCCATATTCGCAACCCAGGTAAACCGCCGCCAGAAGGATCAGTGCCGACTCTGGTGGCAGACCCAATGCAAACGCGATCGGGATCAGTAGCGCCACCCCGTTGATCGGACCCAGGCCGGGAAGCAGACCGACAACGGTGCCAATCAATGTGCCGCTCAGTGCAGTCACCAGGTTGTAAGGGGTTAGCGCGACACCGAAGCCGTGACTCAAATAACCAAGCGTATCCATATCAGTTCTCCAGAACGTCGAGCAGGCCCAGTGGCAGTGGCACGTCCATGACTTTGTCGAACAGCAGGTACAGGCCGACGCTCATCAAGCTGATGATGACTGCGCCCGGCAACCAGCGTCCGCCGTACAGGCGGGCCAGCGGAATCCCAACCAGCATGCTGCTGAGGATGAAGCCCAACGGTTCGAACAGCCCGGCGAAAACCAGCAGCAACAGCACGCAGACAGCAATCTTGGTCAAGGTCTCGCGATCCATCGGCGGATCTTCATCGGTGTGCTTGATTGGCGAGGGGCGATACACCATGTAAACCAGCGCCAGGCCCATCAGCCCGAGCATCAACAGCGGAAAGGCCCGCGGGCCGATCGGCTCGTAGGAAAAAGGTGCCTGATAAGGTAGGGCCATCGCCACCAGGCTCAGGCAGACCAGCAACAGCACCGAAGCAAAAATGCGTTGTAAGAGCATGAGGAACTCCTGTGCCGCGACTCCGCCAAACGGAGTCGCGGCCACTAGACAGAGGCGATCACTGGATCAGGCCGAACTCTTTGGCCAGCACTTTGTAGTCCGCAACTTGCTTCTTCACGTAGGTGTCCAGTTCCGGGCCGGTCATGGCGAACGGGAACAGCTCACGCTGATCGCGCAGCTTGGCGAACTCGGGTGAAGCGAGCAGTTTGTCGAAGGAGTCCTTCCACCAGGCGTAGTCTTCGTCGCTGACTTTCGGCCCCAGGTAGAAACCACGAACCACTGGCCAGACGATGTCGTAGCCTTGTTCGCGAGCGGTAGGAATGTCTTTCATTTCCGGCTCGTCCAGGCGCTTGTCGGAGAACACCGCCAGCAGGCGCATGTCGCCGCTCTGGATGTGCGGCATGGAGTCGGAGATGTCGGTGCTGCCGACCTGGATGTGACCACCGAGCAGGGCGGTGGCGATTTCTCCGCCGCCTTCGAGGGCGACGTAACGCAGGTCACGCGGGTTGATCCCGGCGGCTTTGGCGATCAGCGCGGTTTGCATCCAGTCCTGGCTGCCCACGGTGCCGCCGGAACCGATCACCACTTTGCTCGGATCTTTCTTTAGAGCCTGCACCAGATCGTCGAGTGTCTTGTAGGGCGAATCGCTTTTCACCGCGATGGCACCGTAGCTGGTGCCGACAGCGGCGAGCCAGCGCACATTGGTTTCATCGAAACGCCCGAACTTGCCTTGTGCCAGGTTCAATAGCGAACCACTGGACCATGCCACCAGCGTGCCGGCATCGGCCGGGCGTTGGGCGACCACCGCGTTGTAAGCCACCGCGCCGACACCGCCGGGCATGTAGGTCACACGCATGGGCTTGGTCAGCAATTTTTCATTGACCAGCGCGCTCTGTGCCAGTTTGCAGGTCAGGTCGAAACCACCACCCGGGGAGGCCGGAGCGATGCATTCCGGACGTTTGGGTTCGGCCATCAGTTGACCGGCGAACAGCATGCAGCTGGCGGCGAGGGCGAGACGGCGCATTGATCGATTCATTTTTGTCTCCACAGGAGTTTTTGTTTTTGGGGATGATTCAGGTGCGGCAGTTACGCGCGGTGCAGCCGGGTTCGGCGCTGGCGAAGGTATACGATGGGGAGTGAGCGATGGGGCGGGGCGTGCAAGCCTGATGTTGGTTCGACAACATGATTGGGTACCTCGGTTATTGTTCTTATTGTCGAAAACGCATCGAGGCGTTTTTCGGGAGCTACATTTCAAAGCACGATTGGATGGCAGGCAGACGAAACCATCCGTCGCCCGACTCTAACGGCCCAACCTTTCGCTAACCTTTCAGAAGACTTTCACGGTTGTTCAGGCTTCACAGCGACGGATGCCGCTGTAAACTCCGCGCCAAAGAATGGTGTCGACCATCCCTGAATGAGGAAAAGATCCATGCGTGTTCTGCTCGTCGAAGACCATCTGCAGCTCGCCGAAAGTGTCGCCCAGGCGCTCAAGAGCACCGGTTTGACCGTGGATGTGCTGCACGACGGCGTGGCGGCCGATCTGGCGTTGGGCAGCGAGGAATACGCCATGGCGATCCTCGATGTCGGATTGCCGCGCATGGACGGCTTCGAAGTCCTCGCACGCTTGCGCGCAAGGGGCAAGAATCTGCCGGTGTTGATGCTGACGGCGCGCAGCGACGTGAAGGATCGGGTGCATGGCCTCAACCTTGGCGCCGATGATTACCTGGCCAAACCGTTCGAGTTGACCGAGCTCGAAGCGCGGGTCAAGGCCCTGCTGCGCCGCAGTGTGCTGGGTGGTGAACGCCTGCAACGCTGCGGCGTGCTGGCCTACGATCTGGAGACCCGGCGCTTCACGCTCGCCGAGGAGCTGCTGACCCTGACCTCGCGCGAGCAAGCTGTGCTTGAGGCACTGATCGCCCGTCCGGGGCGGGTGATGAGCAAGGAGCAACTGGCCTCCCAGGTGTTCGGCCTCGACGAAGAGGCCAGCCCCGACGCCATCGAAATCTACGTGCACCGTTTGCGCAAGAAACTCGACGGCCAGCCGGTTGCCATCGTGACCTTCCGCGGCCTCGGCTATTTGCTGGAAAGCCGCGATGCATAAACCCAGCAGTCTGCGCTGGCGGTTGCTGTGGAATCTGGCATTGCTGCTGGTGGTATTGATGCTGGCCAGTGGTTTGAGCGCGTACTGGAACGGTCGCGAGGCCGCCGATACCGCCTATGACCGAACGCTGCTGGCCTCGGCGCGGACCATCGCTGCGGGTCTCTCCGAGCGCGATGGCTCTCTGAGTCTCGACGTGCCCTACGTGGCCCTCGACACCTTCGCCTACGACAGTGCCGGGCGGATTTTCTATTTGGTCAACGATATCCATCAAAACCTGATTTCCGGCTACGAAAACCTTCCGGCTCCTCCGCCCGGAACCCCGCGCACCGATGATTACCCGGCGCTGGCGCGGTTCTATAACGCGACGTATCGGGGGCAGAACGTGCGGGTCGTCAGCCTGCTCAAGGCTGTCAGCGAACCTAACATGAACGGCATGGCGGAAATCCGCGTGGCGGAAACCGATGAAGCGCGGGTAAGCATGGCTCGCAGCCTGGCGGCAGACACTTTGCTGCGTCTGGGCATGTTGGCCGTCGGGGCGCTGATGATCGTCTGGTTCGCGGTGAGCGCCGCACTGCGTCCGCTGGAGCGCTTGCGCACGGCGGTCGAGGAGCGTCAGCCCGATGATCTGCGGCCGTTGCCGCTGGTTGAAGTGCAACACGAATTGTGGCCGTTGGTGCGTGCGCTCAATCACTTTACCGAACGTCTGCGTGGACAATTCGAGCGTCAGGCGCAATTCATTGCCGATGCCGCCCACGAGCTGCGCACCCCGTTGGCGGCGCTCAAGGCGCGGCTTGAGCTGGGCTTGCGTTCGGACGAGCCACAAACCTGGCGCAGCACACTGGAAACCGCGGCGCAGGGCACAGATCGCCTGACTCATCTGGCTAACCAACTGCTCTCGCTGGCGCGGGTCGAAAACGGTGCCCGGGCGATTGCCGAGGGCGGCGCGCAATTGCTCGATCTCAGTCAATTGGCGCGAGAGCTTGGCATGGCCATGGCACCGCTGGCCCACAAACGCGGCGTAGCGCTGGCGCTGGAGGCGGACGAGCCGGTCTGGTTGCGTGGGGAGCCGACCCTGCTTAACGAGTTGTTGAGCAATCTGGTGGACAACGCACTGGCCCACACGCCGCCGGGCGGCAACGTTATTTTGAGAGTCTCGGCACCAGCGGTACTGGAAGTCGAGGACGATGGCCCCGGAATACCGCTGGCTGAGCGCGAGCGAGTATTCGAACGTTTTTATCGACGCAACCAGCAAGTGGCCGGATCAGGTTTGGGACTGGCGATTGTCGGCGAGATCTGCCGCGCACACCTGGCGCAGATCAGCCTGCATGATGGTGAGCATGCAGGGTTGAAAGTTCGGGTGAGTTTCATTGCCGGGGAGTGATGGCATCTGTTCTGGAGTGTTCGCGGGCAAGCCTCGCTCCTGCAAGACGGTGGAAATCGTGTAGGAGTGAGGCTTGCCCGCGCAGCTTTCAGTAAAACATCGAGCGCGTTTCTTCCAAATCAGCACACATAGCCTTGTTGTCCGGATCGATCCCGAGTTTGACGAAGGCCGGAACGCTGAAAGGATCGATGCGTGAAATCGGGTGATCGGTATCTTTGTGGCAATACAGGCTGGCAACTTGCACCAAGTCGACATAATCGATCTGGGCTGATTGGCGCTTGAAGTTCTGATACAGCAGTGGCACCTGTACCAGCAATTCCGGAAACTCCCAGACCCTCAGAAGTTTGTCGCCGAGCAGCGGATGAATGCGCTCGATCACATGGTTGAGGCTGACCGGATCGGACAAGAGTTCGTAGTGGTCTTCGGCATACGTCAGGATCGGCAACACACCGATTTGATGCACCAGTCCGCCAAGGGCTGCCTGATCGGGTTTGAGCTGGGTGTAGCTGCGGCACAGCGCATAACTGACGCCGGCGATTTCCAGGCTCTTGCGCCAGACATCGCGCATTTTCTGTTCCACCACCTCGGAGCGGGCATGGAAGATCTGCTCCATGACCAGGCCAATCGCCAGATTGCTGCTGTAGTTGATGCCCAGGCGGGTGATTGCCGTGTGCAGATCAGTGACTTCCTGGGTTGCGCGTAGCAGCGGGCTGTTGACCACTTTGATCAGGCGCGCCGACAGCGCCGTATCACGGCCGATGACTTTGCTCAAACTGCTGATACTGATTTCCGGGTCTTCAGCGGCCTTGCGAATCTGCAACGCCACTTCCGGTAATGTCGGCAGAACCAGGTCATCGTTATCGATGGCCTCAACCAAATCCTGTTGGACCTTTTCCGCCAGCTCAATCATTTAGTTTCTCTAGGTGTCGCAAAAAAGTACTGCGTTCAACGCTGGATTTCGCGGTCACGGTCCAGTTGATAAGGCAGGTCGAGCAAGTGCAGCGCAGGGCCGTCAATTGCACCCACATGAATATCGCCACCTTCTGCAGCTTCGGCTTGCAATACGGCCAACAGTTCAATGTGGTTTTCGCCACGGGCTGCCAGCACCACTTCACCGATTGAACTGTTGTGACTTGGGGAGAACAGTTGGGTACCGGGCTCAGGCAGGTCGCTGGCATCCAGTTTCACGCGATAGAGTCGACGCTTGAGTTTGCCCAGGTACTGCATCCGGGCAACGATTTCCTGACCGGTGTAACAGCCTTTTTTGAAACTCACGCCACCGACAGCTTGCAGATTGAGCATCTGCGGAATGAACAGCTCGCGGGTACCGGGCATGACCTGGCCGATCCCTGCACGGACCTGGCCCAGCAGCCACTGATTCAAGTCGCTTTCGGCCAGCATGGCGGACAGCTTTCCCTTGATGATGTCGGCTTGATCGGCAGCGACCCAGAGTTCGGCGCGCTCGGGTGAAATGCGAATGGCGATCAAACCGTCGTGACGCACAACACTGTCGGTTTCTGCCGGCAGGTCGAGCCCGAGGCTCTTTATTGCAGCATCGCCATGCTCGATGCCGAAACGAATCCAGGCAGCACTTTCGTCAGTCAGCTTGGACTTGGAGAACACAGCGTATTTTTTCAGGTCCGCCAATTGAGGTTCCAGCAGTTCACTGGCCATGGCCAGCAACACGCCGTCACCTTCGAGCAGGATACGGAAGCTCGATTGCATCCGGCCTTTCTGGGTACAGCGCGCGCCGAGGCTGGACTGTGTGTCGCTCAGGTAATTGAGGTTGCAGGTCAATTGGCCTTGCAGGAACTTGCCGGCGTCCGCGCCGCGGACCGCCAGAACACCTTCATGAGACAGCGTGCAGAAAAAAGCAGAATCGGCCATGGGTCATCGCAGGGTTAAAGAGTCTGGGGGACATGATAAGGGGGCGCCTTCGAAATGGGTAGTTCACAAAGGATCGCCGGTGCCCGACCAAAGCCGACTGTTCGGCGAAGCGCGGGGCTGTATACTTGCGGCCTATTTGAGGAGCGCTCCATGGTCGAAGATGTTGAACTGAATCGCCTCTACTGGCACAGCCGCCGCGGCATGCTTGAACTTGACGTGTTGCTGGTGCCGTTTGTGAAAGAGGTTTACGCAAGTCTGAACGAGGTGGATCGTGCGTTGTACGTCCGCTTGCTGGAATGCGAGGATCAGGACATGTTCGGCTGGTTCATGGAGCGCAACGAATCGGAAGATCCGGAGCTTCAGCGCATGGTTCGCATGATCCTGGATCGTGTCCAGCCCAAGTAATTCTTTCGAATGCCGCTGGCATGCCTCGCGGCAGTTGCTGGCGGCTTACGTTTTTGCCCAGTTGTTCGCACTGGGTTCGTTGCTTCTTCTTGAGTTACCGCTCTGGGCCAGTGTGTCGAGTGCTTTGTGCTGCCTTCTCCATGGCGTTCGGCTACTGCCACGCCAGATTCTGCTGACACACCCACAAGCGTTTTTGGGCTTGCGTCGCGATGCCGATGGCTGGCAGTTGTGGAATCGGGCGGCGGGGTGGCAATCGGTGCAGCTGCGGCCCGATAGTTTGGCACTGCCCTGGGTGGTGGTGCTGCGTTTTCGCCTGCAAGGTGAGCGACGGATCCGGGCCATTTGCGTACCCCGGGATTCGCAGGCGGCGGATATACACCGACGCCTGCGGGTTCGGCTCAAATTCAGTCGGCGTAGGTGGGCGGCACCAGAATAGTGTCCAGCGCCACTGGCAACATGTTCGGATAGTCGAGGGTGTAATGCAGACCGCGACTTTCTTTACGCTCCATGGCTGACAGAATCATCAATTCGGCCACCTGAGCCAGGTTGCGCAACTCGATCAGGTCGCGGCTGACTTTATAGTTGCTGTAGAACTCGTCGATTTCATCGAGCAGCAACCGCACCCGGTGTTGGGCCCGTTGCAGACGCTTGTTGGTGCGCACAATGCCGACGTAGTCCCACATGAACCGACGCAACTCATCCCAGTTGTGCGCAATGATCACGTCTTCATCGGAATCCGTTACCTGGCTCGCATCCCAGGCGGGCAGGGCGATGGGGGCAGAAATCTGCGGCAACTGCTCAATGATGTCCGCAGCCGCCGAGCGCGCGTAGACAAAGCACTCCAGCAGCGAGTTACTGGCCATGCGGTTGGCGCCATGCAGGCCGGTGAAGCTGGTTTCGCCAATCGCGTACAGCCCGGGTACGTCGGTGCGACCTTGCTGGTCGACCATAACGCCGCCGCAGGTGTAATGCGCGGCCGGAACCACCGGGATCGGTTGCTTGGTGATGTCGATGGAAAACTCCAGGCAGCGCTCGTAGACAGTCGGGAAGTGCGTCTTGATGAAGTCTTCTGATTTGTGGCTGATGTCCAGATATACGCAGTCAATGCCCAGGCGTTTCATCTCATGGTCGATGGCCCGTGCGACGATGTCCCGGGGCGCCAATTCGGCGCGGGGATCGAATCGCTGCATGAAGCGTTCGCCATTAGGCAGCTTCAAATGCGCGCCTTCGCCGCGAAGGGCTTCGGTGATCAGGAAACTCTTGGCCTGCGGGTGGTACAGACAAGTCGGGTGGAACTGGTTGAATTCCAGGTTCGCCACCCGGCATCCCGAGCGCCAGGCCATGGCAATGCCATCACCACAGGCACCATCGGGGTTGCTGGTATAAAGGTAGACCTTGGCTGCGCCACCGGACGCGAGGATCACGAAACGGGCGCCATAGGTATCGACTTCTCCGGTACCACGATTGAGCACGTAAGCGCCCAGGCAACGGTCGCCTTCAAGGCCCAGGCGTTTTTCGGTGATCAGATCGACGGCGACGCGCTGTTCCAGCAGTTCGATGTTCGGCCGTTGCCTGGCCTGGGTCAGCAAGGTTCTGAAAATCGCCGCACCGGTAGCATCGGCGGCGTGGATGATACGTCGATGACTGTGTCCACCTTCGCGGGTCAGATGGAACTCGAATCCGCCGTCCTCAACAGTCGATTGCTCATCACGAGTAAAGGGTACGCCTTGGTCGATCAGCCATTGAATCGCCTCTTTACTGTGCTCGACAGTGAAGCGTACGGCGTCTTCGTGACACAAGCCGCCCCCGGCATTCAGGGTGTCATCGACATGGGACTCGACGGTATCGGTGTCATCCAGTACCGCAGCGACACCGCCCTGCGCCCAGAATGTCGAGCCATTGGCGAGGTCGCCTTTGCTCAGGACAGCGATGCGCAAATGACCGGGCAAGGTCAGCGCCAGGCTCAAGCCGGCAGCACCGCTGCCAATTACCAGAACATCGTGTTGAAACTGTTGGCTCATTTCAGGATTCCGCTCAAAGCGACCCGGGTCAGGGAGGCGCTGGACAACTGGACAGGCGAGTCAGGTTCGCGAACAGCCCACTAGTATATAGAGGGGGGGATCGGCACAATAGCCGAGCCTATATGGCATTGTGAAACTACTGTGATGGAAAAGAGCTGACGCTTCGTCGGATGTTTTTTTGGTCGATTTGGCGACAACTGAACTGTATCGTGGATTTAACAGTCTTTTTCGCCGCACGGTCGCACAATGTCGGATCATGCAGCTATAAATATTTGGAACTTTTGCCAAAGGCCCAAGATCAATAGACGGTTGCCTGATTCAAGGGACAGTGTCGGCTTCAGCGCGGGATCTGCTTTGGATCCTTGCCGGCGAAACCGATGACAAGATTATTCGCGCAGCCGGGGAATCTCGCGCTGCGTTTTTCGTGCGTGCCGATCAGAGCCCGCAGGAAACTTGCCTGGAGGGGGAGAACTTTTGCGAAAAGCCCGAGTCTATGTTTGCAAGTCCGGACGTTTAGTTGTGCAAGCCTCCTTCGAGCTTATCGAGGAGTGTTCATGCTAACCCAGGAAGAGGATCAGCAGCTGGTCGAACGCGTTCAACGCGGCGACAAGCGAGCGTTCGATCTGCTAGTGCTGAAATACCAGCACAAAATTCTCGGGTTGATCGTGCGTTTTGTGCACGACACCCATGAAGCCCAGGATGTGGCACAGGAAGCCTTTATCAAGGCCTACCGTGCACTAGGAAATTTTCGCGGAGACAGCGCGTTTTATACGTGGCTTTACCGCATCGCCATCAACACGGCGAAGAACTATCTGGTTTCACGCGGCCGCCGGCCGCCGGATAGCGATGTCAGTTCCGAGGATGCAGAGTTCTACGATGGCGATCATGGCCTCAAGGATCTCGAGTCGCCAGAACGGGCTTTGCTGCGGGATGAGATCGAAGGCACCGTCCATCGAACCATTCAGCAACTGCCGGAAGATTTGCGTACGGCTTTAACTTTACGTGAATTCGATGGTCTGAGTTACGAGGACATTGCGAGCGTCATGCAATGTCCGGTGGGCACCGTGCGCTCCCGGATCTTCCGCGCCCGGGAGGCCATCGATAAAGCCCTGCAGCCGTTGTTGCAGGAAAACTAAAGACAGCGGCGACAGCCAAGAGAGGAACGCCATGAGTCGTGAAGCCCTGCAGGAATCGCTGTCCGCAGTGATGGATAACGAAGCGGACGAA
>NZ_RCNY01000071.1:0-1359 GCF_004307635.1 Pseudomonas sp. Sample_22
ACTGTCTTCCCCATGCCACTCGTCACCGCCTTCGCGAGCAAGCCCGCTCCCACAGTGGTTTGTGATGCACACAGATTTCGTGAGCGACTCACACCCTGTGGGAGCTGGCTTGCCAGCGATGGCGGCCTTGAAGACACCCATGATTTTGCGCCTGAACCCATTCCTCTGTGGGCGGGCTTGCTCGCGAAAGCGCCGGCACATCCAGCATTAGTGGCGACTGATACTCCGCCTTCGCGGGCAAGCCCGCCCCCACAGGGTAATGGGTCTGGCCGGACGTTCAGAGCTGGCTGTCAGGCCGTCATCGCTGGCAAGCCAGCTCCCACAGGAATCGCATTCCGACAGGAGGAATGCGTAATTGCCGCAGCCAGGTCGGCTACCAGGCCCCCTCGGTTGCTGTGGCGGGCCCACGGAGCAGGACCGGAGCGAGGGCATGCCGAGCCTAGGCGAGGCACCGAACGAAAGGGGCAAGGGCGTTTGGTTACTTTGCGCCGGGCGGCGTTCCGCTTTTCAAAGTAACCCGCTGTAAAAGCGGAATCATAAGTCGCCGTTACCGCAGCAACGGATATGTCAACCAGCAAAACATCGCAACCCTGTAGCCGGCCACCTGATACGGGTGGCGCGATCCTTTTGACGACGCTTGAAGATCGGGCCCGGTCGCTGTTTGCGACGCCCGTCAACAAGGAGCCAGTCAGATGACTCGCATAAAAAAGTGGCTGCCGAAACTCGCCCTGCTGGCGACAACGGTCATGGCATTGTCGGCAACCGCCGGGGCTGCCGACAAACCCAACATTCTGGTGATTTTCGGTGATGACATCGGCCAGACCAACATCAGTGCCTATTCCATGGGCGTGGTCGGGTACAAGACGCCGAACATCGACCGCATTGCCCATGAAGGCATGATGTTCACCGACTACTACGCGGAGAACAGCTGCACTGCTGGGCGCTCGTCGTTCATTACCGGCCAGTCACCACTGCGCACCGGCCTGACCAAGGTTGGCGTGCCGGGCGCCCCGATCGGTATCCAGAAGCGTGACCTCACCATCGCCCAGGCGCTCAAGTCCCAAGGCTACGCCACCGGGCAGTTCGGCAAGAACCACTTGGGCGACAAAGACGAATTCCTGCCGACCAATCACGGTTTCGACGAGTTCTTCGGCAACCTTTACCACCTCAACGCCGAAGAGGAACCCGAGCGTCCTTATTGGCCCAAGGATGACCCGGACTTCGTCAAATCCAGGACACCCCGTGGTGTGATCCATAGTTTTGCCGACGGCAAGATCGAGGACACCGGTGCCCTCACCTCAAAACGTATGGAAACCATCGACGACGAAACCACCGCCGCAGCACAGGCGTTCATCGAGA
>NZ_RCNY01000010.1:0-52048 GCF_004307635.1 Pseudomonas sp. Sample_22
TTCGACTGCGCCGGAAGTGGGGCGAATTATAGACACCTGAGATCTGCCGTCAACCACTATTTACGCCTTTTTGGCAGAAGAGGCCTTTTTTGTCATTAATCGTGGGATTCGGCGTGCCAACGGCGGTAGGCGCAGCACTAGCAGCAACACACCTATAACGGCATAGATCGCCCACTCCTTCAGATCGGCACGCACGATCCACAGCATATGCAGCAATCCAAGCCCCAGAATCACATACACCAGACGATGCAACTTCTTCCAACGAACACCCAACCTTCTTTGACTGTATCGATTGGAAGTCACAGCCAGTGCCAGCAAACACAGAAAACCTAGCGCACCAACAATGATGTAAGGACGCTTGCGCAACTCGACGCCCAATTGCGACCAGTCAAACCCCAGAATAAATGCCAAATAGGCGCTCAAGTGCAGTACGACATAACAGAAGCACCAAAGCCCCAGCTGACGCCGGACAGCAATCCACCCCGCCCAACCTGTGAGTTTCTGCAGTGGTGTCATACTTAATGTAATAAGCAAGAGGACAAGCGTTCCCAATCCCAACCGGTCGACCAGCACTTTGCCAGGGTCTGGCCCCAACACATCCTCCCAAGCCTGATACAACCAGAGCAGGGGCCACACCATCGCCGCAATGAAAACGCCAATACGCCAAAGCGGATATCGCATCAGTAATTCTTCCGCAGATCGAGCCCTGTATATAGAGAAGCAACTTCGTCCGCATAGCCGTTGAACATTTGCGTGTCCCGCACATTCGGCTTGAACAGACCACTTGGCAAGCGTCGCTCACGCGCCTGCGTCCAGCGTGGGTGGTCAACCGCAGGATTCACGTTCGCATAGAAACCATATTCGTCCGAGGCAATACTCTGCCAAGTGGTTTTGGGCTGCTCGCTCACCAGACTGATGCGCACGATGGACTTGATGCTTTTGAACCCGTACTTCCACGGCACTACCAAACGCAGCGGCGCTCCGTTCTGGTTCGGCAATTCGCGCCCGTACATCCCCACCGCCAGGATCGCCAAAGGATTCATCGCCTCATCCAGTCGAAGTCCTTCCACATAAGGCCAGTCAATCAAGGCAAAACCAGAGCGCTGCCCCGGCATGCTCTTGGGATCCTGCAGAGTTTCAAAGCGAATGAACCTGGCCTTTGACGTTGGCTCGACCTGGCTGAGCAAAGCCGATATCGGGAAGCCTATCCAGGGAATCACCATGGACCACGCCTCAACGCAGCGAAGTCGGTAAATGCGCTCCTCCAACTGATAAGGCTTCATGAAGTCTTCCAGCGCATACCGTCCCGGCTTGCCCACCTCCCCGTCCACGATCACCGTCCACGGTTCAGTCTTCAGCGTGCCGGCATTGGCAGCCGGATCGCCCTTGTCGGCACCGAACTCATAAAAGTTGTTGTAATGGGTCGCATCCTTGAAGGGGGTTATTGCCTCATCCCTGACATTGACCGCGCCCCATTTGGTCGAAGGCAGCTTCTCACTGAACCAGTAAGGCGCCTTGCCAGGCTCCACATCCGGATAACGCGCCGCCTCATCAGCCACTGCCCATTGAGGCAGAGCGCCCACAGCCAATCCGGCAGCAGCAGCGCCCAACACAGTGCGTCGAGAAAGATAAATAGATTCAGGCGTGACGTCCGATTCATGGCAATCGGACGCTTTGGGGATTTTGATCAGCATGGCTACTCCGCAGCATTGGAGAACAGATGCACCAACAGTCTGCGGAGTATGAGGGAAATTACATCACTCGACGCTTTTGCGCCGACGAAGATGTAACAAGTACTGCACCGGTCCGGAAGCCGCATAGGCGAGGAACACCAGCAGCAGAATGCGCGGAGGATCACTGAACACGACTGCGAACACCAGCACGACAGCGAGGATAGCCACGAAAGGTACGCGTCCTTTCAGGTCCAGCTCCTTGAAGCTGTTGTACTTGATGTTGCTGACCATCAGCATGCCCGCGGCTGCCACCATCAACGCCACCAGGAAGGACATCTTGGAGCCCTGAATGCCGTAATCGCTGAACGCCCAAACGATACCCGCCACGACTCCGGCGGCAGCCGGGCTGGCCAGACCGATGAAATAGCGCTTGTCGGCGGTGCCGACCTGAGTGTTGAAGCGCGCCAGACGCAACGCAGCGCCCGCTACATATATGAAGGCGACCATCCAGCCAACCTTGCCCATGTCGCCCAGCGCCCAACCAAATGCCAGCAATGCCGGCGCCACACCGAAAGCGACCATGTCCGACAGCGAGTCGTACTCGGCACCGAACGCACTCTGGGTGTTGGTCATGCGGGCAACACGACCATCCAGGCCGTCAAGCACCATGGCGACAAAGATCGCGATGGCAGCGAAAGCGAAGTACTTGCTTGCGCTGACCGAGTCGCCGGCGCTCAAGGCGGCCTGCGCGCTCATCGAGTTGATGATGGAATAGAAACCTGCGAACAGGTTCGCAGTGGTAAACAGATTCGGCAAAAGATAGATACCACGATGCCGGACTTTACGGCCTTCAGCGTCGTGCCCTTCTTCGATATGTTCATCGATGGGCAGCAGGCTTTCGGCGTCAGAGGCCTGGTTTGGCTCTTCGGGACGTTCGCTCATGGACAATACCTTGCAACGGGGTGGAAAGTTTCGACAGGTGTCTGCGACAGCGGTTCGCATCGCAAACGATGCAGCTTTATACCAGAACCGGCGATCCAAACGAAAAAACGCGGCCTAAGCCGCGTTTTTCGTACAAGTGTCAGACTTAGTTTTTGGCTTTGTCGACGATCTTGTTGGCACCGATCCACGGCATCATGGAGCGCAGTTGCTCGCCGATGATTTCGATACCGTGAGCGGCGTTGTTACGGCGCTTGGCGGTCATCGAAGGATAGCCGGTAGCGCCTTCGCTGATGAACATCTTGGCGTATTCGCCGTCCTGAATGCGTTTCAGGGCATTGCGCATGGCCTGACGGGATTCGGCGTTGATGACTTCCGGGCCAGTCACGTACTCGCCGTATTCGGCGTTGTTGGAGATCGAGTAGTTCATGTTGGCGATACCGCCTTCGTACATGAGGTCAACGATCAGCTTCAGTTCGTGCAAGCATTCGAAGTAGGCCATTTCCGGCGCGTAGCCAGCTTCAACCAGGGTTTCGAAACCGGCTTTAACCAGTTCAACGGTACCGCCGCACAGAACGGCTTGCTCGCCGAACAGGTCGGTTTCAGTCTCGTCCTTGAAGGTGGTTTCGATGATGCCAGTACGACCGCCACCAACGCCAGCTGCGTAGGACAGTGCAACGTTTTTGGCGTTGCCCGAAGCATCCTGGTAGATAGCGATCAGGTCAGGGATACCGCCGCCTTTCACGAATTCGGAACGTACGGTGTGACCTGGAGCCTTCGGCGCGATCATGATCACGTCGAGGTCAGCGCGTGGCACTACCTGGTTGTAGTGGATCGCGAAACCGTGGGAGAAGGCCAGGGTAGCGCCCTTCTTGATGTTCGGTTCGATTTCGTTCTTGTACAGGGAGGACTGGAACTCGTCCGGGGTCAGGATCATGACCAGGTCGGCAGCTGCAACAGCGGAAGCAACGTCAGTCACTTTCAGGCCATGAGCTTCAGCCTTGGCAACGGTGGCCGAACCTTTACGCAGGCCAACGGTAACGTCAACGCCGGAGTCTTTCAGGTTGCACGCCTGAGCGTGGCCTTGGGAACCGTAACCGATGATGGCAACTTTCTTGCCCTGGATGATCGACAGGTCGCAGTCTTTATCGTAGAAAACTTTCATGAATTTCCCCTATATCAGGCCGTTCAGGCCATTCGCTAATTTGGTTTAGATGCTGAGTACTTTGTCGCCGCGGGCAATACCGGTGACGCCACTGCGGACGGTCTCCAGAATCGAGGCGGTGCCAATGGACTGAATGAAGCTGTCGAGCTTGTCGCTGGTACCGGTCAATTGAACGGTATACACGCTGGCACTGACATCGACGATCTGTCCACGATAAATATCGGTGGTGCGTTTGATCTCGGCGCGCTGGGCACCGGTAGCCTTGACCTTGACCAGCATCAGCTCACGCTCGATGTGCGCGCTTTCCGACAGGTCGACCAGTTTGACTACTTCGATCAGTTTGTTGAGGTTCTTGGTGATCTGCTCAATGACCTCATCGTGACCGACAGTGGTCAACGTCAAACGCGACAGGGTCGGGTCTTCGGTTGGCGCCACGGTCAGGCTTTCGATGTTGTAGTTGCGCTGCGAGAACAGACCAACCACACGAGACAAAGCGCCCGGTTCGTTTTCCAGAAGCAAGGAAATAATGTGCCGCATGATTAGGTACGCTCCGTCTTGCTCAGCCACATATCGCGCATGGAGCCGTCTTTGATCTGCATCGGATAGACGTGCTCGCTGGTGTCGACCGAAATATCGATCACTACCAGGCGATCCTTCATGGCAAACGCTTCTTCCATCTTCGACTTCAAATCTTTCGAATCGGTGATGCGCACGCCAACGTGACCATAAGCCTCTGCCAGCTTGACGAAATCAGGCAGCGATTCCATGTAGGAGTGAGAGTGGCGGCTGCCATAGCTCATGTCCTGCCACTGGCGAACCATGCCCAGTACACCGTTGTTCAGGATGACGATCTTTACCGGCAAACCGTATTGCAGGCAGGTCGACAACTCCTGAATGTTCATCTGGATGCTGCCCTCGCCCGTTACGCAGGCGACGTCATCATCCGGAAAGCTCAACTTGATGCCCATGGCCGCCGGAAAACCGAAGCCCATGGTGCCCAGGCCGCCGGAGTTGATCCAGCGGTTCGGCTTGTTGAACTTGTAGTACTGCGCCGCGAACATCTGATGCTGACCCACGTCAGAAGCAACAAAGGCATTGCCCTTGGTCACTTCGCAAAGGGTCTCGATCACGGCCTGCGGCTTGATGACGCTGCCGTCACCCTTGTCATAAGGGAACAGGCCACGATCACCGCGCCACTCGTCGATCTGCTTCCACCAGCTGGCAACGGACTCCTTGTTCGGGGTCTCGCCGATTTCCTTGAGGATCGCGACCATTTCGGTCAGGACGCTCTCGACCGGACCAACGATCGGCACATCGGCCTTGATGGTCTTGGAAATCGAAGCCGGGTCGATGTCGATGTGAATGATCTTGGCATTCGGGCAGAACTTGGAGGCGCCGTTGATCACGCGGTCGTCAAACCGTGCGCCGACAGCCAGGATCACGTCAGCGTGGTGCATCGCCAGGTTGGCGGTGTAGCTGCCGTGCATGCCCAGCATGCCGATGAACTGACGATCCGTACCGGGGAAACCGCCCAGGCCCATCAGGGTATTGGTCACTGGCAGGTTAAGCATTTTCGCCAGCTCGGTCAGCGGCGCGGAGCCACCACCGAGAATCACGCCACCGCCCGAGTACAGCACAGGGCGCTTGGCCGCCAGGAGCATTTCTGCCGCCTTGCGGATTTGCCCGGAGTGACCGCGAACGGCCGGGCTGTAGGAGCGCAACTTGGCTTTTTTCGGGAAGACGTATTCGAACTTCTCGGCCGGGTTGGTCATGTCTTTCGGGATATCGACAACGACCGGACCAGGACGACCGGATTGCGCCAGGTAGAAAGCTTTCTTCATGACTTCCGGGATTTCCGACGCATGCTTGATCATGAAGCTGTGCTTCACGATCGGCCGGGAAATACCGATCATGTCGGTTTCCTGGAAGGCGTCGGTACCGACCATGGTGCTCGGCACCTGGCCGGAAATAACCACCATCGGAATGGAGTCCATGTAGGCGGTGGCAATACCGGTGATGGCGTTTGTAGCGCCAGGACCGGACGTCACCAGTACCACACCGGCTTTACCGGTGGCACGGGCGTAGCCGTCAGCCATATGGGTAGCCGCTTGCTCGTGACGAACCAGGATGTGGGTCACTTCCGGTTCTTTGAACAGGGCATCGTAGACATGAAGAAGAGCACCACCCGGGTACCCGTAGATATATTTGACGCCTTCGTCACGCAAGAAGCGGACGAGCATCTCACCGCCAGATAAAAGCTCCACGTTGCTCACCTCTAAAACGCCAGAATACCGCCCACGAAAAATGGGACGGGTCTTAATAGGTTTACTTCTCTGCAGAGCATGAGCGACGGTGGTCGCCGACTACGTCAGCACTGACTGAGCAAGTATTGGGATCGTCCCAAGTGTTGCGGGCTTCTCCCACCCAGCGCGAGGTAACGCGTTGCGGGTGTAACAGGTCGGCGCGGATGTGCGCCTCATGATCTGCTGAGAGGGTCTGCTTCTGGCAGTCCCTGTACAGCGGACTTTGGATTCTTCTGTTTCGCCCTTCGCAAGTCAAGCCGTCTATGTGCTTTATTCTAGTAACCGCATGAGAACGCAAGAAAAAACCTATAAATCCCATGTGTGTTAGCTTCAATTGCGCAACTTTTGACTAGGAATTGGCATGCGTACGCACTTCTTCATTGCCGGCCTGTTGGTCGTCCTCAGCCCGGCGGCCATGGCCGCGCAGATTTATAAATGGGTCGACGCCCAAGGCGTTACCCATTTCGATGGCCAGCCGCCCCCAGGCCTGCCAGCCACGACCATCGTCACCCCCGCTTCATCGCCGGGAAAACCATCCATCCCCGCCAACGGCGGCGCCATCGGCGATCAACAGGCCATCGACAACAGCGTCAAGAAGCAGGTTGCCGAGCAGCAGGAACAGTTGAAAGTGTTTTGTGAGCAGGCGCGAACGAATCTTGCGCAGTTGCAGAACAATCCGCGACTCAGGGAGGAAGTGGAAGGACAGTTGCGCCGTCTGGACGATGCACAGCGGCAAGAGCGTATCGGCGAAACGCAGAAACAGATCGCGGACAACTGCCAGTGAACGCCTGCAGGAGCCGAGTTTGGTCCGGCTCCTGCAATGGGCGGTGGGGTCAGCGGGCCGCGGTGATCAGTTGATCAAACTCTTTGAGCAGCACTTGCAACTGGCGATCCCGGCCCTGGACATTGCGTCCAGCGAAGACCATTTCGGCCATTTCCTGAATCCCTGAAGCATTCGGCAACGGCAGGTCCTGCTCGAGGATCGCTTTCATGCGCGGCAGGAATATCCACTGCAGCCATTGTTCGAAGTCCAGCGTATCGACCGAAAAGGGTTCCACGCTGGAAAGTGCTTCGGCGGATGGCCGAACGTCGTCCCACCACCCTTGTATCCGCAGCTCTCGCTCGATCAGCAGCAACTGATCGGCGATCTGGAGAAAACGTGTGTCCATTACGACGTAACCTTGGCTTTCTGACGGGCCAGTGCCGCACCCGAGGAATCACCCTGTTTCTCGCGAGCCTGAGCGATCAGCTCCCAGAGGCTGGCTTGAAGAGCCGGACGGCCATTGGCGAAGGTCAGGCCACGACGGGCGAATTGCTCGGCTTGCGCGGCATCACCTTGGGCCATGCGCACTTGCGCCAGGCGATAAAGCACTTGAGGTTCACGCGGGGCTACTCGTTGGGCGCGCTCAAGGCTCGAGGACGCACCGTTCAGGTCGCCGCCAGCCTGTTGTTGCTGAGCAGTGGTCAGCAGCGCAAGGACCGGGCCGTCCAATTGCTCGTCGGCGGACAGGCCACCGGAACTCGCCGACGGAATTCCGCTCGGCGTCGACGGCATGCTGTAGCTGCCCTGATTGACCGGCGCAGATTGAACCGGCGATGTATCAATCGGCCCTGGCGTGATCGGCCCAGGAGTAATCGGTGTGGTGCTGATCGGTGTCGACGTCGTTGCGCCCCCGCCCGGGATCATCACAACCACACCGGTATCGCCTTGTGGAATCGCCTGTGTTTGCGATTGCACGGGACGCTTCACCGTCGTCTGGCGATAACCACCGTTCGCGGAAACGCGCTCGCTGTTGGAAACCGCGGTACCGGAATCCACAACCGGAATCGAACCACGCTGCACTGAAGAACAACCGCTGAGCAAAGCCACGGCGGTAACCGCTGGAATCAACCACTTGTTCACTTGAAACCCTCTTTGCTTAATTCATCCAGCCCTTGACCCAATCCATCACCGTCTCTGCAGGGTTTTCACCCCCACAAGCGGCACCGGGAGGCGGTTCGCTGCCGCGAATATACGGCATCTGCACGGCACCTGGGCAACCGGCATTGGAGCCTTGTCCGGTTCGCGAATCAACCCAGGCCTGAACGATATTGTCCGGCTGCGGCATGTCCAGGGGAAGTGGGTCTGCCTTGCGCATGAAGCTGGTCCAGACCTGCAATGCGCCGGTAGCGCCGGTGAATGGCGTCTTGCCATTGTCATCGCGCCCCAACCAGACCACCGCCAGCAAGTCCTGACTGAAGCCAGCGAACCAACTGTCTCGGGAGTCGTTACTGGTCCCCGTCTTCCCCGCCAGGGTCAAGGTTTTCGGTAACACGTTGTAAACCGAACTGCCGGTGCCTTCCCGCATGACCCGCTGCATGGCGCTCTGGATCAGATAAATCGAAGCCGGGTCGAAACGCTGTTGAATCTGGAAAGGGTAACGCTTGAGCGGCTCCCCCTCCGCCGTCAGCACGCTGCGAATCCCGCGCATCGGCGTATTGAAGCCACCGTTGGCGAGTGTCTGATACATGGTCGCGACTTCAATCGGCGTCATGCCGCCAGCCCCCAGCAACATCGAAGGGAAGGCCGGAAATTCGCGGCTTACGCCCAGACGCCCCAAAGTCTTGAGGACATTGGGCACACCCACCGCCAGACCGAGACGCGCAGTCGACAGGTTGTAGGAATGCGCCAGACCTTGATAAAGGAAGACCGTGCCGTGAGAACGACGATCATAGTTTTGCGGCTTCCAGACCTGGCCATCCGCCCCTTTGACCGAAAAGTATTCGTCCGACAACCAACTGGTCAATGTGTACTGGCTGGGTTTCTCAAGCGCTGTCAGATACACCGCTGGCTTGATCAACGAGCCGATAGGTCGCACAGCATCCAGTGCCCGGTTGAAACCGGCAAAACTGGCCTGGCGACTGCCAATCATGGCCTGGACCTCACCGGTTTCCGGATTGGTCACGACCATGGCCGCCTCGACGTCGTCAGATCCTTTGCGCCCGGAAAGACGCTTGAAGGTGTCGTTGACCGACGCTTCGGCCTTCATCTGCAGGATCGGGTCAAAACTGGTGAAGATGCGCAGGCCTTCTTCGGTCAAGTCTTCGTCGCGATAGTCTTCACGCAGTTGACGCTTGACCAGATCAAGGAAGCCAGGGAACGAGCTGTCCGCCAGCTTGCCTCGCGTTGTCACGCCCAACGGCATTTTTTTCGCGGCGGCGACTTGCTCGGCACTGGCAACACCTTGTTGTTCAAGCACGTCCAGCACCAGATTGCGCCGCTCGAGTGCCCGCTCAGGATTGCGACGCGGGTTGTAATAGGAAGGCCCCTTGACCATGCCTACCAGCATCGCGACTTGATGCAGCTTCAGTTCGGACAATGGCTGCCCGAAGAAAAACTGGCTGGCCAGACCGAAACCGTGCACAGCGCGCTGACCGTCTTGACCGACGAACACTTCATTGAGGTAGGCCTCAAGAATTTCCCGTTTGTCGTAATGCAACTCGAGCAACATCGCCATCATGGCTTCGGTGAGTTTACGACTCAGGCTGCGTTCGCTGGTCAGGTAGAAATTCTTGACCAGTTGTTGCGTGAGCGTACTGCCGCCCTGAGTCATCTTGCCGCCAGAAGTGTTGACGTAGACGGCTCGCGCAATCGACTTGGGCGACACGCCCCAATGGCTATAGAAATCCCGATCTTCCACCGCGACCAGGGTTTCCAGCAAATAGGGCGGGACTTGATCGATTTTGATCAGAATGCGGTCTTCGAGGTTCTTCGGATAAATCCCGCCGATCAGCAGCGGCTCCAGGCGCACTACCGAAAGCTTCGAACCGTTCGTCGCCGAGAGTTCGGCCACATAGTCGCCGGAGAAACGCACACGCACCGGCTGCGCCTGTTCCATGCCTTCATAAAACTGGAAACCACGGGTATTCAAATCAACAGTATTACCGTTGACCGCCGCAGCGCCGGGGCCATTGCTCACACTTTCACGGCGATAGCCCAAAGCATCGAGCTCGGTAAGAAAGTCGTCGCGACTCAGCTTTTGTCCGACGAACAGCTCGAGCGGGCGCGCGTATACCTTCGCCGGAATGGTCCAGCGCTTGCCGGAAAACTTCTCCTGCACGACGGCATCGAGGTAAACCGCGAATCCGGCCAGCACTACCAGGCCGACCAGACTGAGTTTAAGGGCCCAGCCCAGCCAAGGCCGCAAGCCTCGGGAAGGTGGTTTTTTAGGGGTACGGGGGGATCGGGTACGAGTCATGGCGGCGGATTATACGCACTTTATTCGTCCCCAACAGGAGCCCTCCGAGTTTGCGTTAGGCTGGCTAGCCGCCATAATAGCGACCTGAAATTTTTCCAGACTCTGAAGGATCGCCTGTGAGCCAGTCCCTGATCGCCGCCCTGCAAAACCCGG
Source organism: Pseudomonas sp. Sample_22 (assembly GCF_004307635.1). Lineage (NCBI taxonomy): Bacteria > Pseudomonadati > Pseudomonadota > Gammaproteobacteria > Pseudomonadales > Pseudomonadaceae > Pseudomonas > Pseudomonas sp. Sample_22. The sequence goes on from NZ_RCNY01000010.1 coordinate 10,472, forward strand.
CCCTCTACCCGCACTCCGTAGACGGGTTCCAGCTCATCGAAACCCACATTTCCTGGGTACTGCTGACTGGCGACTTTGCATATAAAGTGAAGAAACCGATGAATTTCGGCTTCCTCGACTTCACGACCCTCGAAGCCCGCAAGCATTTCTGTGGCGAAGAGCTGCGCTTGAACCAGCGCCTGACTGACGATCTTTATCTTGAAGTATTGCCGATTACCGGCAGTGCCGAAGCACCTCAATTGGGCGGGGATGGCCCGGCCATCGAATACGTGCTGAAAATGCGCCAGTTCCCCCAGACCGGCTTGCTCAGCACCCTGCAAGCCAACGGCGAACTGACTACCGCACACATCGATGAGATGGCAGCCCAGATTGCTCGCTTCCACCTCAACGCACCGAAAGTCCCGGCGGAACATGAAGCCGGCACCCCCGACAGCGTGATGGCCCCCGTGCGCCAGAACTTCGAACAGATCCTGCCGTTCATCAGCGACAAGGCTGACCTTCAACAACTCGACGCCCTGCAAGCCTGGGCCGAAAGCAGCTTCGAACGCCTCAAGCCACTGCTCGAGCAACGCAAGGCAGATGGCTTCATCCGCGAATGCCATGGTGACATCCATTTGGGTAACGCCACGGTGATCGACGGCAAGGTCGTGATCTTCGACTGCATCGAGTTCAACGAGCCCTTCCGCTTCACCGATGTTTACGCCGACAGCGCTTTCCTGGCGATGGACCTGGAAGACCGTGGCCTTAAATGCCTGGCACGGCGTTTCATCAGCCAATACCTGGAACTGACTGGCGATTATCAGGGCCTGGAACTGCTGAACTTCTATAAAGCCTACCGTGCGCTGGTGCGCGCCAAGGTCGCACTGTTCAGCATGCCGGCCGATGCCACGCCGGTGCAACGTGCCACCAGCCTGCGCCAGTACCGCAATTACGCCAACCTGGCGGAAAGCTACAGCACCATTCCTTCCCGTTTCATGGCCATCACCCACGGCGTCTCCGCAGTAGGCAAAAGCCATGTGGCCATGCGTCTGGTGGAAGCACTGGGCGCCATTCGCCTGCGCTCCGACGTAGAACGCAAACGCCTGTTTGGTGAACAGACGATGGCGAACGATCTGCAGGCAGGCATCTACAGTAGCGAAGCCAGTACCGCCACGTACCAGCGCCTGCATGAAATTGCCGCGGTGATTCTGCACGCCGGTTTCCCGGTGGTGGTTGATGCGACCTACCTAAAGCACGATCAACGTGACAGTGCAGCAAAGGTGGCAGAAGCGACTGGCGCACCGTTCCTGATTCTGGATTGCAATGCCCCTCAAGCTGTCATCGAAAGCTGGCTGCAACAACGTCAGGCCGAGAAATCGGATCCATCCGACGCGACATTGGCCGTTATCGAGGCTCAACAAGCCAGTCGCGAAGCCCTCACGCCAGCGGAAATTCTCTGCAGCAAACGCGTCCAGACCAATGAAAGCGGGACGCTTGACACCGTGGTAGAGCAGATTCGCCAACGCCTTCCGGGGCTGTAAAAAGTATTTCGGTCGTGAAGCCCTCTGCGGCTTCACGGCTGTCAAATAGTGGCACTATACTGGCGTCATAAAACCAACAGGTGATGCGACATGAGCCAGCCGAAACTTCTCGACACCCCGCTGTATGCCTTGCTGCACAAGGACGACATCACAGGATTCAATAACGAACGACCAAAGGAAGGACCGATCGACATGGTCGGAGGTGATTTCCGAGGCCTGGACCTGCGCGAACTCAATGCTGATGGTATCGACTTCACCGATGCTTATTTTCGATCCGCCGATTTGCGTGGCATCGATTTTCGCAAGGCTTCGCTTGAAGGCGCGAGCCTGGCCCATGCACAGATTTCCGGCGCCTACTTTCCAGCGGAACTCAGCGCTGACGAAATTCTGATGTCGATGAACTTCGGTACCCGATTGCGTTATCGCACACGCTGAATCCCGTGCGTAAATTGACAAGTCCAGCGCCCCCGCCTTGCGCTGGACTTCAGGTGTATTTCCTCTGATTTCCAGCTGTTCCCCGCTGCTTCCTGCCCGTTTCGCGGATTTTATCCGCGTGCTTTTTCAACGACGCTTAGAAGCTTTTGCGTCGAAAACGACCAAACGATAACGCTTTTCCTGCTGATGGCTACACTCCTCAGAAGCTTGCCCACGCACCATTCGGCCATCGCAAGGAGGCTTGATGAATGATGAACTGCAACACCTGAAAAATCTTGGCAAGACGTCGGCGCAGTGGCTGCATGCCGTGGGCATCCACAGCGCCTCTGACTTGCGTCGCCTCGGGGCGGTGGATGCTTATCGGGCCGTGCGCACGCGCGGCTTCAGGGCTTCCAAGGTGTTGTTGTATGCAATAGAAGGCGCCCTGATGGATGTGCACTGGAATGACATTCCTGCCGAACGCAAAGAAGCCCTGAACAAACAATTGGAGGCTATTTCTTCACGCCACAAGAGCTGAATGACGGCTGTCGCTTCCCTTGGAATCAAGCCAATGAAAAATTAACTCATCAAAACGATCGACCAAAGCCCGCTATTTCAATGACTTACATCGAAAGCTCATCAACAGGCTGGAAAACGAGCAATCAGATGTTGACTCGCTAATGAGAATCGCTATGATTATCACAACCGGTCGCGAGACTGGTCGATTTTCTGAATAGCCCTTGGTTCGGACTCTCAGATTATCTCCTCATCAGGCTAATCACGGTTATTTGACCCGGCTCTTGCCGGGTCTTTTTTTGCCCTGGAAAAGTCCCGTGATTCACTGACTGTCTGTTTCGGGATAGAACTCGTCGGCGAGCTTTTTCAGAACCTCAGGTAAACGTGGCCCCAATCCACCTACGAGCAAGGTTGGATCGAGCTCGATGACCCGCCCATCCCTGGCGGCACGAGTGGATGCCAGAATCGGGTTTTCCTTGAACAACGCGGCCCGCGCCGCATTGCCGCTCAATGCCCTGTCGGCAAACACCAGGACATCGGGATCCAGGCTCACCAGCGACTCGTTGGAGAATGGTTTGTATCCGGTGTGGGTCGCCAGATTGTGGCCGCCGGCCCGTTGCAGCAGCCAATCGGCAGCGGTGTCCTTGCCGGCAATCAGCGGCTTGCCACCTGCATGACCGAGCAACATCAGAACACCGGGCGATGGTTTCGTCAGCTGTGCACGGGTCACCCGGACTTTCTGTTGCTCAAGGGCCTGTTGATAAGTGGCCAGCAATTGACTAGCCCGGTCTTCCGCGCCGAGTAACTTGCCCAAATGCTGGAGGTTATTCTGCAGCGTGGAGAGGTCCGGTTGCGCCGAGAATAATTCGACCTGCACACCCGCACTGCGTACCTGCGACAGCACCGGCGGCGGCCCCATTTCCTCTGTGCCGACCAATATCTGCGGGCGCAAACTCAAGATGCCCTCCGCCGAAAGCTGGCGTTGATAGCCGATACTGGGCAGTGCCTTGAGGGTTTCAGGATGTTGACTGGTGGTATCGACCCCGACCAATTTCGCCTCGCCACCCAATGCAATCACCCACTCGGACAGCGCTCCCCCCGCACTGACCCAGCGCTGGGGCAACTCGTTGGCAGTCACGTGACAGCAAACGAAGAATCCGACACAGAGTGCAGCAACACGGGTAGTCAGACGCATGAAGAGCTTCCTTTTAGGGTTTCCCGGGCGCTGAATCGACAAGCCAAGTATCCTGCGCATCTGGCTGCCGCTAGGCCGGCTAGTCAGTCATTTGATAATCACTCGCATTTTTACGTCAAGCTCATACACATCCGGTCACCATTGCGGGACCTGAGGACCAACATGAAACTTCTGTGTGCCGGCGTTGAGCTGGCCGATGCCAGTAGCCGCGGCTTCGAGATCGATGGCCAGAAACTCTTTGCCGTGCGCCGGGGCGGCCAGGTTTATGTGTACATCAATCGCTGCCCGCACCGGGGCGTGGGCCTGGAGTGGACGCCTGACCAGTTTCTCGACCCCAGCAACAGCTTGATCCAGTGCGCCACCCACGGCGCGCTGTTCTTGATCGAGGATGGCGAATGTGTGTCCGGCCCTTGCGCGGGCCAATCGCTGACCCGCGTTACCTGCCGTGAGGATAGCCAAGGGATCTGGGTCAACCTTTAATCGCCCAACAGCACCTCCAGCCGTCGATCCACCACCATTTCTTCATGGGTCAGGCTCACGCCATATGCCAGGACTTCAACACCACAAGCCACAGCCTCACGTAACGCCGCCGCGTAGACCGGGTCGATTTCTTGTGCCGGGCGCACGGCGTCGATCCCGGTCAGGTTGACACAATACAGTTGCACCGCACGAATCCCGTCTCGAGCCAAGTGGGCAAGCTCCCGAAGGTGTTTGGCCCCGCGCTGGGTCACGGCATCAGGGAACGCGGCAATGGCGATGCCGCCGAAACCCAGGGTGACGCTTTTCACCTCTACATAGGCCGGCCCTTCGGGGTAGTCGAGACGGAAATCGATCCGGCTCTTTTCCTGACCATAGGCCACTTCGCGCTTGAACTCGGTAAAACCGTTCAGTTCCGTGATAACACCCGCCCGCAGCGCTTCTTCGATCAAGCCATTGGCCCGACCGGTATTCACGCAAAAATGCCGGCCATGTGGCGTCTCACCAATTTCCCAGGTACCTGGCAATTTGCGTTTGGGGTCATTGGAGCGGCTGAACCAGACTTGCCCGCCTTCGACCTGACAATTGAGCATCGAGCCGGTGTTTGGGCAATGAATAGTCAGCAACTCGCCGCTAACGGTCTCGATATCGGCAAGAAAGCGCTTGTAACGACGTATCAGCCGACCTTCTTCGAGAGGAGGATGAAAGCGCATCAGCCTTGCCAACTCCGCAGACCACGAGCGATCCGATCCACCGCTTCCTCCAGGCGTTCCAGGCTTTGGGTATAAGCAAACCGCACATGGTGCCCCGCCTGATAGCGACCGAAATCCAGCCCAGGGGTAAACGCTACGTGTTCGGTTTCGAGAAAATGGCGGCAGAATGCGAAGGCATCACCGCCGAACTTGCTGATATCAGCGTACAAATAGAAGGCACCTTCCGGCTCGACGGCAATCCCGAAGCCTAACTCACGCAGTGCTGGCAACAGGAAATCCCGACGCCGCCCGAATTCGGCACGACGCTCTTCGAGAATGCTGATGGTCGCCGGCTCGAAGCAGGCCAATGCGGCGTGTTGAGCCATGCTTGGGGCGCTGATGTACAGGTTCTGCGCAAGCTTCTCCAACTCGCCGACCGCGGCTTCTGGCGCGACCAGCCAACCCAGGCGCCAGCCGGTCATGCCGAAATACTTCGAAAAACTATTAAGCACGAAGGCACTGTCGTCGACTTCCAGCACACTGGCGGCATCGGTGCCATAGGTCAGGCCATGGTAGATCTCGTCCACCACCAGGTGACCATGGCGCTCCTTGATCGCGCGAGACAGCCCGGCCAGCTCATCGCGGGTCAGTATTGTCCCGGTCGGATTGGCCGGTGACGCAACCAGCGCGCCGACGCTGTCATGATCCCAATGCCGCTCGATCAAGCCGGGCGTCAATTGATAACGCACATCCGGGCCGACCGGCACCAATTGCGCCGCGCCTTCGACCAATCGCAAAAAGTGTCGGTTGCACGGGTATCCCGGGTCTGCCAGCAGCCAATGCTTGCCCGGATCGACCAGCAAGGCACTGGCCAGCAACAGGGCACCGGAACCCCCGGGCGTTATGAGAATGCGGCGCGGGTCGATGTTCAGCCCGTAACGCTGTTGATAAAAGCCCGAAATGGCCTCACGCAGTTCAGGAATGCCACGGGCCGCGGTGTAACGGGTCCGGCCTGCCTCCAGCGCGGCTTGCCCCGCACGAATGATCGGCTCGGCGGTAGTGAAGTCCGGCTCGCCGATTTCCAGGTGGATGACATCGTGGCCGGCGGCCTGCAATTCATTGGCCCGTGCGAGCAACGCCATGACATGAAAAGGTTCGATCGCGCGACTGCGAGCACTGTAGGACTGAGCCATTGGCCTTCCTTCAACGAAGAAAAGAATCGATTCTACCCAAGCGCAGGAACGAGCGAGAACCTAAAGCGGTCAGAGGCGTTATGGCCCAGACCCAAAACGACTCAAGCGAGCGCCCAAGGTTTGACTAAAATCAATATTTGAGCAGCGCTCCAGACCCACCAGACAGCGCTTTGCCAGCATTTGCAAGCGCCACAGGCCGCGGGCTCGACATCCGGGAGTAGCGCGGTCTGATTTGATCTGGTAAGTTCGCCCGCTTGCAGCCGCAGGGCCGGCAGGTGTCGGTGATGGAGCAATCCTGCGCAGATGGATTACAAGAGTAGAGGCGGTCTATTTCATGTCCACCCAAGCAAAGCAACAGGCAGTCCCGTCGATCAGCGGCTTCGAACCCTATAAAGAAGTTCCGGGCGAGGAGTACATGGGCAAGCCCATGCGCGCTCATTTCACCAAGGTCCTGAACAAGTGGAAACAGGACTTGATGCAGGAAGTCGACCGTACGGTTGATCACATGAAGGACGAAGCAGCCAACTTCCCGGACCCGGCAGACCGTGCCAGCCAGGAAGAAGAGTTCGCCCTCGAACTGCGGGCCCGCGATCGTGAGCGCAAGTTGATCAAAAAGATCGACAAGACGCTGCAACTGATCGAAGACGAAGAGTATGGCTGGTGCGAGTCGTGCGGCGTTGAAATCGGCGTCAAGCGCCTGGAAGCCCGCCCTACGGCCGACATGTGCGTTGACTGCAAGACCCTCGCGGAAATCAAGGAAAAGCAAGTCGGCAAATAATGGCGACTTGAATGAAAAACGGAGCGTGCGAACGCTCCGTTTTTGTTTCCGATATTTGCCGATACCTGTTACGCCTTCGGAATCGCCTTCGCGAGCAAGCTTCGCTCCTACAGAGACTGGCGATATCTCCTGTAGGAGCGAAGCTTGCTCGCGAAGGCCGCTCGAGCCATGCTCAAAACGATTGGACAGCCCGACATCGCTTTATGACCACCATCACCTCCCCCACCTACATCGGGCGCTTCGCCCCCACGCCAAGCGGCCATTTGCATTTTGGTTCGCTGGTCGCGGCACTGGCTTCTTACCTGGATGCGCGTGCGGTGGGTGGCCGTTGGCTGATGCGCATGGAAGACCTGGACCCGCCCCGTGAAGAACCCGGTGCCCAGGCCGCCATACTCAGGGCGCTGGAAAGTTACGGTTTCGAGTGGGATGGCGAACTGATTCGCCAGAGCGAGCGTCACGACGCCTACGCTGAAGTGCTCAATCGCCTGCTCAACCACGGCCTGGCCTACGCCTGTACGTGCTCGCGCAAACAATTGGAGCCGTATCACGGCATTTACCCCGGTTTGTGCCGCAACGCCGGGCATGGCACTGAAGACGCCGCAATCCGAATACGCGTTCCTGAACTGGATTACCACTTCATCGACCGCGTGCAAGGCGAGTTTCACCAACACCTGGGGCGGGACGTCGGTGACTTCGTCATTCGCCGCCGCGACGGACTCTACGCCTATCAATTGGCGGTGGTGCTGGACGATGCCTGGCAAGGCATTACCGACATCGTGCGTGGCGCCGACCTGCTCGACTCCACGCCGCGCCAGCTTTACTTGCAGGAACTGCTTGGCTTGCGCCAACCGCGGTACTTGCACATCCCGCTGATTACCCAGCCCGACGGCAACAAACTGGGCAAGTCCTACCGTTCGCCACCGCTGACGGAAGACCAGGCCACACCTTTGTTGCTGCGAGCCTTACGCGCACTGGGGCAAAACCCCGGCGCCGAACTGGTTCATGGCACACCACGGGAAGTGCTCGACTGGGGCATCGCCCACTGGGACGCCTCGCTGATCCCGCGCACACTGAGCCTTCCCGAGGCACAACTACAGTGATCATGCTTGCAGTGGCACGCCCATCCGTTACCATCGCCGCACGTTTTCGGGCACGCGGATAAAAAAGAGAGGCCGGGATGTACATCTATCGCTTGGTCCTGCTCCTGGTAGTGGGGATTTATCTGTTTTCCCCGGCCATCATGGATTGGTGGATCGACGCCACGGGCGCCTGGTATCGCCCTTATCTGCTTTGGCTGATCCTGATCGTCGTGACCTTCATCCTGCAGAGCCAAAAAGATGCCGATGAGCTTTAGCCTGACCCAGATGATCCTGATCAGCGCCGCGTACCTGGCGGTGCTGTTCGGCGTAGCCTGGATCAGCGAACGGGGCATGATCCCGCGGGCGATCATTCGCCATCCGCTCACCTACACCCTGTCGCTGGGCGTCTACGCCAGTGCCTGGGCGTTTTACGGCACGGTCGGCCTGGCCTATCAGTACGGCTACGGCTTCCTGTCCAGCTATCTCGGTGTTTCCGGCGCATTTCTGCTGGCGCCGGTGTTGCTGTATCCGATCCTGAAAATTACCCGTACTTATCAGCTGTCGTCCCTGGCGGACCTGTTTGCTTTCCGCTTTCGCAGCACCTGGGCTGGTGCGCTCACCACGATTTTCATGCTGGTCGGCGTATTGCCGCTGCTGGCGTTGCAGATTCAGGCGGTGGCGGACTCCATCGGCATCCTCACCCGCGAGCCGGTGCAGCATCGCGTGGCCCTGAGTTTCTGTGCGCTGATCACGCTGTTCACGATTTTCTTCGGCTCCCGACACATCGCCACCCGTGAGAAACATGAAGGGCTGGTGTTTGCGATTGCCTTCGAATCGGTGATCAAGCTGATTGCACTCGGTGGCGTCGGCCTGTATGCGCTGTACGGCGTATTCGATGGCCCGCAGCAACTCGAGCTTTGGCTGCTGCAAAACCAGACCGCTCTCGCCGCGCTTCACACGCCGCTGCAGGAAGGCCCGTGGCGAACCTTGCTGCTGGTGTTCTTCGCCTCCGCCATCGTGATGCCGCACATGTATCACATGACCTTTACCGAAAACCTCAACCCGCGCTCATTGGTGAGTGCAAGCTGGGGCTTGCCGCTGTTCCTGCTGTTGATGAGCCTGGCAGTACCGTTGATTCTCTGGGCCGGCCTGAAACTCGGCGCCACCACCAACCCGGAATATTTCACCCTGGGCATTGGTATTGCCGCCAATAGCAAGGCGTTGGCGTTGCTGGCCTATATCGGCGGATTGTCCGCCGCCAGCGGCCTGATCATTGTCACTACGCTGGCGTTGTCGGGGATGGCGCTCAACCATCTGGTGCTGCCGCTCTATCAGCCGCCAGCCGAGGGCAACATCTACCGCTGGCTGAAGTGGACCCGCCGCGCCCTGATCGTCGCGATCATCATGGCCGGTTACGGCTTCTATCTGCTGCTGGGTGCCGAACAGGATCTGGCCAATCTCGGCATCGTCGCGTTCGTTGCCACCTTGCAGTTCCTGCCCGGCGTACTCTCGGTCCTTTACTGGCCGACCGCCAACCGCCGCGGCTTCATCGCCGGTTTGCTGGCGGGGATTCTGGTGTGGCTGGTGACCATGCTGTTGCCGTTGGTCGGCAATCTGCAAGGCTTCTACATTCCGCTGTTGAACATGATCTACGTACTGGACGACACCAGTTGGCACATGGCCGCAATCGCCTCGCTGGCCGCCAACGTGTTGATGTTCACCCTGATCTCGCTGTTCACCAACGCCAGCACCGAAGAAGCCAGCGCCGCCGAAGCTTGCGCCGTGGACAACGTGCGTCGCCCGCAACGCCGCGAACTGCATGCCGCCTCGCCACAGGAGTTCGCCACGCAACTGGCCAAACCGTTGGGCGCCAAAGCGGCACAGAAGGAAGTCGAACAGGCCCTGCGCGACCTCTATCTGCCCTTCGACGAGCGTCGACCTTACGCCTTGCGCCGCTTGCGTGACCGCATCGAGGCCAACCTCTCCGGTCTGATGGGGCCGAGCGTGGCCCAGGACATGGTCGAGACGTTCCTGCCTTACAAGGCGGGTGGCGAAAACTATGTCACCGAAGACATTCACTTCATCGAAAGCCGCCTCGAGGATTACCACTCGCGCCTGACCGGCCTGGCGGCTGAACTCGATGCCCTGCGCCGCTATCACCGCCAGACCCTGCAGGAGTTGCCGATGGGCGTCTGCTCGCTGGCCAAGGATCAGGAAATCCTCATGTGGAACAAAGCCATGGAGGAGCTGACCGGTATCGCCGCGCAGCGCGTGGTCGGTTCGCGCCTGAGTACGATCGCCGACCCATGGAAAGAACTGCTGCAAGGCTTCATCAACGTCCCCGACGAGCATTTGCACAAGCAGCACTTGGCCCTCGACGGCCAGACGCGCTGGCTCAACCTGCACAAAGCGGCGATCGACGAGCCGCTCGCGCCAGGCAACAGCGGCTTGGTGCTGCTGGTGGAAGACCTGACCGAAACCCAGATGCTCGAAGACAAACTGGTGCACTCCGAACGCCTGGCCAGCATCGGTCGACTGGCCGCCGGGGTAGCCCACGAAATCGGCAACCCGATCACCGGAATTGCTTGCCTGGCGCAAAACCTGCGCGAGGAGCGCGAAGAGGATGGCGAGCTCAAAGAAATCAGCGGGCAGATCCTCGAACAGACCAAACGTGTGTCGCGCATCGTGCAATCGCTGATGAGTTTTGCCCATGCGGGCAGCCACCAGCACAGCGACGAGCCCGTTTGTCTGGCGGAGGTCGCCCAGGACGCAATCGGTTTGCTGGCGCTGAACCGACGCAATTTCGAAGTGCAGTTCTACAACCTGTGCGACCCCGATCACTGGGTCGAAGGCGACCCGCAGCGGCTGGCGCAGGTATTGATCAATCTGCTTTCAAACGCCCGCGATGCCTCGCCTCCCGGCAGCGCAGTGCGGGTCAAGAGCGAAGCCGGCGAACACACGGTCGACCTGATCGTGGAAGACGAAGGCAGCGGTATCCCCTCGAGCATCATGGACCGATTGTTCGAACCCTTCTTCACCACCAAGGACCCGGGTGAAGGTACCGGTCTGGGCCTTGCACTGGTCTATTCCATCGTTGAAGAGCATTATGGACAAATCACCATCGACAGCCCGGCTGATGTTCAGAGCCAGCGCGGCACCCGTATACGGGTGACATTGCCGCGTCATGTCGAAGCGACGTCCGCTGTGAACTGAGACCGTCGAGAGTATCGAATCAATGCCGCACATTTTGATCGTCGAAGACGAAACAATTATCCGCTCCGCCTTGCGCCGCCTGCTGGAACGTAACCAGTATCAGGTCAGCGAAGCCGGTTCAGTGCAGGAAGCACAAGAACGCTTCACCATTCCCACGTTCGACCTGATCGTCAGTGACCTGCGTCTTCCGGGCGCCCCGGGCACCGAGCTGATCAAACTCGGCCAGGGCACTCCGGTGCTGATCATGACCAGTTACGCCAGCCTGCGCTCGGCGGTGGATTCGATGAAAATGGGCGCGGTGGATTACATCGCCAAGCCTTTCGATCACGACGAAATGCTCCAGGCCGTCGCGCGCATCCTGCGCGACCGCCAATCGTTGCAGACCAGCGGTGAACCGGTTGTCGGCAAAACCAGTAATGGCGCAGCCAAATCCGGCCCGGACAACAGCAACGGTGAAATCGGCATCATTGGCTCGTGCCCGCCGATGCAAGATCTGTACGGCAAGATCCGCAAAGTCGCACCGACCGATTCCAATGTCCTGATCCAGGGCGAATCCGGCACGGGTAAAGAATTGGTGGCGCGCGCCTTGCACAACCTCTCCAAGCGCGCCAAGGCACCGATGATCTCGGTGAACTGTGCGGCGATTCCGGAAAGCCTGATCGAGTCCGAATTGTTCGGCCACGAAAAAGGTGCGTTCACCGGCGCCAGCGCCGGGCGTGCAGGCCTGGTGGAAGCCGCTGATGGCGGTACGCTGTTCCTCGATGAAATCGGCGAGTTGCCACTGGAAGCCCAGGCTCGACTGCTGCGCGTGTTGCAGGAAGGCGAGATTCGCCGGGTCGGCTCGGTTCAGTCGCAGAAAGTCGATGTGCGCTTGATTGCCGCGACCCACCGCGACCTCAAGAGCCTGGCCAAGATCGGCCAGTTCCGTGAAGACTTGTACTACCGCCTGCACGTGATTGCGCTGAAATTGCCCGCCTTGCGCGAGCGAGGTGCCGACGTCAACGAAATCGCCAATGCCTTCCTGGCGCGGCAGAGCGCACGGATCAATCGTACCGACCTGAAATTCGCCCCGGACGCGGAGCAAGCCATTCGTCATTACTCATGGCCAGGCAACGTGCGTGAGCTGGAGAACGCCGTCGAGCGCGCAGTCATTCTTTGTGAGAGCCCGGAAATCTCCGCCGAGCTGCTGGGCATCGATATCGAACTCGGTGATCTGGAAGACGACGAGTTCATCGGCCTGCCCCCGCAACAGGGCAGCGCCAGCACCGGTAACAACAATCATGAGCCGACCGAAGATTTGTCCCTGGAGGATTATTTCCAGCATTTCGTGCTCGAGCACCAGGACCACATGACCGAAACCGAACTGGCCCGCAAACTCGGGGTCAGCCGCAAGTGCCTGTGGGAACGCCGTCAGCGCCTGGGCATTCCACGGCGCAAAACCGGGGTGGCCAGCGAGAGCTGAACCGCAGCTACCTCATGTGCGGGTAACAGGTGACTTTGTGAAAAAACTGTTACCTCAGTTTTTTTCACGTAACAGAAGCCGGGGCTTACGGTAACGAAGCCCCGGCTTTTTTTGGCCTGCGCAAACCTCATCAGCACGCCTAACCCCTTGTTTTACTGGGTTTCACAAAAGTTGGCACGCACCCTGCTATATGTTTGGTACAAGAACAATAACAAGCAATGCACAAGACAATAAAAATAAGACGAATCGACTCACGCACAATAAAAACAAGACGGCGAGAGGCGCAGCTAACTGATTCTTTTGGAGAGGCGTTGTATTTGGGGCTTGCCCCACGACCAGGCCGAGAACAACAAAAACTGTCTTAAGACAGAGCCTGTACTGGTTGGATCGAGAGATCACTGCAATTCAGCGACCAAAGCAATCCGTTTGCTCTTGGCTCCCGATTGGGAGGGTCATGAAGGAAAGCTTCATGGCGAGGGCACTTAACAAAAACAAAAAGCCCGAAACCAATAACAAAAATAGAGCATGCAACTACTTCTTGGGGAGCTTCGGCTCCCCTTGTAGTTTCTGGCGTTTGGCGCCCTGCGCTCCCAGAGTCTGCCGCTATGCCTATTGCGTCCGCAGACAGCCCCTTCAAGCTCTTGCGCAGCTTCCTACACCATCCCCCGACTAAATGCTAGAATCCCCGCCCATCATGCGGTCATTCTTCTGTTTTGGCCGAACATTCCTTCAAACAGTGCATCCCATGCTGAAGAAGCTGTTCCAGTCATTCCGTACTCCCCTGCGTCGTACGCAACACATCCGCAGCACGCCTGAAGTGCTCAACAGCGGCCAACATTCGCTGCAAAAGGGGCAATTCAGCCGTTACGCGGTGAACATCGTCGAACGCCTGCAGGGCGCTGGCTACCAGGCGTATCTGGTTGGCGGCTGTGTGCGTGACATGCTGCTCGGCATTACGCCGAAAGACTTTGACGTTGCCACCAGTGCCACCCCTGAGCAGGTTCGGGCCGAATTCCGCAATGCGCGAATCATCGGTCGCCGGTTCAAACTGGTGCATATCCACTTTGGTCGCGAAATCATCGAAGTTGCGACCTTCCGCGCCAATCACCCGCAAAACGATGAAGAGGAAGACAACAATCAATCCTCGCGCAATGAAAGCGGGCGCATCCTGCGCGATAACGTGTATGGCACCCTGGAAGAAGACGCACAACGCCGCGACTTCACCATCAACGCCCTGTATTACGATCCGGTCAGCGAACGGATTCTCGATTACGCCAACGGCGTACACGACATTCGCAATCAATTGATCCGTCTGATCGGCGATCCGAAACAGCGCTACCAGGAAGACCCGGTGCGGATGTTGCGAGCCGTGCGTTTTGCCGCCAAGCTGAATTTCGGCATCGAAAAACACAGCGCTACGCCAATCCGCGACCTGGCACCGATGCTGCGCGAGATTCCATCGGCCCGTCTGTTCGAGGAAGTACTCAAGCTGTTCCTTTCCGGCCACGCCGCGGACACCTTCGAGATGCTGGTCGACCTGCAACTGTTCGATCCTCTGTTCCCGGCCAGTGCCGAGGCCCTGGAGTACAACCCGACTTACACCCATACGTTGATTAGCGAAGCGCTGATCAACACCGACCTGCGGATCAAGCAGAACAAACCGGTGACTCCGGCCTTCCTGTTTGCGGCGCTGCTCTGGCCAGCCTTGCCGGCTCGCGTCCTGCGCTTGCAGGAACGTGGGATGCCGCCGATTCCGGCGATGCAGGAAGCAGCCCACGAACTGATTGCCGAGCAATGCCAGCGCATCGCGATCCCGAAACGTTTCACCATGCCGATCCGCGAGATCTGGGACATGCAGGAACGCCTGCCCCGCCGCAGCGGCAAGCGCGCCGATCTGCTGCTGGACAACCCACGCTTCCGTGCCGGTTACGACTTCCTCTTGCTGCGCGAAAGCGCCGGCGAGCAGACCGATGGCCTGGGCGAATGGTGGACCGATTATCAGGATGCCAATGAAAGCGAACGTCGCGACATGATTCGCGACCTCAGCGGCAAGGACGAAGCTGGCGGCGCGCCGCGCAAGCGTCGTCGCAGCGGCGGCTCCAAGCGCAAACGCGCAGCGGGCGCTTCGAGTACCACGGGCGAGTAATCGATGGAACGCATCTACATCGGCATGGGCAGTAACCTGGCTGACCCGGCTGAACAATTGCGCAGCGCTGTTGAAGCGCTGGCGCAGCTGCCGCAATCGAAACTGGTCGGGGTTTCCGCCTTTTATCAAAGCGACTCGCTGCTCCCTGGCCAACCGCGTTACACCAATGCGGTGGCCGCCCTCGACAGCACGCTGGCGCCACTGGACCTGCTGGATGCCTTGCAAGCCATCGAAAACGGCCAGGGCCGCGAGCGACTGGAGCGATGGGGCCCGCGTACGCTGGACCTCGATATCCTGCTGTTCGGCGAGCGGTTGATCGATGAGCCGCGCCTGAAAGTGCCGCACTATCACATGCAGGAGCGGGCTTTCGTTCTATACCCGCTGGCCGAACTGGCGCCCGCGGATCTGCACCTGGCCGATGGCCGCACCCTCCGCGAACTGCTGGCCGCCTGCCCGTTCGTCGGACTTGAACGCCTGTCCCAAGATTGACGCAGCCCCCTGTAGGAGCGAGCCTGCTCGCGATGGCGATTGAACAATCACCAGGATTGTTGACTGACACGCCGCTATCGCGAGCAGGCTTGCTCCTTAATTGGGTTACTTTGCGTCCGGCAGTCTGCTGAAACGCATCAGTTACTTCGGTAACACCCCACCCGTAACAATGCGGTAACACACCGGATTGACTTCCCGAGTTCTCATCACGACTATAGGCGTCCCGCTGCCGCCAATGCGGCACACAAGGGCGCAATCCAGGCCTTATAAGCACGACAAAAGACCGTGCGCCTGAGTACATGACGAATCACGCGCGTTACTCGCAGTAGTTTCCATAGCGCCTGAACGAGGATTTTTTGACATGCCAGCCATCACCCTGACCACGCTCCAGAGCCTCAAGCAGAAAGGTGAGAAAATCACCATGCTGACCTGCTATGACGCGACCTTCGCCCACGCCTGCAATCAGGCTGGCGTCGAAGTACTGCTGGTGGGCGACTCACTCGGCATGGTTTTGCAGGGTCACGACAGCACCTTGCCGGTCACCACCGCCGAAATGGCTTACCACGTCGCCGCCGTCAAACGCGGTAACAGCGATGCGTTGATTCTCGCCGACCTGCCTTTCATGGCCTATGCCACCACCGAACAAGCCATGACCAACAGCGCCCTGTTGATGCAAGCGGGTGCGCACATGGTCAAGGTCGAAGGTGCATTGTGGCTGGCAGATTCCATTCGCCTGCTCGCCGAACGCGGTATCCCGGTTTGCGCGCATATGGGCCTGACCCCGCAATCGGTGAATATCCTTGGCGGCTACAAAGTCCAGGGCCGCAACGAAAACCAGGCACGGCAGATGCGCGCCGACGCAATTTCGCTGGAACAGGCCGGCGCAGCCATGCTGTTGCTCGAATGTGTGCCAAGCGAATTGGCCGAAGAAATCACTCAGGCCGTCAAGATTCCCGTGATTGGCATTGGCGCAGGCAACCGCACTGACGGCCAGGTACTGGTCCTGCACGACATGCTCGGCCTGTCGATCACTGGTCGCGTACCGAAGTTCGTGAAAAACTTCATGGCTGGCCAGGAAAGCATTCACGCGGCCTTGAGCGCCTACGTCAGCGAAGTCAAGGCAGCGACCTTCCCAGGCATCGAACACGGATTCTCTGCATGAACACCGTAAAAACCGTACGCGAACTGCGGGCCGCCGTGGCCCGCGCCCGCAGCGAAGGCAAGCGCATCGGCTTCGTGCCGACCATGGGCAACCTCCACAGCGGTCACGTTGCGCTGATCACCAAGGCCACCCAGCGGGTGGATTTCGTGGTCGCGAGCATTTTCGTCAACCCGCTGCAGTTCGGCGCCGGCGAAGACCTCGACAAGTACCCGCGCACTCTCGCGGCGGATCAGGAAAAACTGCTCGAAGCTGGTTGCGATCTGTTGTTCGCACCCACCGTTGAAGAGATGTACCCCGAGGGCATGACCGGCCAGACCCGTGTCAGCGTCCCGCAGCTGTCCGAAGGCCTGTGCGGCGCCAGCCGTCCGGGACACTTCGAAGGCGTGGCGACGGTGGTCAGCAAACTGTTCAACATGGTCCAGCCGGACCTGGCGATTTTCGGCGAGAAAGACTTCCAGCAACTGGCGGTGATTCGCGCGCTGGTTCATGACCTGAACATGCCGATCCAGATCATCGGCGAGCCGACCGTCCGTGCGGCCGATGGATTGGCGCTGTCGTCGCGCAATGGTTTCCTCAGCGAAGAACAACGGGCCGTGGCGCCAGTGGTTTATCGCTCGCTGCGCGAGATTGCCGAGTCGATCAAGCAGGGTGAGCGGGATTTCCCGGCGCTGATCAATGCGCAGATCCAACAGCTTGAAGCTGCAGGCTTACGCACGGACTACCTGGAAATTCGCCACGCCCTGACCTTGCGCCCGGCAACGGCCGAGGATCGCGACCTGGTGATTCTGGTGGCGGCGTTCCTCGGGACGACGCGGTTGATCGACAACCTGCACCTGAATCTCGACACCCCCATCTAAACAGCACAAACCCTCTGTGAGAGCCAACCTGCTGGCGATCGTGAATGTTCAGTCACCCATGTTTTTTGACGGACACACCGCCATCGCCAGCAGGCTGGCTGCCACGAAGGCGATCTTCGCCAGTCCAAATTGCCTGATTCCAGACCTCTCCCCTTCCGTTTGTCGGACCGTTCCTAACCTTGATGTTAAAAAAGTACCGGAAACGGGTCAGACAAAGTCAAGACAGATCACTGCGCGGGGTTTACTGTAGTCGCCCTGCGCCATGAATTCGTGTCGACGCAGTTGACCGGACCGCCGACCCCTGGCGCTCCGGTATTTTTAGTGTTCAAAAGGCCGTTCAAGTAAAAAGGAAACCCGCAGCGATGGCGTATTACCGCACTCCTCACGACGTGACCGCTCTGCCCGCCTGGCAAGCGTTGAATGACCACCGCCAAGCCATGCAGGATTTCAGCATGCGCGAGGCTTTCAATGCCGACCCGCAGCGTTTTACCCAGTTCACCCTCAGCAGTTGCGGCCTGTTTCTCGACTATTCGAAGAACCTGATCAACGCCGAGACCCGCAACCTGCTGGTGGGTCTGGCCAATGCGGTCGACCTCCAGGGCGCGATCAAGTCGCTGTTCGACGGCGAAATCGTCAACGCCTCCGAAGGCCGCCCAGCCCTGCACACCGCGCTGCGCCGTCCGGTTGGCGACAAGCTGTCGGTCAACGGTGTCAATGTGATGCCCGAAGTGCACAAGGTGCTGAACCAGATCACCGATCTGGTGGGCCGCATCCATGACGGTCTGTGGCGCGGTTACTCCGAGAAGCCGATCACCGACGTGGTGAACATCGGTATCGGTGGCTCGTTCCTCGGCCCAGAGCTGGTATCCGAAGCCTTGCTGTCCTACGCGCAGAAAGGCGTGCGTTGCCACTATCTGGCAAACATCGACGGCAGCGAGTTCCACGAGCTGACCATGAAACTGCGCGCCGAGACCACGCTGTTCATCGTCTCGTCGAAATCCTTCAACACCCTTGAAACCCTGAAGAACGCCCAGGCCGCCCGCGCCTGGTACCTGGCCCAGGGTGGTTCGGAAGCCGAGTTGTATCGCCACTTCATCGCGGTTTCGAGCAACAATGCCGCCGCCGTGGCCTTCGGTATCCGCGAGGAAAACATTTTCCCGATGTGGGACTGGGTTGGCGGGCGTTACTCGCTGTGGTCTGCCATCGGTTTGCCGATTGCCCTGGCCATCGGCATGTCGAACTTCAAGGAATTGCTGTCCGGTGCCTACACCATGGACCAGCACTTCCAGAGCGCGCCGTTCGAACAGAACATGCCGGTGCTGCTGGCGTTGCTCGGCGTGTGGTACGGCAATTTCTGGGGCGCGCAGAGCCACGCAATCCTGCCTTACGACCACTACCTGCGGAACATCACCAAGCATTTGCAACAGCTGGACATGGAATCCAACGGCAAGAGCGTGCGCCAGGACGGTACGCCGGTTGCTACGGATACCGGGCCAGTGATCTGGGGCGGCGTCGGCTGCAACGGCCAGCATGCTTATCACCAGTTGCTGCACCAGGGCACCCAGCTGATTCCGGCCGACTTCATCGTGCCGATCGTCAGCTTCAACCCGGTGTCCGACCACCACCAGTGGCTGTACGCCAACTGCCTGTCGCAAAGCCAGGCGTTGATGCTGGGCAAGACACTGGCCGAGGCGCAAGCCGAGCTGCGTGAGAAAGGCATGAGTGAAGACGACGTGCAGAAACTCGCACCGCACAAGGTGATTCCGGGCAACCGTCCGAGCAACACCCTGGTGGTCGAACGCATCAGCCCGCGTCGCCTCGGCGCACTGGTGGCAATGTACGAACACAAAGTCTTCGTGCAGAGCGTGATCTGGGGCATCAACGCCTTCGACCAGTGGGGCGTGGAGCTGGGCAAGGAACTGGGCAAAGGCGTCTACAACCGCCTGGTCGGCAGCGAGGAAACCCCGGCTGACGACGCGTCCACCCAAGGCCTGATCAACTACTTCCGCGGGCGTCACCGCGGGTAATCCAGCCCCACATAGCTATCCCTGCAGGAGCGAGCCCGCTCGCGATTGCGGTCTGACAATCAACCTTTGCGTTGAATGTCATGCCCCATCGCGAGCAGGCTCGCTCCTGCAGTTGTTTTGGGTACGACTTGAACCCTTCGGTCTCTCGGCGCATCTTTATTCTTGTCGCACAACAAGAATAAGGAACCGTCATGTTCGATATCAGCACGTTCCCCAAGGCCGATGCCGTCCGCCGGGCTGCACAACTGAGTCAAGACGACTACCACCGCCTGTACCGCGAATCCATCGAACACCCCAGTACGTTCTGGGCCGAGCAAGCCACCCGCTTCCTCGACTGGAGCACGCCTTGGCACACCGTCCAGCGCTACGACCTGAAAACCGGTGAGGCCAATTGGTTTGCCGGCGCGAAACTCAACGTCAGCTACAACTGCATCGACCGTCACCTGGAAAAACGCGGTGATCAGATCGCGATCATCTGGGAAGGCGACGATCCGGCCGAATCCACCCAGATCACCTATAGAAAACTCCATCACAATGTCTGCCGCCTGGCCAACGTGCTTAAAAGCCGTGGCGTGAAGAAAGGCGACCGTGTGTGCATCTACATGCCGATGATTCCTGAAGCGGCCTACGCCATGCTCGCCTGCACGCGTATCGGTGCGGTGCACTCGGTGGTGTTCGGCGGTTTCTCCCCGGATTCGCTGCGCGACCGGATTCTCGATGCCGACTGTCGCACCGTGATCACCGCCGATGAAGGCGTGCGCGGTGGCAAATTCGTGCCGTTGAAACAGAATGTCGACAAAGCCCTGCAAAGCTGCCCGGACGTGAGCACCGTAGTGGTGGTCGAGCGCACACAGAATCAGGTGAATTGGGTCGAAGGCCGGGACATCTGGTATCACCAGGCATTGCGCGATGTCGGCGACGACTGCCCGCCCGAGCCGATGGACGCCGAAGATCCGTTGTTCATCCTGTACACCTCCGGCAGCACCGGCAAACCCAAAGGCGTGCTGCACACCACCGGCGGTTACCTGCTGCAAGCGGCGATGACCTTCAAGTACGTGCTGGACTACCGTGATGGCGAAGTGTTCTGGTGCACCGCCGATGTCGGCTGGGTGACGGGCCACAGCTACATTGTCTACGGGCCGTTGGCCAATGGTGCGACCACGTTGATCTTCGAGGGCGTGCCGAGCTACCCGAGCACTTCGCGCTTCTGGCAGGTGATCGACAAGCACAAAGTGAACATCTTCTACACAGCACCCACCGCTTTGCGCGCACTGATGCGTGAAGGTCCGCAACCGTTGAAGGAAACCTCCCGGGCCAGCGTCAGATTGCTCGGCACGGTCGGTGAGCCGATCAACCCGGAGGCGTGGGAGTGGTACTTTCATGCAGTCGGCGAAGAGCGCTGCCCGATTGTCGATACCTGGTGGCAGACCGAGACCGGCGGCATCATGCTCAGCCCGCTGGTGAGCGCGCAACGGATCAAACCCGGCTGCGCCACACAACCGATGTTTGGTGTGCAACCGGTATTGCTCGACGAACAAGGCAAGGAAATCAAGGGCGCCGGTAGCGGCGTGCTCGCCATAAAATCAAGCTGGCCGGCGCAGATCCGCAGCGTCTATGGCGATCCGCAACGGATGGTCGACACCTACTTCAAGCCCTACCCCGGCTATTACTTCACCGGTGACGGCGCCCGTCGTGACGAAGATGGCGATTACTGGATCACCGGGCGCATCGACGATGTGATCAACGTGTCCGGGCATCGCATCGGCACCGCCGAAGTGGAAAGTGCCCTGGTGCTGCACGACAGCATCGCCGAGGCCGCCGTGGTGGGTTACCCTCACGACGTCAAGGGCCAGGGCATCTACGCCTTCGTCACCCCCATGAACGGCGTCGAACCCGGCGACGAACTGAAGAAAGAATTGCTGGCGCTGGTCAGCAAGGAAATCGGCAGTTTCGCCAAACCGGATCTGATCCAGTGGGCACCCGCGTTGCCAAAAACCCGTTCGGGCAAGATCATGCGGCGCATTCTGCGCAAGATCGCCTGCAACGAACTCGACAGTCTGGGCGACACCTCGACCCTGGCCGACCCAAGCGTGGTGCAAGGCCTGATCGATAAACGCCTGAACCAATAACGCACTGCTGTCGGTAGGAGCAAAGCTTGCTCGCGATGAACGATAACGCGGTTCAACAGTAGATGGCGTGATCGTTCATCGCGGGCAAGCCATGCGCCCACAGAAAAACAGGAAATCACCGGGACACCATGGAATTCATCCGCACCCGCATTGAAACCCAGATCATGAGCCTGACCGGTCTATCCTTGGGCAAGCTCGATCTGGAGAACCCCAAGGGCGATCCCGGGCTGTTCGGGCCTGACTCCGTGAGCTGGCAAGTTCATGGTGACTTCAGCAGCATGCTCATCGGTGGCATCAGCGCGCTGATGCTTCAAGCTTTGCATCCGCTGGCCCTCGCCGGCGTCTGGGACCATTCGAATTTCCGCGAGGACATGCTCGGCCGATTACGCCGCACCGGGCAGTTCATTTCCGGCACCACGTTCGGCTCGCGACAGGATGCCGACTGGCTGATCGAAAAAGTCCGCACCATTCACCTGCAAATAACCGGCACTGCGCCTGACGGCCGCCCCTACGCCGCCAGCGATCCCGAGCTCTTGACCTGGGTGCATGTAGCCGAGGTCAGCAACTTCCTCGCCGCACATTTGCGCTATCGCAATCCACATCTGTCGCCGGAAGATCAGGACCGCTATTACGCTGAAATAGCGCGGGTGGCAGAACGCTTGGGTGCCCGGAATGTGCCGTGCTCACGGCAGGAAATTTCCGCATACCTTGAGCGCATTCGCCCGCAATTGCTGTGCGATGAGCGCAGTCGGGAAGTGTTGCGGCTGTTGTTGAATGCGCCATCCCCCAGCCGCCTCGCCAGGCCTTTCGGCGGATTGATGATGCAGGCCGGCATTGACCTGTTGCCGGACTGGGCCAGTGACATGCTGGGCGTCAGCCAAAACCCACTGCAACGCAAACTGATCCGCGCCAGCGTCAATCGCAGTGCGCCGATGTTGCGCTGGGCGGTACGCAATGGCTCGGTACAGCGGGCCAAGCGACGGATGGGCCTGCTGACTTGACCCCGGACTCTGTGGCGAGGGAGCTTGCTCCCGCAGGGCTGCGAAGCGGCCCCAAAACCCAGGGACATTTCGATTTTTTGCGAGCGCTGCGCACTCGAGCGGGAGCAAGCTCCCTCGCCACAGGCAAGCCCCTCATCCAAACTCCACAGTGTTAAACTCCCGCGCCAAATCACCTCCTGCAAGGCGCCCAGCATGTCTTCCTTGAACCAGGCGCTGCGCGCCGCCCTCGATCATCGCCAGGACCTGTTGGCCGAGCTGCACAGCCAGGGCACCGATTGCTATCGCCTGTTCCATGGCAGCCAGGAAGGCGCCGGTGGCCTGACCATCGATCGTTATGGTCCGCAGCTGATGGTGCAGAGCTTTCATCAATCGCTGGAACGCGAAGACCTGCTGAACCTGCACGAAACGATCAACAACCATCTGGGCCTTGAAACCCTGCTGGTCTACAACGACCGCTCCCGCGGCAACTCGCGCATCGACCGCGAAGACAGCGTCTACCGCGCGGAGGAAGCAGCGCTGCAAGATCTGGTCGGTCACGAGTGGGGCCTCAATTACCGCGTTCGCGGCCGTCACGCCGGGCAGGATCCGCTGCTGTTCCTCGACCTGCGCAATACCCGTGGCTGGGTCAAGGATCACAGCAAGAACAAAAGTGTACTGAACCTGTTTGCCTACACCTGCGGCGTTGGCCTCAGCGCAGCAGCCGGTGGCGCCCGCGAGGTGTGCAACCTGGACTTCGCCGAAGGCAACCTGGCGGTCGGTCGCGAAAACGGCATGCTCAACCCGCAGTTGCCGACCATGGCGTTCATCCAGTCCGATTATTTCCCGGCCATTCGCCAACTCGCCGGCCTGCCGATCAGCCAGCGTCGCGGGCAGAAGCTGCCGAGCTATCCGCGCCTGGAACAGCGCCAGTACGACCTGGTACTGCTCGACCCACCCGCCTGGGCCAAGAGCGCGTTCGGCACCGTCGACCTGCTGCGCGATTATCAGAGCCTGCTCAAACCCGCGCTGCTGACCACCGCCGACGACGGCGTGCTGATCTGCTGCAACAACCTGGCGAAAGTCAGCATGGACGATTGGCGTGAACAGGTTTTGCGTTGCGCCGAGAAAGCAGGACGGCCGGTGCGCGAGTGGACGGTCATGAAACCGGGTGCCGATTTCCCGTCCATGGACCAACAACCACCGCTGAAAACCCTGATCCTGCAGCTTTGATCCGTGTCAGATAAATCTGAAAAAAGCTGAACAGGCTGATTGCTTCGGAACCGGAATCGCGTGCCATACTCCAAGGCACTCCGATTCACACAGATGAAGCCACGCATGTACAAAGGATTGATTCGCGCCGTCGGCGCCTTGTTGACTGCTCTGGCCCTCTACAGTTTGCTGGGCTTCTTGATTTTGCCGGGCATTGCCCTGCGCATCGCCAACCAGCAATTGGCCAATTATTCCACGATGCCCGCCACGCTCCAGCGGATCGAACTCAACCCGTTCAGCCTCGAAGTCACGCTCTGGGGTCTGAGCATTGGCGAGCCCGGCAAAGAGCAAATCGGCTTCGAACGTCTATACGCCAATCTGCAACTCGACAGCCTGTGGACCAAGGCGCTGCATCTGTCGGATATCGAACTGGACAAGTCCAAGACCGAAATCCTCTTCAGCAAGGACGGCAAACTCAACCTGCTCGGGCTCTTCAAGATTCCGGCCAGCGAACCGACACCCGCCGACCCGGATGCCAAGCCGTTTCCGTTGCGCATCGAACGGATCAAGCTGGCTGGCGGTGCCGTGCACTTTGAGGATGCCCGGCCCAGCGAGCCCATCGAATTCATCTACGACTCACTCGATTTCGAGCTGAAAAACCTCAGCACCCTGCCCGAAGACAGCGCCGATATGACCCTGGTGGCCGTCGGCCCCAACGGCGGGCAAATCGACTGGACCGGTAACTTCAGCCTGATCCCGATTGCCTCCGAAGGTAAGCTGAAAATCACCGATGGCAAGATGAAAGCCTTCTGGCCCTATGTGCGCGATGCTGTCCCGCTGGACCTCGAAAGCGGTGTCATGAGCATCAGCACCGACTACAAGCTCAATCTGTCCAAGGAAACCGAACTGCTGCTGAGCAACGTCTCGGCCACCATCGCCCCCTTCGCGATCAAGGCGCCGGACGGTCGGCCGCTGGTCAGGCTTGAGCGTCTGGACGTCAGCGAAACCACCGTCGACCTGGCCAAGCAACAAGTGGTGGTCGGCAAGATTCGCAGCCACAAACTGGAAACCTGGGCCGCGCTGGAAGCCGATGGCCAGCTCGACTGGCAGAAACTGTTCGCCAGCCAGCCTTCCAAACCCGCCGCCAAAGCGAACGCCGAACCGACCAACACGCCCGCTGCCGCTGACTCGCCGAAAGCGGACCCCGTCCCGAGCAAGCCCTGGCAAGTGCTGCTCAATGACGTGCAACTGCGCAACTATCAAGTGCACCTGGCTGATCGCAAGGCTCAGCCCGCCGTGGCGCTGGAACTGGGGCCGCTGAATCTCGACCTGCAGAAATTCGACAGCCTCAATGGTTCACCCTTCCTGCTCAAGCTCGACACCGGTGTCGGCAAGCAAGGCAAGCTGATGGCCGATGGCGAGGTCAACCTGGCGCCGATCAGCGCCAGGCTGAATGTGCAGACCAAGGACATTGACCTGCGCGTCGCCCAGTCCTACATCAGCCCGTTCATTCGCCTGGAGTTGCGCAGCGGCATGCTCGGCAGCGATCTGGCGGTCAACCTGAAAAGCACCGAGCCGCTGGCTTTCAGCGTCACCGGTCGCGCCCAGGTCGATCAACTGCATACCCTCGACACCCTGAAAACCCGCGACTTCCTCAAGTGGCAGCAGGTGATGGTCGAAGGCCTGAATTATCAGCATGGCGACAGCCTGTCGATCGACAAGATCAACCTGCTGCAACCCTATGTACGCTTCATGATCAACGATGACCGCACCACCAACATCGATGACTTGTTGATCCCGCAACCCCCCGACACCGCCGCCAAACCTGCCGTCGCCAAACCCGCCGCCAGCAAAGACAAACCGCTGGGTATTCACATTGGCGGCATTGCCATCAATGACGGCTCGGCCAACTTCGCCGACTTCAGCCTGACGCCGAATTTCGCCACCGCCATCCAGCAGCTCAACGGCCAGATCGGCACCATTGACAGCCGCCAGGCGAAGCCGGCCAGTGTCGACGTCAAAGGCAAGGTCGACCGCTATGCACCGGTGACCATCAAAGGTGCGGTCAACCCGTTCGATCCGATGGCCAGCCTCGATATCGCTACCAGTTTCAAACGTGTGGAACTGACCACGCTGACGCCTTACTCCGGCAAGTTTGCCGGCTATCGCATCCGCAAGGGCCGGCTGAACCTCGACCTGCATTACCAAATCACCAAGGGCCAGCTGAAAGCCGAAAACAAAGTGGTGGTCGAACAGTTGCAACTGGGTGAAAAAGTCGACAGCCCCGACGCCGTCAGCCTGCCGCTGAAACTCGCAATTGCTCTGCTCAAGGATGTCGACGGCAAGATTTCCATCGAACTGCCAGTCACCGGCGATCTCAACAACCCGCAGTTCAGCGTCATGCCGATTGTCTGGCAGACCCTGCGCAACCTGATCGTCAAGGCCGCTGCCGCGCCGTTCAAACTGATTGGCGGTCTGGTCTCGGGGGGAGGTTCGGAAGATCTTGGCAGCGTGTCGTTCGCGCCCGGTTCCAGCGATCTGAGCAAGGATGCCGAAGGTGCCCTGGACAAACTGTCGAAGGCGCTCAAGGAACGTCCGGCCCTGCGCCTGGAAATCGAAGGTACGGCGGCGAAAAGCAGCGATGGTCCGCTGATCGCCGAGCAGCGTCTGGAGCGGGAATACCAATACAACTACTACAAAATGCTCCAGCGTCGAGGCGATAAAGTTCCGGCCCAAGCGTCGTTGCTGGATGTTCCGGACAGCGAAAAAGGGCCGTTGCTTGAAGGCATCTACCGCACACGCCTGAAAACCCAGCCACCGGCCGAATGGAAAGACCTGGGCAAGGAAGAACGCACAGCGAAGATGCGCGAAGGCGTCATTCAGTTCTGGAGCTCCAGCGATGTGCTGCTGCGTCAGTTGGGCCAGGACCGGGCCAGCAGCATCAAGGATTATCTGGTCGACAAAGGTCAGCTCGCCGATGACCGTGTGTACTTCATCGACGCACAGTTGGGCGAAGCCGAAAAAGACGGCAAGGTCGTCACGCCAATGCATCTGGACGCCGAGTGATGTACAAGCATCGCCTGCTAGCACTGGCGTTGACGGCAGCGGCGAGCCAGGCCTGGGCGGCGGATACTTTGCGCTGTGGCAGCCAACTGATCAGCGTCGGTGACCGGTCGAGCGAAGTACTGCAAAAATGCGGCGAACCGGTCGGTCGCGATTTGCTCGGTTACAAGCGCAGTGCCAATCGACGGGAAGAGTTCCAGGTCGAGGAATGGACTTACGGTCCGAATGGCGGGATGTACCAGTACTTGCGCTTTGAAGGAAATCGGCTGGTGCAGATCACCAGCAAGCGCGGGAATTAAGGCTGCCAATAGAACCCATGAAGGAGCGAGCCTGCGGTGTCTGGACGTTTTTCGCCAGCAGGCTGGTTCCTACAAGGATTGCGGCATGTTCGGCAGATATCAGCCGGCTCCCACAGGGTTTTGCATTGATCTTGAAATAGAACAGGCCCCGACACGAATGCCGGGGCCTGTAATGGCCACGTCCTTGTGGCCGTTCGCATGAACACTCAAGAAGCGATAGACGTATGACTCGGCCCGTCTATCGCGTCTTCTCCCGGTCCAGGCGAGAAGCCTTGCCTTACTCGGATTTCAGGCCGTCAGCGGATACTGCTTTGACGCCTTTGATTTTTTTGGTGATCGCCACGGCGGTGTCTTTCTGAGCATCGGTCACCGCAACGGTGGACGACAGGGACACGACGCCTTTGTTGGTTTCAACTTTGATATCGGTACCTGGGATGCCTTTTTCGGTAATCAGGTCTGATTTGACTTTGGTAGTGATCCAGGTATCGGAAACATCCTCTTTCGCTTCGGTGACTTCACCGGCGGCCAGCATCATCGGTGCTTGAGTGGCCTGAGTCTGGGCAAATGCAACGTTGGCCATGGTCAGGGTCAGCGCGGTAGCAGCAGCGGCAGAGATAGCGAACTTCTTCATACGAGTAACTCCTGTTTTTCTGGAAAGTCTGCTGGGTTCATGTCAGCAGGGTTACCAGAGATATTGCGAACGCTGTGCCAAGTTTGAGACAGACAATTAATCCTTAAAAATCAATACGTTATGAAAAACGCAATTTTCCGGATTCGTGCAAAATGCATGAGTTGAACTTTATCTACATGCAAGTTGCGGGTTTTCTCGCCGGCCTAAGGCCATGAAATTTCGGCAATTTTTATCAATACTCAATCCAACTGCCTGACGCGAAAAAAAAACCCCTGCATAAGCAGGGGTGGATATACCAAAAAAGGTCAGACTTTGGTGCAGCCTTTAGGTGCATATTCCTGATCCACAGTGGTCGTACAGGTCCACCCGGTCAGAGCACGCGTAAGAGTGATGGTCTTGTTCAGTACCGGCCCTGGCGCATTTAGAATCGTGCAAGCGATCGTGCCAGTTCCATCAACAGCCTTGCCCGACGCGGTCGTAGTGCAATTAGCCGTAGTCGCAGTTCCGCCTACCTTGGTTAGATCAGGGTCGGTCCCTTGATTGATAACGTCCTCAAAAGGCACTTTCAACGCCGAAATCTCCGCCAGCCCCGCCGTGACCTTGGCCCGCGCCTGATACTTGGAATACGCCGGTATCGCAAACGTCGCGAGAATCCCGATGATCGCCACCACGATCAGCAACTCGATCAGGGTAAAACCTTTTTGAGTGTTCATAGACAGCCTCCGTGCATGAGTCGAAATCTCATGATCTGAACCTGCCGCAGCACAGCCCATGCCAAGCCCTGCACGCCCTGTTGGCGGGGTACTCGCCAGCCTTGAAGACCTTTCCTACTCCCAGGATCCGCACTATCTGACACTTTTTGTCACCTCGGCGCTGCTGGTTTGGTTCCGTTGCTTGACTAGGCTATAAGTCATTAAATGTCTGCGTCCGGTATCCCAATGAATGACATCGCCCTCAGCGGTCTGGCCAAGCAATTGGTCCTGGCCGAGCTGCTCACTGACAAAAGCGCGCAACAGGCGTATCAACAAGCCCAACGCAACCGTATTTCCCTGGTGACCTACCTGGTCCAGAACAAGCTGGTTAAAAGCCGCCAGGTTGCCGAGATCGCCTCGGAACATTTCGGCCTGGCCCTGCTCGACCTGCATACCCTGGACAAGGACATCCAGCCCAAAGGCCTGGTCAGCGAGAAACTGGTCCGCCAGCATCACGCCCTGCCCCTCTGGCGCCGTGGCAACAAGTTGTTCGTCGGCGTTTCCGACCCGACCAACCATCAAGCCATCAATGACATCCAGTTCAGCACCGGGCTCACGACCGAAGCGATCCTGGTCGAAGACGACAAACTCAGCGATGCCATCGAGAAGTTCTTCGACAGCCATGGCTCTGGCCTGGAAGACATCGCCGATGTAGACCTCGATGGCCTCGACATCGAGACCACCGACGACAAACGCCAGGACGCTATCGGCGGTCAGGAGGCCGATGACGCACCGGTGGTGCGTTTCGTCCATAAAATGCTGCTCGATGCGATCAGGAGCGGTTCTTCAGACCTGCACTTCGAGCCCTACGAAAAGAACTACCGCGTGCGGATGCGCACCGATGGCGTGTTGCATGAAGTCGCCCGGCCGCCGTTCCAATTAGCCAACCGCATCGCCGCACGATTGAAGGTCATGGCCAGCCTCGACATCTCCGAACGCCGCAGACCCCAGGACGGCCGGATCAAGATGCGTCTGTCCAAAAGCAAATCCATCGACTTCCGGGTCAATACCCTGCCGACACTGTGGGGCGAGAAAGTGGTCATCCGGATTCTCGACCCCACCAGCGCGCAAATGGGCATCGACGCCCTCGGTTACGAGCCGGACCAGAAAGACCTGTACATGGCTGCGCTGAAACAGCCGCAGGGAATGATTCTGGTGACCGGCCCCACGGGTTCGGGCAAAACGGTTTCGCTCTACACAGGGCTGAACATTCTCAATACCGTGGATATCAATATTTCAACCGCCGAAGACCCGGTCGAAATCAACATGGAAGGCATCAACCAGGTCAACGTCAACCCGAAACAGGGCATGGATTTCGCCCAGGCGCTGCGTTCATTCCTGCGGCAGGACCCGGACGTGATCATGGTCGGCGAAATTCGCGACCTCGAAACCGCCGAAATCGCCATCAAGGCTGCGCAGACCGGGCACCTGGTGCTGTCGACCCTGCACACCAACAGCGCCGCGCAAACCTTGACCCGTCTGCACAACATGGGCATCCAGGGTTTCAATATCGCCACCTCCGTCAGCCTGATCATTGCCCAGCGCCTGGCGCGCAAGTTGTGCAGCCATTGCCGCGTTCCGCTGGAAATTCCCCGCGAAGCGTTAATCAAGGAAGGCTTTCCTGAGGAACGCATCGGCACCTTCACGATCTATGGACCGGTCGGTTGCGATCACTGCAATGGCGGTTACAAAGGGCGAGTGGGGATTTATGAAGTGGTGAAGATCACGCCGGACCTGCAACGGCTGATCATGGCCGAAGGCAACGCACTGCAAATCGATGACCAGATGCGCAAGGATGGTTACAACGACCTGCGCACCTCAGGGCTGCTCAAGGCCATGCAGGGCATCACCAGCCTGGAAGAAATCAATCGGGTCACCAAGGACTGAACATGGCGGTCAAGGCAGCGAAAATCAGCGTGTATGCCTGGGAAGGCACAGACCGCAAAGGCACTAAAATCAGCGGTGAGCTGAGTGGGCAGAACCCGGCGCTGGTCAAGGCCCAACTGCGCAAGCAAGGCATCAACCCCGGCAAGGTACGCAAGAAAACCACGTCGATTTTCGACATGGGCAAACGCATCAAGGCCCACGACATTGCCCTCTTCACCCGGCAAATGGCGACCATGATGAAAGCCGGTGTACCGCTTCTGCAATCGTTCGACATCATCGGCGAAGGCTTCGACAACCCGATGATGCGCAAGCTGGTGGACGAGGTGAAACAGGAAGTCGCGGCGGGTAACAGCTTCGCCGCCGCCTTGCGCAAAAAACCGCAATACTTCGATGAGCTGTACTGCAACCTGGTGGACGCCGGTGAGCAGGCCGGCGCGCTGGATACGCTGCTGGAACGGGTAGCGACCTACAAGGAAAAGAGCGAAAGTCTCAAGGCCAAGATCAAGAAAGCCATGACCTACCCGCTGGTGGTGGTGTTCGTCGCGATCATCGTGACCGGCATTTTGCTGGTCAAGGTGGTGCCACAGTTCCAGTCGGTGTTCGAAGGCTTCGGTGCCGAACTGCCAGCGTTCACCGTCATGGTCATCGGCCTTTCACGGTTCATGCAGGACTGGTGGTGGGTCATGCTCGGCGCGCTGATTGCGGCGATTTTTGGAGTGCGCCACGCCTTCAGGACGTCACAGGGCTTTCGCGATCGCACGGACGCCTGGCTGCTGAAGCTGCCGCTGGTGGGCACGTTGATGTACAAGTCCGCCGTGGCACGTTTTGCCCGCACGCTGTCGACCACTTTCGCCGCCGGCGTACCGTTGGTGGAAGCCCTGGAGTCGGTGGCCGGGGCCACCGGCAACATCGTGTTCAAGCGTGCGGTACTGCGCATCAAGCAAGACGTGTCGACGGGCATGCAGCTGAATTTCTCCATGCGTACATCCGGCATTTTTCCAAACATGGCGGTGCAGATGACCGCCATCGGCGAGGAGTCCGGTGCACTGGATGACATGCTCGACAAAGTCGCCGGGTTCTACGAAGACGAGGTCGACAACATGGTCGATAACCTCACCAGCCTGATGGAACCGTTCATCATGGTGGTGCTGGGTGTTATCGTCGGGGGATTGGTGGTTGCCATGTACCTGCCCATCTTCCAACTCGGTTCAGCGATCTGACATGCCCTTGAGCGAAATATTGATTCAACACCCGCTGGCGTTCGTAGTGATCGCCGGGGTGATCGGCCTGCTGGTCGGCAGCTTTCTCAACGTACTGGTGTGGCGCCTGCCGAAAATGCTCGAGCGCGAATGGCGCGTGCAGGCCCATGAAATCCTCGGCCTGCCCGGCGAATCGCCGCTGCCGACGTTCAACCTGATGCTGCCGCACTCCCATTGCCCACAGTGCGGCCACCGGATTCGCCCGTGGGAAAACATTCCACTGCTCAGTTTCCTGTTCCTGCGCGGGCGCTGCTCTGGCTGTGCAGCACCGATCAGCAAGCGTTATCCGCTGATCGAACTGGCCTGCGGCCTCGGGTCGGCATTCATTGCCTGGCATTTCGGTTTCGGCTGGCAAGCGTGCATGGCATTAGCCCTCAGCTGGGGCCTGTTGGCCATGAGCCTGATCGACGCCGAGCACCAACTGTTGCCGGATGTGCTGGTACTGCCCTTGCTGTGGCTGGGGTTGATCGTCAACAGTTTCGCTCTGTTCGTGCCGTTGCCTGATGCGTTGTGGGGCGCGATTGCCGGTTACATGGCGCTCTGGTCGGTGTTCTGGCTGTTCAAGCTGCTCACTGGCAAGGACGGCATGGGTCATGGAGATTTCAAGCTGCTGGCGATGTTTGGCGCCTGGGGCGGCTGGCAGATTCTGCCGCTGACGATCCTGTTGTCGTCCCTGGTGGGCGCTGTTGTTGGCGTGATTTACCTGCGTGTGCGCAACGCCAGAACGTCGACGCCGATCCCCTTTGGCCCCTATCTGGCAATTGCCGGCTGGATTGCCTTGCTCTGGGGTGGTCAAATAACCGACTTCTATTGGCAGTTTGTCGGTTTGAAATGAATACCCCTGTGGAAAAACCCTGGATTCTCGGCCTGACCGGCGGCATTGGCAGCGGCAAAAGCGCGGCTGCCCAGCATTTCATCGACCTGGGTGTGCACGCGGTCGATGCCGATCACGCCGCACGCTGGGTGGTGGAACCGGGCCGGCCAGCGCTGGCGAAAATCGCCGAACACTTCGGCCCCGGCGTATTGCAGGCCGATGGCCAACTGGATCGCGCCGCGTTGCGCAATCTGATCTTCGAAGTCCCGGATGAACGTCGCTGGCTGGAAGCCTTGCTGCATCCGCTGATCGGTGAAGAAATCGCCCATCACCTGGCACTGGCAAAATCACCTTACGCGATCCTGGTATCACCACTGCTGATCGAGTCCGGCCAATACGCGATGACCCAAAGGGTGCTGGTCATCGATGCCCCTGAACAGCTACAGATCGAACGCACCTTGCAGCGCGACAAGACCAGCGAACAGCAGGTCCAGGCGATTCTCAAGGCGCAGTCCAGCCGTCAGGATCGCATCAGCCATGCCGACGATGTGGTGGTCAATGACCGCGACCTCGCCTGGCTGCACAGCGAGGTCGAACGCCTGCATCACTTTTACCTAACTTTGCGTGGAGGCCAGTCATGAGCCAAACCCCAACCGTCGAATGCCCGACCTGCGGCGCCCCTGTGGAATGGAGCGCAGAGAGTAAATTCCGGCCGTTCTGCTCGGACCGTTGCAAACTCATCGACCTCGGCGCCTGGGCGTCGGAAGAGCATAAAATTCCGGTCGCCCCCGATGCCGAGGACGAACTGTTCAGCGGCGATTTCGATCCGCGCCACTGAGCCGTCGCAACGACGATCCCGGGCTCATCAAGACTTGGGATCGTCGTCCTTCCACGGCGCCGACAGATAGCGCGTGCGGTTGAAGGTCTCCAGCCACTCGGGACAGAACACCACCAACGCGCTGACCACCATGCCGTTGATGAATGCCTCCGGAAAAATGATCAGCCACAGGTAACCGACGAAGTCTTCCAGCCAGTACGGCATGGCAAAACGTTCGTCGAACCACAGCAACCAAAGCGCCAGCAGCAGGCACAGTAACGCCGACAGAGCCGCCGCAAAAAATCCGGAAACGAAGATGTACACAAAGGGGTTACGCGGCTGCGCGCGCTCCACAAGGATTGCGCAGCATTCGGTCACCAGCACCGGCAAGGCGATCAACAAGGCGCCGTTGACCCCGACGGCAGCGAGGTCCTGACGTCCCAGCAGCACCAGCCCCATCTGCGCCACCAACCCGCCGACGAGTGCCAGCGGCCAGTCCAGCAGCAGGGTCACCGCCGTCATGCCGATGAAGTGGTAAGACACGCCGGTATCGAAATCGCGCCGTACCAACCACAACAGAAACAACGCGAACACCGTGCCGAACAGCAAATGCTGGCGACGACTGTCGGTGAACAGTTCGACCCAAGGCGCACGCGCAGCAGCCCAAATCAAAACCGGTACGTAGATCAACCAACCCACGGTGAGGGTTGCGCAAGACAGTAACTCGGCACCGATCATGACGGGGCGCACTCCCTTTTCTTGCCGTAGGCGGACAGGCCTCCAGTCTACACCGCCCCTTTCGATCTCATGCCCAATGCTGCAGATCGTCGATGACCGCCTCATACCTGGCGAACAATTTCGCCAACGCTGCACAGAGCAGGCCGTGATTGTTACGTTTTACGCAAGACTGCATCCGGCATTCGCCCCTTTATCGGACGCTGGCGAAGACTAAAATTTATCCATGAAACCGAACCGGAGCACGCCAGCATGAAAACGTTGATCAGCCTGTTGCTGACCGTCATCGCCACCTCGGCCATGGCTGCCGACAACCAACCTGCCGCGGTGATGTACAACCCGGCGCAGCCACTGGACATCGCCAAGGTGGTTTCGGTGTCCGACACAGCGACCGCCTGCGGGGTTGTACCGGCGACCATGGTGTACATCGACCATCAGGGCCAGACCCATCGTGTGACCTATGACGTCATGGGTGATTGCACCAGTAACCTGTGATCAGCGCGTCATAACAAGGTCCAGGTGTAACTGAAGATCAAGCGGTTCTCATCGATATCACTGCGGTAGTTGGATCGCGCCATGGCATTGCGCACGCGTATGCCCAAACCCTTGAGACTGCCGCTCTGCAGCACATAGCCGATGTCCAGGTCTCGCTCGCGATCCTTGCCTTCGAAGCCTTGCCCGGTATCGACATTGTTACCACTGATGTAGCGCACGGTACTGGTCAACCCCGGAACCCCGAGCGCCGCGAAATCATAGTCATAGCGCGCCTGCCAGGAACGTTCATCGGTGTAGGCGAACTCGTAGGTCGGCACTTCGTTGCCCAGCGGCGAGATGTTGGCAAACACCCGTGGGAACGCGCTGTCGCCGAACATGCCCTGATAGCCGACGTAAAACGTATGGCCACCACGCTTGGCCGACAGCAACGAGAAGAGCGCCTGGTTGTCGATGTTGCCCAGTAACTTTTTGCCGTCCTCACGCGAATCGAAGTAACCGAGATTGGCGCCGAGAATCCAGTCGCCCAAAGGCTCACTGTGCTTCAGACCGAGGAAGCGCTGGTTGTAGATATCTTCCAGCTGACCGTACCAGGCGCTGACCGAGGTGCGCTTTTCGTTGAAGGCGTAATCAGCACCGGCAAAATTGAACCCGTCACTGCTGGCCTGACGCTGCGGAACGTGGCCAAGCATGGCTTGCATCTTCTCATCGCCAGCCTCGTTGCGCAGGCTGGTTGAACGCAAATGACCACCTTGCAGGGTCAGGCCATTGATCTCGTTGGAAGTAATGCTTGCGCCCTGGTAACTCGGAGGCAGAAGGCGAATATCGCTGAACACCAATACCGGCAGATTGGGTTGCAGCTCACCGACTTTCAGCTCGGTTCTGGAGTAGCGCATTTTCAATGCGCCCTCCAGACGGCTGTAGTTGTCCGCCGCACGGCCGTCGTCCTGCACCGGCAACAAACCGGTATTGGTCCGGTCAGGGGCACTGTCGAGCTTGAGGCCGAGCAGGCCAATGACGTCCACACCGAAGCCGACGGTACCCTGGGTGTAACCGGATTTCACATTGAGAATGAAGCCTTGCGCCCACTCCTCGGCCTTCGATTGCCGGTTGGCGCCGACGATGTCGGAATAGTCACGGCTGAAGTAATAGTTGCGCGCCTGCAACGTCGCTGTGGTGTCTTCGATAAAGCCTTTTTCTGCGGCCATTGCGTCCGTGGAAAAACCCGAGACGAAAGCCAGGGACAACGCTGAACCGGTTGTTGGGAGACTCTGTTTCATTGCCTTTCTCTTATTGTTTTTGATCGACAGGTTGAAGAGCTTCAGTTGCATCGGATTCGCGACGGACGTTCAACAGCGCATGGGTGACCATGCCGAAAATCAATCCCCAAAACGCCGCGGACAAGCCAAACAAAGACATGCCCGAGGCCGTGATCAGAAAGGTCACCAGCGCGGCTTCACGATCGCTCGGCACAGCCATCGCACCCGCCAATGCCGAGGCAATGGCGGCGAACAACGCCAACCCGGCCAGCGCCGCGATCAACTCTTTGGGGAACGCCGAAAACAGCGAAACCAGCGTGGCACCGAAGATCCCGAGCAGCAGGTAGCAGAGGCCGCCCACAACCCCGGCTACATAGCGTTTGCGTGGGTCTTCGTGGGCTTCGCGACCGGTGCAGATCGCGGCGGTGATCGCCGCCAGATTCAGCCCATGGCAACCGAACGGCGCCAGCAGCGCCGTGCCCAGCGCACTGCTGGCGATGATCGGGCTGGCCGGCGTCGGATAACCGCTGGCGCGCAGCACCGCCATACCGGGCACGAACTGACCGGTCAGCGCCACCATCACCAGCGGCAAGGCGATGTTCAGGATTGCACCCAGGCTGAACTCGGGCGTGATCCACACCGGCGTGGCCAGGCCGATCACCAACGCTTCACGATGCAAATCGCCAGTGAATGCGGCAATCGAACAGCCCACCAGCAACACCATCATCACCGCATAACGCGGCATCACCCGCTTGCACACCAGGTAGCTGGCAAACATGGTCAGCACCAGCAACGGCTTGTGTTGCATCGACACAAACAACCCGGTACCGAAACTGAACAGGATCCCCGCCAGCATCGCCGCGGCAATGGCGGCGGGAAGCTTGCTGATGATCCGGTCAAAAGCTCCGGAAATGCCGACCAGGAAAATGATCAGGCTGCTCACCAGATAAGCGCCGACCGCCTGCGCCATGGAAATTTCCGGCAACAGCGCCACCAGCAACGCCGAGCCCGGCGCCGACCAGGCGATGATCACCGGGACGCGGTAGCGCAGGCTCAAACCGATTCCGAGCACAGCGCTGCCGATGGAGATCGCCCAGATCCAGGACGACAACACTTGCCGAGAAAGATCTGCCGCTTCAGCCGACTGAAAGATGATCACCAGCGGCCCGGCGTAGGAAATCACCGTGGCGATGAATCCAGCCACGGCCGCTGATAGCGAGAAGTCCTGGAAAAACCGTTTCATGACTCAGGCACCGGTCGCTGGCAGCGCCGGGCTGACGCTCAAGGCGCTGCGACGGCTGCTGATGGCGAACACGGTCATGGCCAGGGCCGCCACCGCACCGGGCACGGCAAACGCCATGAAGTTCAGTTGCAGGGGCAGGCTGATTCCGAGCAAGGCACCGCCCAGCAGCGGACCGACAATGGCGCCGTTGCGTCCGATGCCCGAAGCCCAGCCCAGGCCGGTGGATCGAATGGTCATGGAGTAAAACTGCGCGGCGCAGGCGTACAACAGAATCTGCGAACCGATGGTAGTGGCGCCGGCAATGGCGATCAGCAGGTACAACACCGGCATCGGGCTGTTAAAGCCCAACAGGGTGATCGACACCGCCGCCATGGCAAAAAACCCCGCCAGCACTTTCGGCAGATTGAGTTTGTCGCCCAATACCCCGCCGCCCACAGCGCCGAAAATCGCCCCGAAATTCAATACCAGCAGGAACGACAAACTCGAACCCAGACTGTAACCGGCATTCGCCATCAGCTTCGGCAACCAGGAACTCAACGCGTAGACCATCAACAGGCAGCAGAAGAACGCCAGCCACAGCATCAGCGTACGCAACGCACGGCCCTCGCGGAACAGCTGCAACACCGGAGTGCCCGTGCCCTTCACTTCAGCCATGTGCAATTGATCAGACGTTTGCGCGACGTAAGCGGGATCAATGCGTTGCAGAACGTTGCGCGCCTCTTCATTTCGCCCCTGACGCAACATGAAGCCCACCGACTCCGGCAGGAAATACATGATCAGCGGCAACAACAGCAACGGCAGGATCGCTACGTAAAACACCGACTGCCAGCCGAAACTCGGGATCAGCACAATGCCCAGCCCAGCGGACAACATGCCGCCCACCGAGTAACCACTGAACATGATCGCTACCAGTGTGCTGCGGATTTTTTTCGGTGCGTACTCGTTCATCAGGGCCACGACATTGGGCATCACGCCACCAATGCCGAGGCCGGCAATGAAGCGGCAAATGCCGAACTCGGTGGGGTTTCGTGCAAAACCGTTGATCACGGTGAAGCCACTGAAGAGTATTACGCAGAGAGTGATGGCTTTCTTGCGGCCGATCCGGTCAGACAACGGGCCGAAGAACAGTGCGCCGAACATCATGCCGAACAGGGCATAGCTGCCCAGAGCACCGGCCTGCAGGGGACTGAGCCCCCACTCTTTCATCAGCATTGGCAAGACCACGCCGTAGATTACCAAATCGTAGCCGTCGAAGATGATGATCAGCGCACACCAGAACAGCACCATCCAGTGAAAGCGGTTGAAACGAGCGTTGTCGATAACCTCATGTACGTCGATCTTGCGCATGGCATATATCTCTTGTTGTTGTTTTTTTAGAGCGTCGGTAACACGGCTTACGTCCGTACAGCCGAGGGTAGAGCCAGCGGATACGCGGCAATATCCAGTGCGCGCAGATCACTATCCGTTTTGTGCAGCGCCCTGAAACGGGCATGGAAACGTGAGGAATCGGCCCTCCGCGACAAATTGTCTTCTTTGCGAACACATTTGGACGCTAAGCTTGGGCCTATGGATGACTCAGATTACTTACGCCTGCTGACCATCGCGGCCGAGCAAGCCAACGCGTTCCTGTCCAATGCCCGCAAATGGGAGCGTGAGCGTTGGGTCTGCCAACGCCTGCTGCAAGGGCTGAACATTCCCTATCGCGCCGACGAATTCGCCCCGGCCGGGGAACCGCCGGATGTGTTGTTTCGCGATGCCAGTTTCGAAGTGTTCTTCGTGCTCGATGAGGGCCGGCGCCTCAATGATGAGTGGCGCGATGAACTGCAACGTCGACGCAGTGCGTTTTCCCTGAGCCAACTGGTGCGTCGCGAGGCCAAGCCACGACGCATCCCGGCCAACGAGTTCCTGCTGCGGCTGGCGCCGACCTTGCGCAAAAAGGCGCATAACTACAAAGAACGCGGCATGGACCTGGGCGAACTGGACATCATTGCCTTCGCCAGCCTCAAGCGCGAGGTGCTGGACCTCAACAGCCATTTCCCGCCGCCCACCGAGTACCTGCGCCAGGGTTGGCGCTCGCTGTCGCTGGTGGGGCCTACATTCGCCCGTGTGCTGTTCGCCCATCCCGATGCACCGGACTTTCTGCGCAGCAATCTGGGACGCAGCATCGTGTTCGATGTAGGGATCAGCCTGTGAGTCCATTGCAGGAACTGATTGCCCAAGTCCCGCAAACCGGCCGCGTTCGCTGGATCGGCGTGCGCCCGGCACCGCACGTGCCAATGATCGAACTGGATGCCGTGGAAGCCCGGCTCGAGGCCGGGTTGACCGGTGATCGCGCACGTCCCGGTGTGCGCAATGCGCGGCAGGTGACGCTGATTCAGTGGGAGCATCTGGCTGTGATCAGCTCATTGATGGGCCGCCCGGATGATCGACCGGTCAAGCCTGAGGATCTGCGGCGCAATCTCGTTATCAGCGGAATCAACCTGTTCAGTCTCAAGGGCCGGCGCTTTCGCATCGGCCAGGCGATTTTCGAAACCACCGGCTGGTGCCAACCGTGCGCTCGCCTGCAAAACAACCTCGGCCCAGGGACATTTCAGGCCGTACGCGGACATGGCGGGATCACTGCCCGAGTGTTACAAAGTGGCATCATCCGTCTGGACGATACGCTGAGCGTCGAGCCTGTTCCGGACACCGGCTATGCTCCGTTCAACGTTCGTTGAATCAGCCTGTAGCTTCTACACACTCAGCAACGTCTACCTGACGAGGCCTTTATGACCAGCCGCCTGAACCCCGACGACCAAAAGCATGTCGAAGAGTACCTGCAACTGTCCCAGCACCAAGTCGAGCGCCGACCTTTCCGGCCGTGGATGCTCCTTGTGCTGGTGCTGGCAGTGACCATTGGTTTGGGCCTGTTGAGCCGACTTATCAGTTACCTGACGCTATGAGCTGCCTCACGCTCGCACGGGTAATTGCACCGATTTCCTTTAGCCTTGCGAGTTATCCCCATGTCCCATCGTATTGTCATTGTCGGCGGCGGCGCCGGCGGTCTGGAGTTGGCTACCCGTCTGGGTAAGACTCTGGGCAAGCGCGGTACGGCCAGCGTGATGCTGGTCGACGCGAACCTGACCCACATCTGGAAACCGTTGTTGCACGAAGTGGCGGCCGGGTCGCTGAACTCCTCCGAAGATGAACTCAACTATGTTGCCCAAGCCAAATGGAACCACTTCGAGTTTCAGTTGGGGCGCATGAGCGGGCTCGATCGTGCGAACAAGAAAATCCAGCTGGCTGCCACCTATGACGAAGCCGGGCTGGAACTGGTGCCCGCCCGCGAAGTACCTTACGACTCGCTGGTGATCTCCGTCGGCAGCACCACCAACGACTTCGGCACCTTGGGCGCGGCCCAGCACTGCCTGTTCCTCGATACCCGCAAACAAGCCGAACGCTTCCACCAGCAATTGCTCAACCACTACCTGCGC
Source organism: Pseudomonas sp. Sample_22 (assembly GCF_004307635.1). Taxonomy (NCBI): domain Bacteria; kingdom Pseudomonadati; phylum Pseudomonadota; class Gammaproteobacteria; order Pseudomonadales; family Pseudomonadaceae; genus Pseudomonas; species Pseudomonas sp. Sample_22. The sequence continues at coordinate 50,734 of NZ_RCNY01000010.1, forward strand.
GCCCATGCCGGGCAGACCGACAAAGTCGAGCAGATCAGCGTGGCCATCGTCGGCGCCGGTGCCACCGGGGTCGAACTGGCCGCCGAACTGCACAACGCGGCACATGAGCTGGCAGCCTATGGCCTGGACCGGATCAAACCGGAAAACATGCACATCACCCTGATCGAAGCCGGTCCACGGGTACTGCCAGCGCTGCCGGAACGCATCGGTGGGCCTGTGCATAAAACCCTGGAGAAACTCGGGGTCAACGTGATGACCAACGCAGCGGTCAGCGAAGTGACGGCCGACAGCCTGATCACCGCCGACGGCAACGTGATCAAGGCCAGCCTGAAGGTCTGGGCGGCGGGGATTCGCGCACCGGGTTTCCTCAAGGACATCGACGGCCTGGAAACCAACCGCATCAATCAGCTGCAAGTGCTGCCGACCCTGCAAACCACCCGCGACGAGAACATCTTCGCCTTCGGCGACTGCGCCGCCTGCCCGCAGCCGGGCAGCGACCGCAACGTACCGCCGCGAGCCCAGGCTGCGCACCAACAAGCGTCACTGCTGGCCAAATCGCTGAAGCTACGGATCGAAGGCAAGACGCTGCCGGAATACAAGTACACCGACTACGGCTCGCTGATCTCGCTGTCGCGTTTTTCGGCAGTCGGTAATTTGATGGGCAACCTCACCGGCAGCGTAATGCTTGAAGGCTGGTTGGCGCGGATGTTTTACGTTTCGCTGTATCGTATGCACCAGATGGCGCTGTACGGGCCGTTCCGTACGGCAATGCTGATGCTGGGCAGCAAGATCGGACGTGGGACTGAGCCACGGCTCAAGCTGCACTAAAACACGCCAATCCCTGAGGGAGCGGGCTTGCCCGCGATTGCGGTGTCTCAGTCGACATCTTCGCTGAATGACCCACCGCAATCGCTGGCAAGCCAGCTCCCACAAGTTTTTATGGTGTTCGAGAGCGTTTTTCGAAGACAAAAAAAATCCCCGTATCTTTCGATACGAGGATTTTTAATATGGTCGGGGTAAGGGGATTCGAACTCCTGACATCCTGCTCCCAAAGCAGGCGCGCTACCGGACTGCGCTATACCCCGGTAAAAAAAAGGCACCTTCGAAAGGCGCCTTCTGCGAACAGAGCTTTTGGCGTCTGATCTTAAGATTCGATCCCAGCGCTAACTGGTTTCAAAAATGGTGGGTCGTGTGGGATTCGAACCTACGACCAATTGGTTAAAAGCCAACTGCTCTACCAACTGAGCTAACGACCCAAAAATGGTCGGGGTAAGGGGATTCGAACTCCTGACATCCTGCTCCCAAAGCAGGCGCG
>NZ_RCNY01000095.1:0-18719 GCF_004307635.1 Pseudomonas sp. Sample_22
TTCGGTGGCACCAACGCCACGCTGGTACTGAAGCGCTGGGAAGGCAAGTAATTCCTCGCTGAGCCACACATGAAAACGCCCCGACTGGTTCGGGGCGTTTTTTTTTGCCTTTTGAATTAACCAGGCTGACATATTACCTGTGGGAGCTGGCTTGCCAGCGATGACGTCGGCACAGCAAACATCAGCATCGGCTGACACACCGCTATCGCTGGCAAGCCAGCTCCCACAAGATGAAATGTGTCGATGGAAGATGAAGCTTTTGTCATGCAACCATCCGCCCTGCGACTGAATGTCGCGGTTTCCGTGGGCTGCAGGACTGTTTCCAATTCTGCAACAAACCCTTTCCAAAGCCAGTCGTTTACTTAGCAAGCTACCAAAACATATAACAGAGTCCTGCACATGCCTTGCTGCAGATAACAGAGATTGGAGCTAGCAGATGACTGTAAAAGTAACTGAACGCGACGATTCAAAAATGTCCCATGAAGGCGTAGCCGCCGGTATCCGGATCTGGGATGTACATCAACAGGAATTGCTGGTGGGGATGTTCCATAGCGAGACCGACGCCCAGAATTACAAGGCCGAGTTGGAAATGCTGGAACATGAACGCGAACTCATGACTGGCTGAACACGAAACGTGCCCTCGCTGCAGCTCGCCCTTCCTACACAGTGAGCTGCAGCGCAATCTGACACGTTACGTAATGCGCAAAGAAGCCAGATGAACATCGCCATCGATCACCACTGAAGGGACAACCCCGACGATCTTTCCCGCGTCATGTCTGACCACCTCGCATTCCCCATCGTCGAAACCGTCGTTCCTGACGGAGTACTGTATCGATGGCAGATGCCGTTTGCTGTAGTCCAAGCCCATGCCACAAGCAATCAGAAAATCGATCTTCGAATTTTTCAGTTCAATCTCCTCGTCTCGCTCGCCCTCTTTAAGCAGCGAATAATCAAGGCACAGATTGACGCCGAACGGACAGCCGGGAACAAGATTGTTCAAAAATCTTCCTTCATAACTGTCGAAGTAACTGTGTTCGGCTTGCACACTGCTGAGCGCCTTGACCTTTACAACAAAGTCACCGAAAAGATTAAAGTACCAATACCCCGCCGATGTCCCGACATGCCGGCCAAAATCGATACCTGACACATAACGTTTTGGCCACATCGAAATAAGCGGTTTATCCACCTCATACTCTTTGTTGGAGATGACCAGCAAATAATTGATGGCCTCGTAATGATTGGAGTCGCTCTGCTCAATTTTTATAAGGCTTGCGCAACTTCCTCCCAGCAAAACGATTTTCCCATAATGCTCAACCGGGAGATCCTCCATCAACGTCATGACAGCAGCCGATAGATTTTCAAGGTAAGCGGAGTTCAGTTCGTGAAGTTCCTCCTCACTCTGCACGACGTGCCAGGGTATGTTCCAGAAGAACTCGGGCAGGGTAAAGAACAGACAGGCGGCACCCGCATGCCGCTCGCGAGCGGCCTTGGCTGCGACCTTTATTTTCCAGCGCACATGATCAACCCGCGCATCGAGTTCGCTCGTCAGGTAATCATTGATGGATAGGTAGGACGGTCTTTGTTTGGAAAATTGTGATTTAAAAGTAGGTTGGCGCAACGAAGCAATATTGATCAACATCAAACATATCCTTATGTCATAAAATTCATTCCATTGGGTTTTCTCCGCTGTGCAACTTCACTTGCAAGTAAAGTATTTTTGGCAAAAGAAAACCCGAAAGATCGTATCGATACGATGTTTCGGGCTCAATATAAAAATCAAGTGAATTGCCAGCAAACATGTAAGTTCGCTAACAAGACAGATGGATTACCACATCAGATCATCAGGAATCTGGTAAGCCGCGTACGGATCGTCCTCGGCTGCGACTTCTTCCGTCTTCACGTTCAGCTGCACAATGCGCTGAGGGTCACGCTCCTGGATCTTCAGCGCCGCTTCACGGGGAATGACTTCATAACCACCGGCATGATGCACGATGGCCAGCGAACCATTGCTGAGCTTGTTGCGCATCAGCGTATTGACCGACAGACGCTTGACCTTCTTGTCATCAACGAAGTTGTAGTAATCCTCAGTCGTCAGCTTCGGCAGGCGCGTGGCTTCAATCAATTGCTTGATCTGCGCGACACGGGCCTTGGCTTCGGCTTTTTCCTTCTGCTGGCGATTGAGCTCCTGATCGCGCTTGACCTTCTCGGCCATGGCTTCCTGGGCTGCACGCTGCTGGGAATCATCCAGTTCGACCTGGCCTTTGTGGGCCAGACGCTGTTGCTTCTGTTTGTCTTTGCTGACCTGCTTGGCCTGCTTCTGGTTGACCAGCCCTGCTTTGAGCAACTGGTCGCGAAGGGAAATGCTCATGGTGCTTATTACTCACTTAGGCAACTGCTCAACCGCAGCTGGGCAAATTCTTTTCCTGACGTTTGGCTTCGCCCCACAAGGCGTCCAACTCTTCGAGGGTGCAATCTTCCATGGGTCGGTGGGTGTCGCGCAATGCCTGTTCGATAAAACGGAAACGTCGCTCGAACTTGCCATTGGCGCCACGTAGTGCGGTTTCCGGGTCAATCTTCAGATGACGCGCAAGATTGACCACGGAAAACAACAGGTCGCCGATCTCGCCAGCCACCGCCTCGGGATCGTTTTGCGACATGGCTTCGAGGACTTCGTCGAGTTCTTCGCGGACCTTGTCGAGTACCGGCAGAGCATCGGGCCAGTCGAAACCCACCTGCGCTGCGCGTTTCTGCAATTTTGCCGAGCGTGACAACGCCGGCAATGCAGCGGGCACGTCATCGAGCAACGACAGCTGCAGCGGTGCCGCAGATTTCTCCGCGCGCTCTTCGGCCTTGATCTCTTCCCAGCGTTGCTTGACTTGCTCTTCGGTCAACCGAGGCACATCCAGCGGCGCATAGAGATCACCTGTAGGGAACACGTGGGGATGCCGGCGGATCAGTTTGCGGGTGATGCTGTCGACCACACCGTCGAACTCGAAGCGCCCTTCCTCCCGGGCCAGTTGGCTGTAATAAACCACCTGGAACAGCAAGTCGCCGAGTTCGCCCTGTAAATGATCGAAGTCACCACGCTCGATGGCGTCGGCGACTTCGTAGGCTTCCTCAAGGGTATGCGCAACGATGGTGGCGTAGGTTTGCTTGATGTCCCACGGGCAACCGTACTGCGGGTCGCGCAGGCGGTTCATCAGATGAAGCAAGTCTTCAAGTGAATACATCGGGTCAGTCTCAACAAGACCTGTGGGAGCTGACCTGCCGGCGATGCGGACAACTCGATCTCTGAGGAAAATCGAGGTGATGCCATCGCTGGCAAGCCAGCTCCCACAGTTGATCGGCGTCGTTCTTCACGGCGTACGGTTACGCCGGGTTTCGATGATGTTCGGCAATTGGGAAATCCGCCCCAGCAACCGCCCCAATGCATCCAGCCCCGGAATCTCGATGGTCAGGGACATCAGCGCCGTGTTGTCCTCCTTGTTCGAACGGGTGTTGACCGCCAGCACGTTGATCCGCTCATTGAGCAATACCTGCGAAACGTCACGCAGCAAACCGGAACGGTCGTAGGCCCGAATGACAATATCGACGGGATACGTGAGTACCGGCACCGGCCCCCAGCTGACCTGGATGATCCGCTCTGGCTCGCGTCCGCCCAATTGCAACACCGATGCGCAGTCCTGGCGGTGAATGCTGACGCCACGGCCCTGGGTGATGTAACCGACGATTGCGTCCCCTGGCAGCGGCTGGCAGCAGCCGGCCATCTGGGTCATCAGGTTGCCGACGCCCTGGATCTGAATGTCGCCGCGCTTGCCCGGCTTGTAACCGGTCGCCTTGCGCGGGATGAGTTCCAACTGTTCGTTGCCGCGTTCCGGCTCGACCAATTGCTGCGCCAGGTTGACCAACTGCGCCAGGCGCAAATCACCGGCACCGAGCGCGGCAAACAGGTCTTCGGCGGTTTTCATGTTGGCCTTCTCGGCCAGCTTGTCGAAGTCCACCGCCGGCAGACCGAGGCGATTGAGCTCGCGCTCAAGCAGGGTTTTACCGGCCGCGACGTTCTGGTCGCGGGCCTGCAGCTTGAACCAGTGAACGATCTTCGCCCGCGCCCGCGAGGTGGTGACGTAACCCAGGTTCGGGTTGAGCCAGTCACGACTCGGGGTGCCATGCTTGCTGGTGATGATCTCGACCTGCTCACCCGTTTGCAGGCTGTAGTTGAGCGGCACGATGCGCCCGTTGATCTTGGCGCCACGGCAGTTGTGACCGATTTCGGTGTGCACGCGGTAGGCAAAGTCCAGTGGCGTCGCGCCCTTCGGCAGGTCGATGGCGTGACCGTCCGGGGTGAAGATATAGACCCGGTCAGGCTCGATATCGACCCGCAACTGTTCCGCCAGGCCACCGATGTCACCCAGTTCCTCGTGCCATTCGAGCACCTGCCGCAACCAGGAAATTTTCTCTTCGTAGTGATTGGAACCGGATTTGACGTCGGTGCCCTTGTACTTCCAGTGTGCGCAAACCCCCAGCTCGGCTTCTTCGTGCATGGCGTGGGTGCGGATCTGCACTTCCAGCACCTTGCCCTCCGGACCGATCACAGCAGTGTGCAGCGAGCGGTAGCCGTTTTCCTTGGGGTTGGCGATGTAGTCGTCAAACTCTTTGGGAATGTGCCGCCACAGGGTGTGGACGATGCCGAGCGCGGTGTAGCAATCGCGCATTTCCGGCACCAGCACACGCACGGCGCGAACGTCGTAGATCTGGCTGAACTCCAGACCTTTGCGCTGCATTTTGCGCCAGATCGAGTAGATGTGTTTGGCCCGGCCGCTGATGTCTGCATCGACGCCGGTGGCCTGCAATTCGTTTTTCAGCTGGCTCATCACCTCGCTGATGAAACGCTCGCGATCGAGTCGCCGTTCATGCAGCAATTTGGCGATCTGTTTGTACTGATCGGGCTCAAGGTAGCGGAAGGACAAGTCCTCCAACTCCCATTTGATATGACCGATCCCCAGACGATGGGCGAGCGGCGCGTAGATGTCGAAGACTTCACGGGCCACGCGGTTGCGCTTTTCGTCGTCGGCGGTTTTTACCGCACGAATCGCGCAGGTGCGCTCGGCCAGCTTGATCAAGGCGACACGCACGTCGTCGACCATCGCCACCAGCATCTTGCGCAGGTTTTCGACCTGCCCCTGAGTGCCCATCACCATGGATTTACGCGGGCTCAGACTGTCGCTGATAGCCGCCATGCGCTGCACGCCGTCGATGAGTTTGGCGACCACCGGACCAAAGCGCTGGCTGACCGCCGGCAACGGGATCTGACCTTCGCGCACGCCTCGGTACAGGACCGCAGCGACCAGCGAATCCTGATCGAGTTTGAGGTCGGCGAGAATTTCGGCGATTTCAAGGCCGGTACGGAAACTCGAGTTGCCTTCCGACCATAAATTCTTGGCCGCATTGGCCTGCTGCTCAGACTCGCGAGCGAACTCGCAAGCCTCTTTCAAGGCTTCGCGATCCAGCGCCAGATCGACACTGACCGCATGATCGAGCCAAGCCTCGAGATTGATACTGCCGTCGGTGTTGATCGGCTGGTGTGCTCTCACCTGTACCATCTTGCTTACCTTCCCTACGACGCAGATTCAATGCGTCAAATCGCTGACCTTCGTTGCCCGTGCGCCCACGTCGGGCTGATGCGCGGTTGCACGGGCGGGCCAGTCGGACCAGACGAGCATCCTAGCTCGCTTCAAATAACGCCATGGCCTCGACATGTGCCGTCTGAGGAAACATATCGAGAATCCCGGCACGTTTTAACCGGTAGCCCTGCTTGATCAATTCGACCGTGTCGCGCGCCAGAGTTGCCGGATTGCACGACACATATACCAACCGTTCGGCACCCAGCGTCCTGAGCTTGCGCACAACCTCGAAAGCACCGTCACGCGGTGGGTCCAAGAGTACCGCACAAAAGCCTTCCCGCGCCCATTCGGCATCGGTCAACGGCTGGGATAAATCGGCCTGAAAAAACTTCGCGTTATGCAGATTATTGCTAGCCGCGTTTGCCGCCGCCCGATCAACCATCGTCTGCACGCCCTCCACCGCCACCACTTCGCGAGTGGCCTTGGCCAGCGGCAAGGCAAAATTGCCGAGACCGCAGAACAGATCGAGAACCCGCTCATCCGTTGCAGGTTTCAGCCAGTCCAGCGCCTGGGCAACCATCGCTTCGTTGACGCCGGCGTTGACCTGAATGAAATCCCCTGGACGATAAGCCAACTCCAGATCCCACTGCTCAAGACGATATCCCAGCGCCTGACCGGCCTCGACCGGTTGCGGCTCGCCGTCGCCATGCAGCCACAACTGGGCTTCATGGAGCGCACAGAAATCCTTGAGAATGGTCAGGTCGCCTTCGGACAATGGCGCCATGTGTCGCAGCAAAACCGCCAGTGATGAGCCGCTGAACAACTCCACATGCCCGAGTGCCTGAGGTTTGCTCAAGCGGCGCAACATCGGCGGCAAGCCGGTCATGATCGGCTGCAAGGGTTGTACCAGCACCGGACATTCATTGATGCCGACGATGTCCTGGCTGCCGGCGGCACGGAAACCGACTTCGAGCATCTTGGCTTTCATGTCCCATCGCACGGCTACGCGGGCGCGGCGACGGTAGCCGAACTCTGGACCGCTCAACGGGACAGCCCACTCTTCGGGCTCGACGCCGGCGACCTTGGACAACTGCTCGGCGAGCATGCGCTGTTTCAGGGCGAGCTGTTCGTCATGTGGCAGATGCTGCACGCTGCAACCGCCGCAACGGCCGGCATGGGCGCACGGTGCCGGGCGGCGCAGTTCGCTGGCCTTGAACACCCGTTCGGTGCGCGCCTCGACCACTTTGCCGTGGGCGCCAAGTACACGCGCCTCGATCTCTTCACCGGCCAATGCGCCGATGACGAACCAGGTACGACCTTCGAAAAACGCGATACCGCGACCGTCATTGGCCAGGCGCTCGATGGTCAGGCGCTGTTTTTTGCCGGTCGGGACTTGCGGGGCCTTGCTGCCGCCGGTGGGCTGGAAGCGCAGGCCTCTTTCATGTTTGGCCATCAGTTGGGCGCGTCGAAAATGCCGGTCGACAGGTAACGGTCGCCACGGTCGCAGATGATCGCGACGATCACCGCGTTTTCAACTTCTTTGGACAGACGCAGCATCGCAGCCACGGCGCCGCCCGAGGACACACCGCAGAAGATGCCTTCTTCACGGGCCAGTCGACGGGTCACGTCTTCGGCTTCGCTTTGCGCCATGTCGACGATCCGGTCCACGCGATCGGCCTGATAGATCTTTGGCAGGTATTCCTGGGGCCAGCGACGGATACCCGGAATCGCCGAGCCTTCCATCGGTTGCAGGCCGATGATCTGCACGGCGTCGCTCTGTTCTTTCAGGTACCGCGAAACCCCCATGATGGTGCCGGTGGTGCCCATGGAGCTGACGAAATGGGTGATGGTGCCCTGGGTCTGACGCCAGATTTCCGGGCCAGTGGTGGTGTAATGCGCCTCGGGGTTGTCGCCATTGGCGAACTGATCCAGCACTTTGCCACGGCCTTCGGCCTCCATGCGCTGGGCGAGGTCGCGGGCGCCTTCCATGCCTTCTTCCTGGCTGACCAGAATCAACTCGGCGCCATAAGCGGTCATGGCAGCCTTGCGTTCAGCGCTGGAGTTGTCCGGCATGATCAGGATCATCTTGTAACCCTTGATCGCGGCGGCCATGGCCAACGCAATACCGGTGTTACCCGAAGTCGCTTCGATCAGCGTATCGCCGGCATGGATCTGCCCACGCAATTCGGCGCGGGTGATCATCGACAGCGCCGGACGGTCCTTGACCGAACCCGCCGGATTATTCCCTTCAAGCTTGAGCAAAAGGGTGTTGCTGGTGGCGCCAGGCAGGCGCTGCAAACGAACCAGCGGAGTGTTGCCGACGCAATCGGCGATGGTTGGGTACTGCAAGGTCATGGCGTATTCGCAATCCAGACTGCGGGGGCGCCTATCATACCGGCAAACGTTCGAAGGCCATATCACGCAAAGTGTGGTGCTTATGGCTAACAGGAATAAGTCCTGGCTCAGTCCTCATCCGCCTTCCCGACATTCAATGCGTAGAACTCGTGCAGCTTGGCTTGCAACAGCAGTTTGTCCGGCAGTTGTACCTGATACTCAGCGATAAGCGCCGGTGAAAGGCTGCGGTTGAGCGCATATTCGACCACCTCGTCTTCCTTGCTGGCACAGAGCAGGACTCCAATGGCAGGGTTCTCATGAGGCTTTCGTTCGTCGCGGTCCAGTGCTTCCAGGTAGAAGTTCAGCTTGCCCAGATACTCCGGCTCAAAACGACCGACCTTGAGTTCAATGGCTACCAGGCAGTTAAGTCCCCGGTGGAAGAACAAGAGGTCCAGGGCGAAATCCCGCCCGCCAACTTGCAGCGGGTATTGGGAGCCGACAAAACAGAAATCACGGCCCAGTTCGATCAGGAACTCCTTGAGACGCGCCAGCAGCCCCTGATGCAAATCGGTTTCGGCATGGGTTCCGGGCAGGTCGAGAAATTCGAGCATGTAGGCGTCACGGAAAATCTCCAGCGCCGAGGGGTGGGTTTGTTTCAGTGCTGTTGAGATTTTTGCCGGCTGAGTAACACTGCGCTCAAATAATGCTGCCTTGAACTGGCGCTCCAGCTCACGAGTTGACCACTTCTCCTGGATAGCCATACGTAAATAGAACTCGCGCTCTTGAGGGTCCTTGCTCTGAGTCAGAATCAGCAGGTTGTGGGTCCAGGGTAATTGTGTCAGCAGTGCTGACACTTTTTCATCGCCCCGATAGGCCTCGTAGAATTGGCGCATACGGAACAAGTTACGCCGGGTAAACCCGCGCAACCCCGGTTGCGTCCTCGCCAGATGCTCAGCCAATTGACCGACCACGGAATCGCCCCACTCGGCCCGTTCCAGCTTGCGACTGATATGAGCACCGACCTGCCAGTACAACTCGATCAGTTGCGTATTGACCGCTCGAATGGCCTGCTGTCTGGCACCGTGGATCAGCGCGAGCACTTCGCTGAAACGATCATCTGATGTGCCGCTGGTTACGTCCGGTGCAGTCATGTTCAGTTCCTTGAGGATGATTGAAGGCCAGAGCTTAATCGGTCAAGGAAGTATGAAAATGCCGCTGATACCCTTTCGGAAATGTCGTACAACAATGCCGGAACGCTCCGGCGTGAGCAGATGTTGAGGGCTTGGCTGACCTTGCAGCTCGCACTTACTGGGTTTGAAGGGACGCCAGTGCAGGCGCAGTCTTGCTGGCGCAAGCGCTATCACTGACTTGGCTTTCATCCGCGATCAGCCGCATGTTCATCCGCAACCCGCTACCCGTATTCTCGGCCCACAGCTGCCCGCCCTGTCGCTGCACCGCATTCCTCGCGATGCTAAGGCCCAGACCAAACCCGCCGTCCCCGGGCCGCGAGCCATCGAGGCGGGTGAAAGGCAGGAAGATCCGTTCCAGATCTGCTTGCGCCACGCCGCCACCCTGGTCCTCCAGCCACAGATGCCAGTACTCGCCGTCACGCCGGCCACCAAGGAGGACGATGCCGCCCTTGGGTGAATGACGAATAGCATTGCGCAACATGTTTTCCAGCGCTTGGGCCAACGTATCGAGATGGCCGCGAACCCAGCAGGAAGCGTCCACCGAACACAGCAACTGCCCGTTCGGCCAGCAGCTTTCATAGCAGGCGTTTTCGGTGAGCATTTCCCACAATGCCTGGACCTGGATCGCTTCATCAGGCAATCGGGTGCGTTCGGTGTCAAGCCAGGCCAGTTGCAGCGTGTCTTCCACCAATCGCTGCATGCCGTCGACTTCACGACCAATACGTTCGCGTAACGACTCCAGGCCCTGCTCGCTTTCACTGGCCACCCGCAGGCGACTCAGTGGTGTGCGCAATTCGTGGGACAGGTCGCGCAGCAATTGCTGTTGCAACGCAACCGTGCTTTGCAGACGTTCGGACATATGATCGAACGCTCTGCCCAGTTCACCCAGCTCATCGGTACGATTGGTCGTGCGGCTCGACAGCCGCACACTCAATTGGTCGGCCCGCCAGGCATTGGCCTGAGCACGCAAGTGATTGAGCGGTACCACCAACAGGCGATACAGCCCGACGCATAACAGCAATGTGAACAAGCCCGGAATCACACCGTTGGTGATCACCCGCCAGAACACCCGATATTGTCCCGGCAGAAAGCGTTCGGGCAACTCGATTACCAGGCTCCCGGTGGACGGGTCGCCAGGGAACGGTACCCGCATCCACGGCCGGCCTTTTTTGTGGATCGGCCAATCCAATCCGCGCAGGAAGGTCAGGCGCTCGATTTCCTTGTCCGAAAGTGACTGGTTGCTCAAGGACTGCAAATCACCGCCGATGACACCGACCCAGCCTTTTTCCCGCTGATGCATCGCCTGCAACCAGTCATCGATGCCGGCGTTCTGGCGCACCTGCCAGGCTTGTTCGGCTTCGGCGGCGTAGTGCGTCAGGGTTCTGCGGGCATCATCGGAGAGGAACTGATTGCGCTGTTCCATATAACGACCCCAGGACCAGCTCAACCAGATCATCAGCAAACAGAATGCGACCAGCAAACAGGCAAGCTTCCAGAATAGCGAGTGCCGGCCCGGCACATTACATTTCATCACTGGCGCTCAGAATGTAGCCCTTGCCCCAGACCGTCCGCACTTCGCGTTCGGTATAGCCGATGGCCTTGAGCTTGCGGCGGATCTGGCTGATGTGCATGTCCAGACTGCGGTCATGGGCAGAGTAACCGCGTTGCAGGACATGTTGATAAAGGAAGGCTTTGCTCAACACTTCATCGTCATTGCGATTCAGGGTTTCCAGCAAGCGGTATTCGCTGCGGGTCAGGCCGGCGGCTCGCTGGCCGTAAAAAACCTCGGACTGTTCATCGTCGAAATGCAAGCTGTCCCGCGGCGGCGCAATCGCTGCCGGCGTCGGCTGACGGTCGAGGGCGACGCGGCGCAGGATCGCTTCGATGCGTACCCGCAACTCGACCATGCTGAACGGCTTGGTCAGGTAATCATCAGCCCCCAGGCTAAAGCCACTGATGCGATCCGCTTCGGCCCCCAGCGCCGACATCAGCAACACCGGGATGGAGTGACTCTGGCGCAATTGCGTCAGCACTGACAACCCGTCCAGTCCGGGCAACAGAATGTCCATCAACACCACGTCGAAGGCTTGCTCGCGGGCAGCGGCGAGGCCTTCCTGGCCGTTCTGGCACCAGGTCACCTGAAAGCCGCTGCGGCCCAGATGCTCATGGACATAAGCACCGAGCACGAGATCGTCTTCGATGGAAAGGATGCGCGGATGACCAGAGGCGATGGGAGTCATGAGTATCTGCAAATAATTCTCAGTTGATAATTATTCAAGATTGCTTCGCCTGAGGCAACCCGACACTTTGCGCAACCGTTGAAAAGGCCCGAACTGGCCGACGAACGACGACATCAATTTTACGAAGATTGCCCGCCAGCAAATCGCTACACTGCGCAGGTGGTGCATGCCACACGCGAGTGCAGGACTATCGATAGCTGGATGCAGGAGAGATGCGTGCTCAAGAAACTGGGAATCAAAGGCCGCGTGCTGTTGCTGACTCTATTGCCGACCAGCCTCATGGCGCTGGTCCTGGGTGGTTATTTCACCTGGATGCAGCAATCGGACTTGCAAACCCAACTCATGCAACGTGGCGAAATGATCGCCGAGCAACTGGCGCCGCTGGTAGCGCCGGCCATGGGCCATAAAAACAACGAGCTGCTCGAACGCATCGCTACGCAATCCCTCGAGCAGCCGGACGTGCGTGCCGTAACGTTCCTCGCACCTGACCGCACGTTACTGGCCCATGCGGGACCGACCATGCTCAACCAGGCGCCGCTGGGCGATGGTTCGCAAATGTTGCGGCGCAGTGGCAGCGATGCGACGCGTTATCTGCTGCCGGTGTTCGGCAAGCATCGTAATCTGGCAGGCGATGTGATACCCGATGAGGCCGATCGCCTGTTGGGCTGGGTCGAGCTCGAACTGTCGCACAATGGCATGTTGCTGCGCGGTTACCGCAGCCTGTTCGCCAGCCTGATGATGATCGCCGTCGGCCTGGGTGGCGCGGCGTTGCTGGCCTTGCGCATGGGCCGCACCATCAACCGGCCGCTGACCCAGATCAAGCAGGCCGTAGCCCAACTCAAGGACGGTCATCTGGAAACCCGGCTGCCACCCCTTGGCAGTCATGAACTGGACGAACTGGCATCGGGCATCAACCGCATGGCTGGCACCCTGCAAAATGCCCAGGAAGAATTGCAGCACAGCATCGACCAGGCCACCGAAGATGTTCGCCAGAACCTCGAAACCATCGAGATCCAGAACATCGAACTCGACCTGGCGCGCAAGGAGGCACTGGAGGCGAGCCGGATCAAATCCGAATTCCTGGCCAACATGAGCCACGAAATCCGCACGCCGCTCAACGGTATTCTCGGTTTTACCCATTTGCTGCAGAAAAGCGAGTTGACCCCGCGCCAGCTCGATTATCTGGGCACCATCGAAAAGTCTGCCGACAGCCTGTTGGGGATCATCAACGAGATCCTCGACTTTTCGAAAATCGAGGCCGGCAAACTGGTGCTCGACCATATTCCGTTCAACTTGCGCGATCTGCTGCAGGACACCCTGACCATCCTTGCCCCCGCTGCCCACGCCAAACAACTTGAGCTGGTGAGCCTGGTGTATCGCGACACGCCTTTGTCGCTGGTCGGCGACCCGCTGCGGCTCAAGCAGATCCTCACCAATCTGGTCAGCAACGCCATCAAGTTCACCCGCGAAGGCACCATCGTCGCCCGGGCCATGCTCGAAGAAGAACACGATGACAGTGTGCAACTGCGCATCAGTATTCAGGACACTGGCATCGGCCTGTCGAGCCAGGACGTACGCGCGCTGTTCCAGGCTTTCAGTCAGGCCGATAACTCACTGTCCCGGCAACCGGGCGGCACGGGGCTGGGGCTGGTGATTTCCAAGCGACTGATCGAACAAATGGGCGGCGAGATCGGTGTCGACAGTACACCGGGCGAAGGTTCGGAGTTCTGGATCAGCCTGAGCCTGCCCAAAACCCGCGACGATGCCGAAGACCTGCCCGGCCCGCCGCTGTCGGGTCGTCGTGTGGCGGTGCTGGAAAACCATGACCTGGCCCGTCAGGCGCTGCAGCATCAACTGGAAGATTGCGGTCTCGCGGTCACGCCGTTCAACACGCTGGAAAGCTTGACCAATGGCGTGACTGGCGTCCATCAGACCGATCAGGCCATCGACCTGGCGGTGCTGGGCGTCACCAGCAATGACATGCCGCCCGAGCGCCTTAATCAATACATCTGGGACCTCGAACACCTTGGTTGCAAAGTGCTGGTGCTCTGTCCGACCACGGAGCAGACGCTGTTCCACCTCTCGGTGCCCAACCCTCACAGCCAGCTCCAGGCCAAACCGGCCTGCACCCGCAAGTTACGACGCGCACTGTCCGACCTGGTCAACCCGCGCCAGATTCGCAGCGAACCCGGCGAACCGGTTTCCAGTCGCGCGCCTAAAGTGCTGTGCGTTGACGACAACCCGGCCAATCTGCTGCTGGTGCAGACGTTGCTCGAAGACATGGGCGCCAAGGTGCTCGCCGTGGAAAGCGGCTACGCAGCCGTCAAAGCGGTGCAAAACGAGACCTTCGACCTGGTGCTGATGGACGTGCAGATGCCGGGAATGGACGGACGGCAAAGTACCGAGGCGATCCGCCAGTGGGAGAGCGAGCGGCATTGCACACCGCTGCCGATCGTGGCGCTCACCGCCCATGCCATGGCCAATGAAAAACGCGCCTTGTTGCAAAGCGGCATGGACGACTACCTGACCAAACCGATCAGTGAGCGGCAACTGGCGCAGGTGGTGCTGAAATGGAGTGGCCTGGCGCTGCGCAACCATAGCCCGGAGCGCGCCAGCGACAGCCACAACGGTGCCTTTGAGTTGCAAGTGCTCGATCACGAAGAAGGCTTGCGTCTGGCCGCGGGCAAGGCCGATCTGGCAGCAGACATGCTGGCGATGTTGCTGGCGTCGCTGGAAGCCGACCGTGAAGCGATCCGCCAGGCCCAGGAAAGCCGCGATCACAACGCGCTGATCGAACGTGTCCATCGCCTGCACGGCGCAACCCGTTACTGCGGCGTGCCGCAACTGCGCGCCGCCTGCCAACGCAGCGAAACCCTGCTCAAGCAACAGGACCCGAAAGCCTACAGCGCCCTCGAAGAACTCGACCGGGCAATCAATCGCCTGGCCGCCCAGGCGCGCATCAATGCCTGACCTGGCGCAAAGACGCCGGTAGCGGGAAGGACTAATGTAGGAGCTGCCGCAGGCGACGATCTTTTGATCTTGAAAACGCTGAGTCTTCAGGGAGAACACATGCGCACGATTTTATTCAGCAGCCAGAACTACGACCGCGAGAGTTTTCTCGCCGCGGATCTGCCGCCCGGTATCGAGCTGCACTTTCAGGCGGCGCGGCTGAGCGTTGATACAGTGGCGCTGGCCGAACATCACGAGGTCGTCTGTGCCTTTATCAATGATGATCTCAGTGCACAGGTGCTCGAACGCCTCGCGGCGGGCGGCACACGCCTGATTGCCCTGCGTTCGGCCGGTTACAACCATGTCGACCTCGCAGCGGCGAAACGCCTCGGGCTGGCGGTGGTGCGCGTCCCGGCCTACTCGCCCCATGCGGTGGCCGAGCATGCAATGGCGCTGATCCTGGCGCTCAACCGACGTTTGCACCGGGCCTACAACCGTACCCGCGAAGGCGACTTCAGCCTGCACGGGCTGACCGGTTTCGACCTGGTGGGCAAGACCGTCGGCGTGGTCGGTACCGGGCAGATCGGCGCTACATTCGCAAAAATCATGAACGGTTTCGGCTGCCGGTTGCTGGCTTACGACCCCCACCCCAATCCCCAGGTCGAAGCACTCGGTGCCCGATACCTGGGCTTGCCGCAACTGCTGGCCGAATCGCAGATCATCAGCCTGCACTGCCCGCTCAATGAACAGAGCAAGCATCTGATCAACCGCGAGTCTTTGGCGCACATGCAACCGGGGGCGATGTTGATCAATACCGGTCGCGGTGGCCTGGTGGACACCCCGGCGCTGATCGACGCCCTCAAGAGCGGGCAATTGGGTTATCTGGGGCTGGATGTGTATGAAGAGGAAGCGCAGCTGTTCTTCGAGGATCGTTCCGACCTGCCGTTGCAGGACGATGTTCTGGCGCGATTGCTGACGTTCCCTAACGTCATCATTACCGCGCATCAGGCGTTCCTGACCCGCGAAGCCCTTGGCGCGATTGCCGCGACCACCCTCGACAACATTGCGACCTGGAACGCCGGCACTGCGCAAAACCTGGTCACAGGTGACTGAACCTGATCGAAGGTCATGTGCCCGCACCATGCAACGCGAATGCCCGTGCTAGCATATCGCGCATATTTGGAGGACCCATGGTCGAACACGATTTCCGCTACAGCCTGATGAACCCGCAACACACCCTCACCGAATGCCGCGCCCTGGTGCCGGGGCGCTATCAAGTCACCGGCAACGGCGGCTCGATTCGCAATAACGACGTGTTGGTAGTGACCCTCAAGGGCGCCAAGGACTTGTCCATGCGCCTGACCGTCGAAACGGTTCGCCACTTGATCAATCCACCCGGGCAATGGGTTGCGGTAGCAAGTGGCCCGGTGTTCGGCGAACTGGCGATCCACACCTGGCAGGTGAACTGCGACAGCTGTGCAAAAGAGCTGAGCTTCGAGTTCGCGGTCGACGCCAAGTTGGGCAACAAGGCCGAAAAGCCAGCCGCCACTGCGCGGATTGCCGAGCTGGGCTGGACCACCGTCGGCGAAAAGCACCTGTGCCCGAAGTGCCAGGAGCCTGCGTGATGAAACACCTCGCCCTGGCCGCGCTGGTCGGTGCAAGCCTGATGGGCTGTGCTGCCGATCCGGTGCAATTGCAACAAAACCGCAGCTACATTCTGGAGTGGATCGGCGAACGTCCGTTGATGGACTACAGCCACCTGACCATCACGCTCGGCGAAGATGGTCGCGCCTACGGCAATGGTGGCTGCAACCACTGGTTCGCGCCATACACCCTGGAAGGCAACAAGCTGAGCTTCGGCAAAATCGGCAGCACCCGCAAACTCTGCGCGCCGGCGCTGATGGAGCAGGAAAAACGCTTCCTTCAGGCGCTGGAAAACGTGCAACGCTGGGACGTATCGTCAATCGATCAGATGCGTTTCTGGCCGGCCGAAGGCAAGCCGCTGCGCTGGTGGCTTGAGGAAGGTTGATGCCCCCTCCTCCCTTGATCATTCCCGCGCTCTGCGTGGGAATGATCAAGTGACGCTCCGCGTCACAGGCGGCGTTCCCACGCAGAGCGGGGGAACGATCATCATCCCTCGATTCAATTCTGCGCCTGCAACGCCTCCAGCTTCGCCATCACCCCCGCCGCTGTCTGCTCTCCCATCAATTGCTCACGCACCTTGCCTTTGTTATCGATGATATAGGTCACCGGTAATGCCTCACTGCGTGGCAGTTCGAACACTTCTGAAGGGTCCTGGGCCAGCACGGTAAATTTGATTCCAAGCTTCTCACTGGCGCTTTTCAACTCTTCGCCCTGCACATTATCGAAGTTGACCCCGAACACACCGATCTTCTTGCTCTGGAGCTGATCGGCCAAGGCGTTCAGCTCCGGGATCTCGGTACGGCACGGCCCGCACCATTCAGCCCAGTAATTGAGCACCAGCCATTTGCCATCCAGACGCTCGGCGGCGACTTTCTGTCCATTCTGGTCAATCCCGTAGTCGTTTCCGCAGCCCCCCAACAGCAACGCCCCAATGATCGTCAATGCTGCTGCCAGTCGCCTTGTCATGTCGTGTTCCTTGTCAAAAATTGAATGCGCCTGCGACCCATCGCCTCCCAAGGTTCTGGATTACGCGCTGCACAGTTAGAATAGCCGCCACCTTACGCAAGATGCGACCCGCTCATGACCGATCTGACGCTTTATCACAACCCGCGCTGCTCGAAATCCCGCGGTGCGCTCGAACTGCTCGAAGCCCGTGGCCTGACGCCGACCGTGGTGCGCTATCTGGAAACCCCGCTCGACGCCGCGCAAATCCAGGGTCTGCGGGGCAAACTCGGCATTAGTGCCCGGCAACTGCTGCGCACCGGCGAGGACGAATACAAGACCCTCGGCCTCGCGGACGGCAGCCTGAGCGAAGCGCAATTGATCGCAGCCATCGCCGCCCACCCGAAACTGATGGAACGTCCGATTCTCGAAGTCGGCGATAAAGCCGTCATCGGTCGTCCACCGGAGCAGATTCTGGAACTGTTGCCATGAGTGCGCCGTACATTCTGGTGCTGTACTACAGCCGCAGCGGTTCGACCAATGAAATGGCCCGGCAAATTGCCCGCGGTGTCGAGCAGGCTGGCCTAGAAGCGCGGTTGCGCACAGTGCCGGCGATTTCCACGGAATGCGAAGCCGTGGCGCCGGACATTCCCGACGAAGGCGCGCTCTATGCCAGCCTCGACGACCTTAAAAACTGCGCTGGCCTGGCACTGGGCAGTCCGACTCGTTTCGGCAACATGGCGGCGCCGCTCAAGTACTTCCTCGATGGCACCAGCAACCTGTGGCTGACCGGCGCGCTGGTGGGCAAACCGGCCGGCGTGTTCACGTCCACGGCGAGCCTGCACGGTGGCCAGGAAACCACCCTGCTGTCGATGATGCTGCCATTGCTGCACCATGGCATGTTGATCACCGGCCTGCCCTACAGCGAATCGGCGTTGCTGGAAACCCAGGGTGGCGGCACGCCGTACGGCGCCAGTCATCACGCCGGAGCCGATGGCAAAAGCGGTCTGGACGCTCATGAAGTGGCGCTGTGCCGTGCACTGGGCATGCGCCTGGCCAAGACTGCGCAGAAACTGGAGGGCTGAAGGTGGCCAAGAAGCCGAAGGTCCTGCCCGCCATCGAATGGCTCGAACCGCGCGTCAAGGCGATGCGCGTCATCAGTCTGTTGTGCTTTTTTGGTCTGGTGGGATTGCTCTGCGTTTACTACCTGATGATTGCCGATCTGCACGGTGCACGGCCGTGGGTGATTCTGCTGATCGAGCTGGTGCCGTTGCTGCTGCTCGCACCGGGGATGATTGTCGGCAACGCCCGGGGGCATTCATGGATGTGCTTTGTGGTGAACCTGTACTTCATCAAAGGCGCGTTGGCCGCGTATGACCCGAACCGGCAGATGTTCGGCGTGCTGGAGATGGCCGCGAGCCTCGCGGTGTTCTGTTCAGCGCTGTTGTATGTGCGCTGGCGGTATCAGTTGAACCGCAAGTTGGCTGGCGAAGGCGAGATATCCGTCGCCTGATCGGGCCTCATCGCTGGCAAGCCAGCTCCCACAGGTATTGGGTTTGAACACAAATTCTGTGAGCAACTCCCACAGGTATTGGGTTTGAACACAAATTCTGTGAGCAACTCCCACAGGTATTGGGCTTGAACACAAATTCTGTGAGCAACTCCCACAGGTATTGGGTTTGAACACAAATTCTGTGAGCAACTCCCACAGGTATTGGGCTTGAACACAAATTCTGTGAGCAACTCCCACAGGTATTGGGTTTGAACACAAATTCTGTGAGCAACTCCCACAGGTATTG
>NZ_RCNY01000095.1:18729-22062 GCF_004307635.1 Pseudomonas sp. Sample_22
TCCCACAGGTATTGGGTTTGAACACAAATTCTGTGAGCAACTCCCACAGGTATTGTGGTTTGAACACAAAATGTGTGGACAACTCCAATCACTGTGGGAGCTGGCTTGCCAGCGATAGGCCGGGGTCGCGCTCGACCGACTCGGTCTCAATGATTGACGGTGTAGGCCAGCATCATCGAAATCTGACTCATCGGCCGTCCGCCGCTTTCTTCATGCCATTGGTTGAACACATCCTGCACCAGCGCCAGGTCGCGCAGGCTGGTTGGCACCTTGTCGATGATGTTCTGTGCGTTCAACGCCGCGACCACATCGTAACTCGGCACAAAGGTATCCTTGCCGACCATGCGCAGGAAACGCGGCGCAGACAGGCCGCCCAATTGATGGCCGCGCTTTTTCAGCATCGTCCACAAGCCGACGATATCGGTCACCGGCCAATCGGCGATCATCGCACCGAAGCTGCCCTTCTCAATGGCGACGTCCAGCACGAACTGCGCATTGCGCGGCACACTCTTCAATTTGCCCAGGTGGCGGATAATCCGCGCGTCCTGCATCAGGCGTTCCAGATGCTCGGCGCTCATCAGCACGACTTTTTCCGGGTCGAACTTGAAGAACACTTCTTCGAAGGCCGGCCATTTGGCGTCCACCAGGCTGTGTTTGAGCCCGGCACGGAATACGCGCAATGCCATGGTCGAGAGGTAGCGGTCATCGCTGATCTTGCGCAATTGCGCCGGGGTCTTGGGAACGGGCAGATGGGCTTCCAGTTCAGCCGCCGAACCGAAACGGTTCAGGCAGAATTCATTCAGCCACTTGTAGTCGCGCATGCCCTCTCCTGAGGATTAGATGAATAAACCCATGTGGGAGCCAGCCTGCTGGCGATGAGGGAGTGTCAGCCGACAATGATTTGTCTGACCCACCGCTATCGCCAGCAGGCTGGCTCCCACATCAAGGTGATTAAAGGTTAACCACGTTGACGAAGCGCGAAGCCGCCGTTTCGTCGATCTTGAGGCTGGTGAAGTCGAACAGGTTGCGGTCCGCCAGTTGCGACGGGATCACGTTCTGCAAGCTGCGGAAAATGCTCTCGGTACGGCCTGGGGTCTTGCGCTCCCAGTCCTGGAGCATTTCCTTGACCACCTGACGTTGCAGGTTTTCCTGGGAACCGCAGAGGTTGCACGGGATGATCGGGAACTGCTTGAAGTCCGAATAAGCCTGGATGTCCTTTTCGTTGCAGTAGGCCAACGGGCGGATCACCACGTTGCGTCCGTCATCGGCGCGCAACTTGGGTGGCATGGCCTTGAGCGAACCGTTGAAGAACATGTTGAGGAAGAACGTCTCGACGATGTCGTCGCGGTGATGACCCAAGGCCATTTTGGTCGCGCCGATCTCGTCAGCGAACGTGTACAGCGTGCCGCGACGCAGGCGCGAGCACAGCGAGCAAGTGGTTTTCCCTTCGGGAATCAGTTCCTTGACCACCGAGTAAGTGTCTTTTTCGACGATGTGATACTCGATTCCCAGCTCTTTGAGGTAAGCCGGCAGCACGTGCTCAGGGAAACCCGGTTGTTTCTGGTCCATGTTCACGGCCACGATCTCGAACTTGATCGGCGCGACCTTCTGCAAGTGCATCAGCACATCGAGCATGGTGTAGCTGTCCTTACCGCCGGACAGGCAGACCATGACCTTGTCGCCGTCTTCAATCATGTTGAAATCGGCAACAGCCTCACCGGCCTGGCGGCGAAGGCGCTTTTGCAGTTTGTTCTGGTTGACCGTAAGAGTGCCCATGACGCGAAATCCGTGAGGTGTGACGAAAGGCGGGCATTTTACGCAAAAACCTATGCCGGGCGAAGCGTCCTGACGGATCGCCTGCCGTTCTACAGATGCAACTGCGATTAAGCGCAGGCTTTACAGCGCAATTTGCTCTAAGCCCCCTCTCCTTGTGCGGTTAACTCCTTCCTATACTGCGACATAAGGTCGCATTCGTATTCCAGACCTTTTACTTACTTGGCCGTATTGGCCCGTAGGCGCTCCACTGGGGGGCGACGGTATAAAAGAGGAGTGACTGGCATGATCCATCACGTAGTGGGGCTCTTCACCCACCCTGACCAAGAATGGAAAGAAATCCGTGGCGACCAGGAGGAAAGCATCAGCCACATGTACCTGACCCACACCCTGATTCTGGCGGCCATCCCTGCTGTGTCGGCGTTTATCGGCACCACGCAGGTCGGCTGGGTGATCGGTAACCGGCCGCCAGTGATGTTGACGATGGAAAGTGCGCTCTGGATGACGATCATGTCGTACCTGGCGATGCTCGGTGGCGTCGCGGTCATGGGCGCGTTCATTCACTGGATGGCCCGCACCTATGACGCCAATCCCAGCCTGGCACGCTGCGTGGCCTTCGCGACCTACACCGCGACGCCGCTGTTCATCGGCGGCTTGGCGGCGCTGTACCCGCATATGTGGCTGGGGATGATCGTCGGCACTGCGGCGATCTGCTACACGGTCTATCTGTTGTATGTCGGGCTACCGACGTTCATGAACATTCCAACTGACGAGGGCTTTCTGTTTTCCAGTTCGGTGCTCGCCGTAGGCCTGGTCGTGCTGGTGGCTATCATGGCGTTCACTGTCATTGTCTGGGGACTCGGCGTGGGGCCGGTCTATACGAATTAGCAACACACCCTCCAAAAATCAGATCTGCCGACACAGGCCGCCGCAAGGCGGCCTTTTGATGCCTCCTGCCAGAAGAAACGCAACGACCATTCGGCGCTCAAACGATTCGCAAGGCCCGAGGGTTGCGGCATACTCAACGTCTCTGGAGATCCATCAAGCATGCCCGAGCAACTCAATACCCGCGTCGAAGACTGTTTCCAACAAGCCGAATCCTTTTTCAAACGACCTTTCAAACGCCCCGTGGTGAGCCTCAAGCTGCGCGGGCAAAAAGCCGGTGTCGCGCATTTGCACGAGAACCTGCTGCGTTTCAACCTGCAGTTGTACCGGGAAAACACCGAGGACTTCCTCAAGCAGACAGTGGCCCACGAAGTTGCCCACCTGATCGCTCATCAACTGTTCGGCGACCGCATTCAGCCCCATGGCGAAGAGTGGCAATTGATCATGCGCGGCGTGTACGAACTGCCGCCCAATCGCTGCCACACCTACGACGTCAAGCGCCGCAGCGTCACCCGCTACATCTACAAGTGCCCGTGCGCCGACAGCGATTTCCCGTTCTCGGCGCAGCGCCATGGCCTGGTGCGCCAGGGGCGGCGGTATTTGTGTCGGCGGTGTCGCAACACCTTGGTGTTCAGTGGGGAAATGCGGGTCGAATAGGCGGATCTTTCTGCTGGC
>NZ_RCNY01000095.1:22162-50182 GCF_004307635.1 Pseudomonas sp. Sample_22
CTGCTGGCGATGAGGCCGGCACAGGCACTAGAGAATCACCTTGGCCTGCCGCAGTTCTTCAATCCGCTCAACACTAAATCCCAACTCCCCCAACACCTGATCCGTATGCTCGCCCAACGCCGCGCCAATGTGCCGGGGCGCCGGCAATCCTTCTGAAAACTTCAACGGACACGCCATCTGCGCCTGGCTCGAACCATCGCCCCTCGGCACTTGCGTGACCAAATCCCGTGCCTGCAACTGCGGATGACGCAGCGCTTCCCCGACGCTCAAAACCGGCTCCACGCATGCATCCAGTTCCGCAAACAATGCACACAACTCGGCGAAGTCATGTTTCTCGAACTCCACTGTCAGCGCGTCCTTGAGTTTCCTCTGCTGCGACGGTTGCGGGGACAGGCCGAGGTTCGCCAGCTCCTCCAGCCCAAGCGCCACACATAACTGCTTCATGAACGCCGGTTCGAGGCTGCCCACCGACAACCAGCGGCCATCCCGCGAACGGTAATAGTCGTAAAAGCTACCGCCATTGAGCATCTGGTCTTCCCGGCCCGGCTCGACACCGCAGGCCAGGTACCCGGCGCCCGCCATGGCATTAAGGCTGAAGGCGCAGTCGGTCATGCTCACATCCAGGTGTTGCCCCTGCCCGGTTTGCTGGCGGGCGATCACCGCGGCGAGCAACCCGATTACCCCGTGCAACGAACCGCCGGCGACATCCGCCACTTGCGGCCCCAAGGGCAGCGGCCCGCTGTCGGCACGGCCGGTGTAGCTGGCCAGCCCGGCCAGCGCCAGGTAATTGATGTCATGGCCGGCACGTTCCCGGTAAGGGCCGGTCTGGCCGTAACCGGTGATCGACACATAAATGAGTTTGGGATTGATGGCCTTCAGGGCTTCATAGCCCAGCCCCAAACGTTCCATGACACCGGGGCGAAACTGCTCCAGCACAATGTCGTAGTCCTCAAGAAGCTGCTTGATGACCTCCAGCGCCTCAGGCTGCTTGAGGTCCAGCGCCAGGCTGCGTTTATTGCGATTGAGATAGGCGTGGCTGGCTGATACGCCCTGGTCATGGGGTGGCAGCACGCGCAGCAGGTCCATGCGGCTCGGCGATTCGATGCGCAGCACGTGCGCGCCCATGTCCGCCAGTAACAACGAGGCGAACGGCCCCGGCAGCAATGTCGAGAAATCCAGAACCTTGAGTGATGCCAGTGGACCGAGCATGGATGTTCTCCCTGAATGATGCCCCCAGACTAGGCAGCCGGACGCTCAGGGGCAATAACCTTATGTGCCAGTGACGCTGACCGTTGCGCTCAGGTCGCAGGCAGAAAAAAACCCGCCGAAGCGGGTTTTTCATTGCAGCAGGTTTATTTGGCGTTAGCCGGGGCGACCTCGTCGGCGTGGCCCAGAACGTCGTCTTTAGGCTCGTCGGCAATGCCGCGACCGCCAGAAGCCAGCTCGGATTGCAGTACGTCGGTGTCCAGTTCCTTGACCCACTTGGCCACCACGATGGTCGCCACGGCGTTACCAATCAGGTTGGTCAGGGCACGGGCTTCGGACATGAAGCGGTCGATGCCGAGGATCAGCGCCAGGCCGGCAACCGGCAAGTGGCCGACAGCGGACAGCGTGGCTGCCAGTACGATGAAGCCCGAACCGGTCACACCGGCGGCACCTTTGGAGGACAGCAGCAATACCACCAGCAGGGTGATCTGGTGCGTGAGGTCCATGGGGGTGTCAGTGGCCTGGGCAATGAACACGGCCGCCATGGTCAGGTAGATCGCCGTACCGTCGAGGTTGAACGAGTAACCGGTCGGGATCACCAGGCCTACCACGGACTTCTGCGCGCCCAGACGCTCCATCTTGATCAGCATGCGTGGCAGTACCGATTCCGAAGAAGAAGTACCCAGTACGATCAGCAGTTCTTCACGGATGTAGCGGATCATTTTCAGAACGCTGAAACCGTGCATGCGAGCAATACCACCCAGCACGATCAGGATGAACAGCAGGCAAGTGATGTAGAAGCACGCCATCAACTGGCCCAGTTGCACCAGCGAGCCGACACCATAGGCACCGATGGTGAACGCCATGGCACCGAAGGCACCGATTGGCGCGAGTTTCATGATCATGTTGATGATGTTGAACATGACGTGGGCGAAGCGATCGATGAAGTCCAGGATCGGCCGGCCGTAGGCGCCCAGGCGATGCAGGGCGAAACCGAAGATCACCGAGAACATCAAGACTTGCAGGATGTCGCCCGTGGCGAATGCGCCGACGATGGTGGACGGGATCACGTTGAGGAGGAAGCCAACGACGCTTTGATCAGCACCGGCCGCAATATACGTAGCGACCTTGGAAGCATCCAGAGTGCTGACGTCGATGTGCATGCCGTTGCCGGGCTGCACGATATTGACGACCACCAGGCCGACCAGCAAAGCGATGGTCGAAACGATTTCGAAGTACAGCAGCGCGTAACCACCGGTCTTGCCGACCGATTTCATGTCCTGCATGCCAGCGATACCACTGACGACGGTGCAGAAGATGATCGGGGCGATGATCATCTTGATCAGTTTGATGAACCCGTCACCCAGCGGCTTTACGGCCACACCGAGCTGTGGATAGTAGTGACCGAGCAAAATACCGATGACAATTGCAACGATCACCTGGAAATACAGGGATTTATACAGTGGCTGACGAGTCGTCATTGCAAAGTTCCTCAAGAGTACGCGCTGCCAACATCCATCGATGGCCGGCGACACCTCAATTGCGAACCCTCCTGCACTGGAGGGATTTGTTTTTTCGAGCTGCGCGACGGCAGGCATCTGTCGCTTGTATCGCAAAGCCCGTGCCACCTGCGGTAAAACATCCACAAGCCTTTTGATATCAGGGGTTGCAGGTCGCGCCGTATCGTTGAATCGTTGAGCGCACTGGCGGATTTCCGCCCTCCAAACAGATCACGTCCTGCAATTTGGCGGATATCCGCCTTGTCCATCGTTTGGCACCGCAGCTACCATCCGCCGCTCAATGGACGGATTTAGCCGCTATGCGCGAACGCACCATCGCCAGTCACTTCGCCCGCGCCGTCCTCGGTGGCGCGCAACGCCGTGGCCTGGACTATTCGAGCCTGTTGCAACAGTTGGGGATCAGCCCCGAATTGCTCGACGAGCCGCGGGCGCGCATTGCACCGGAGCAGTTCACCCGACTGATTCAGGGACTGTGGCTGGCACTGGACGACGAGTACCTGGGCTTTGGACGCGGCCCCAGCAAGCCGGGCAGCTTCGCCATGATGTGCCATGCGGTGATCCACTGCCGTAATCTGGAGAAGGCGCTGAACCGCGGTTTATTATTTTATAGTCTATTCCCCGACGCCCCGCGCCTGACCCTGACGCGCGAAGACGAGATGATCCGCCTGAGCCTGGACGATTCGCAGCTCTGGGACCCGGACCATTTTCTCAGCGAGAGCCTGCTGGTGATCTGGCATCGTTTCGGCAGTTGGCTGATCGGCCAGCGTATTCGCCTGGAACAGGCCGCATTCAGTTACCCGCGACCGGAACACGGCGCCGAGTACGACTTGTTGTTCTCTTGTCCTTTGACGTTTTCCGCGCCCCAGAGCAGCCTGTTGTTCCATAGCCGCTACCTGAACATGCCGCTGCTGCAGGACGAACGCACCCTCAAGCATTTCCTCGAACACTCGCCGGCCGATCTGCTGTCACGCCCGGACGACGGCAACAGCCTGAGCAGCCAGTTGCGCCGCTTGCTCAGCCGCGACAGTGCCCGCTGGCCGGACCTCGACGCCGTTGCCGCGCACCTGCACATCAGTGCGCAAACGCTGCGTCGACACCTGCGTGAGGAAGGCACCAGTTTTCAGGAGTTGAAAGATCAGTTGCGCCGGGATATCGCGATTTATCACTTGAGCCGCGCGGACCTGTCATTGCAACAGATTGCCGAGCAACTGGGGTTTTCCGAACCGTCGGCGTTTCACCGGGCGTTCAAGAAGTGGACAGGGGTGACGCCGGGGGCTTATCGGGCGCAGGAAAACTGAACCCATAACCTGTAGGAGCCGGCTTGCTGGCGATGGCGGTGTGTCAGCGACACAAATGTTGACTGACACACCGCCTTCGCCAGCAAGCCGGCTCCTACAAGGGCACGCGATGGTTGCGGATCAAACCAGCGGTAAATGTATCCGGAACGCCGCGCCGCCCAAGGGTGAATCGCCCAGGGTCAATCGGGCGCTGTAGCTCTCGATGATGTCCTTGACCACCGCCAGGCCAATACCCTGGCCCGGGTGCTGCCGATCCAGCCGTTCGCCACGCTCGAGAATCCGCGCGCGCTGATCCATAGGCACGCCAGGGCCGTCGTCCTCGACGCACAATTCGATGCCACCGAGGTTTTCCCGCAGGCTGATGCGCACCTCGCCCAGGCACAGGCGGTAGGCGTTCTCCAGCAAGTTACCGAGCATTTCCAGCAAGGCACCCTGCTCGATCGGCACAAAACACTCGTCCGGCAGATCGAAGGTGACCCGCACGCGTTTGTCGCGGTAAACCTTGTCCAGCGTGTCGCACAGGCTTTGCAGCACAGGTCGCAGGCGCACCTGATGCCGCACCAGACCGCTTTTGCGCAGGCTGGCGCGCTGCAATTGATAGCTGATCTGCTGGCTCATGCGTTCGATCTGGGTTTGCAGCACCCATGCCTGATCGCGATCTTCCGGGCGTTGCGCCATGTCTTCGCTGACGCCTTGCAACACCGCCAGCGGCGTTTTCAGGCTGTGTGCCAGATCATCCAGGGAATCACGGTAACGGCTGCGCTGTTCGCGCTCGCTGTGCAGCAAGCGATTGAGCGAACCGGTCAGACGCAACAGTTCCCGGGGATGCTCTTCGCTCAGACTTTCGCGGGTGCCGCCTTCGATCTGGTCCAGCTCCTGACTCAACCGGCGCAAGGCTTTCAGCCCCCAGGTCAGGCCGAACCAGAGCAAGGCCAGCAATACCAGCAACGCTGCCCCGAAGCCTAGATAGAGATTTTCCCGCAGACCTGCGAGGGTGACTTCGTATTCGCGAACCGGCTGCAGGGCAACGATACTGAACGCCGCACTCTTGCCCCCCAGCAGTTTGACCTCGACGTCATAGACGAAAAACTCCTCGCCGTTGGCCTCGCTGATTCTCGCGAATTCGTTGCCGCGCCCGTCGTAGCGCGGTTTGTAGTTAATGTGTTCTTCCTGCGTGGCCTTCGACCGCCAGACCAGCCGTCCTTCGCGGTCATAGATGTAACCGAGCAAACGGCTGTCAGTGAGGTTGAAACGCTCGTCGGGCAATTGCGCCGGCATCTGCAAACGGTTGCTCTCGACTCGGGCGGCAGAGATCAGCGTCGTGACATCAGACGCCAGACGCTGTTCGATGGAGTCCTGCAAGGCGAGACTGAACGCGCCTTGCATCGCCGGCAGCAACGCCAGCATGAACAACACCGCCAGCAATGTTGCGGCGAGCATCAAGCGAACGCGAAGAGAACGAATCAAGTGCAGCGCTCACTGAACAGGTAGCCGAGGCCACGCACGGTATCGATCGGCTTGAAGCCCGCCGGCCCTTCGAGCTTGCGGCGCAGTCGGCCGACCAGCACCTCGATCACATTCGGATCTCGCTCATCGTCATCCGGGTAAAGCTGCTCCATCAACCGGTCCTTGGCCACCACTTGCTGATGATGGCGCATCAGGTATTCGAGGATGCGGTACTCGTAAGCGGTCAACGCCAGCGGTTGCTCATCGAGGGACGCCTGCTTGCGATTGAGATCAAGCTTCAAAGGGCCGGCGACGATGGTCGATTGGGTAAAACCGCTGGAGCGGCGCAACAAGGCATTGAGCCTTGCGTCGAGCTCTTCGAACTGGAACGGCTTGACCACATAGTCATCGGCTCCGGCGGCAAGGCCCTCGACCTTGTCCTGCCAGTTGCCCCGGGCGGTGAGAATCAGGATCGGGAACGCCTTGCCGCCGGAACGCAACTGACGAATCAGATCGAGCCCGCCCATGCCCGGCAGGCCAAGGTCGATCACCGCCAGATCGAAATTGAACTGCCCGGCTTGATACAAGGCTTCTTCGGCATTTCCCACGGACTCGACCACGTGGCCGCTTTCCGTCAGACGCGTTTGCAGGTGATGGCGCAACAGCGCTTCATCTTCGACGACCAGCAGTTTCATAACGCTCTCCAGGGCAAATCAACCTCTCCCGAGGGAGATAACCGAGCCTCGATGACTTGTTTCATGACTGTGTGCTGATGTCCGTCGCAAGGGACAGAACAGAGCGGCCCACGAGGTCTTCCTGGCGCAGTTTAATGCCATTGTGCGAGACCGACACGTTGGTGTAACCGGCGTGATAACCGGACTGGCCATTTTGCTGCGCCAGGCTCGCGCCCCAATCACTGTCGTTACTCACCACGGCATTGACGGTCGAGCGGCTCAAGACCCGGGACTTTTTGTCCTTGTCGCCGTTCTGTGCAAAAACACGACTGGCCAAATGATCGTCAGCCGCGTGGGCGGCGGCACTGGCGCCCAGCACAGTGAAAGCCAGGAGCAGTTTCTTGAAGCCAGTCATAGGGAGTTTCCTCATGCGCTGTTCGCTTTTTGGGTAGGGCAAGGTTACCGACCTCGCCCTGAACTCCCCCTGAACGCAATCTGAACCTAAGCTGAATCATCTCACCCCAAGCGGTTCGATGAATTTGAACAGGAGATTCAACCATGCGCATGTTCCTCGCTGTCCTTTTGCTGACCTTGAGCGGTTTCGGCCAGGCCGCCATCAAGACCCAGGAAATCCCCTATCAAAGTGCCGACGGCACAAAATTGATCGGCTATTACGCCTACGACGATGCGATCAAGGGACCGCGTCCGGGTGTCGTGGTGGTGCATGAATGGTGGGGGCTCAACGACTACACCAAGCGCCGCGCCCGAGACCTCGCCGGGCTCGGCTATAGCGCCCTGGCCATCGACATGTATGGTGATGGCAAGAACACCGAGCATCCCAAGGACGCCATGGCGTTCATGCAAGCGGCCATGAAGGACAGCGCCGCGTCCAGCGCGCGGTTCCAGGCCGGGCTCGACTTGCTCAAGAAACAGGCGCAAACCGATCCGGACAAAATCGCCGCCATTGGCTACTGCTTCGGCGGCGCCGTGGTGCTCAACGCCGCGCGCCAGGGTGTGCCATTGGCCGGCGTGGTGAGTTTCCATGGCGCGCTGGCGACCAACACCTCTGCCGCACCGGGCAGCGTCAAAGCGAAGATCCTCGTCGAGCATGGTGCGCAGGACAGCATGATCACCCCGGATAACGTTGCCGCGTTCAAAGCCGAAATGGACAAGGCCGGCGCCGACTACACCTTCGTCAGCCTCGACGGCGCCAAGCATGGCTTCAGCAATCCGGATGCCGACCGCTTGGGCCATGGCGATCACGGCGGGCCTGACATCGGCTACAACAAAGCGGCGGATGAAAAGTCCTGGGCGGACATGCAGGCGTTTTTCAAGAAGATCTTTGGCTGACACGCTAAACCCTGTGGCGAGGGAGCTTGCTCCCGCTTGGCTGCGAAGCGGCCCCAGATGGGGCTAACGCGTATACCCTGTTTGCGACTGCTACGCAGCCGAGCGGGAGCAAGCTCCCTCGCCACAAAAGCCCTTTTGCACTACCCAGCCGCAGCCCAACCCGGCAAAATGCCCGTCATGAATGCCCTCCCCGCCCTTCCCGCCTGCTGCACCCCGCTCGATGCGCATTGGCCGTTGCCATTTGTGTTGTCCGACACGGTGCTGTTGAGTACCCACTTCGATCCTGCGCAACTGCTGGGTGATGACTTCCAGCGCAGCGCCATCGAGGCGCCACCCAGTATCCAGCGGTCCGTCGCCAAGCGGCAGGCAGAGTTTCTTGCCGGACGGCTTTGCGCCCGCGCCGCCTTGCAAAAACTCGAAGGCCTGAACTTCAGTCCGGCCATCGGCGAAGACCGGGCACCTGTCTGGCCTGCGCACATCACCGGTTCGATCACCCACAGCACCGGGCGGGCAGTGGCCATCGTGGCGAAAAAAAGCCATTGGCGCGGTTTGGGCATGGACCTGGAAAACCTGCTCAATGCCGAACGCGCCGAACGCCTGGCCGGAGAAATCCTCACCGCGCCCGAGCTGCAGCGCATGGCCACCGGCTCTCGCGATCAATTGGCATTGCTGGTGACCCTGACGTTCTCGGTGAAGGAAAGTTTGTTCAAGGCGCTCTACCCCATTGTCCAGCAGCGCTTCTATTTCGAGCATGCCGAAGTGTTGGAGTGGACCGAACGGGGTGAAGTGCGGTTACGGTTGCTGACGGACCTGTCCAATGAATGGCGCAACGGCACCGAGCTGGAGGCGCAGTTCGGGGTGCAGGATGGGCAGTTGTTGAGTCTGGTCAGTATCAAGGCTTGAGTTATCCGGCGCTTGCCCGGGCCTCATCGCCAGCAGGCTGGCTCCCACAGTTGGTCACAGGTGCTGCCAAATTTTCGGCCCACTGCAAATCCAATGTGGGAGCCAGCCTGCTGGCGATGAGTCCTGTGCAGGCAATGCAAACTCTCACCGCTTTTCTTGATTCCTCGGCCAACTCAGACTGAAACACGCCCCGCCCAGATTCTTGCTTTTGCTGATCAACGCCCGCCCCTCATGCCAATGAATGATCCGCCGCACGATCGACAAGCCCAAGCCATGCCCACCCGAGGCGCGGGTACGGCTGTCGTCGAGGCGCAAGAATGGCGTGAAGATTTTCTCCCAGGCGATTTCCGGAACACCCGGCCCATCATCTTCGACATCTACCCGGCAGCGTTGCTGGCCCACCTGATAACTGATGGTCACCCGTGATTGGGCATGGCGCATGGCGTTGCTCACCAGATTCTGGATCGCCCGGTGCAGGTAGCGTGGCTCGGCCTCGACCCAGGCGTCGTCACAATCGGCAGCCGACAGGCACAAGCCTCGCTGCACCGTGACATCGGCGCGCAACGGTGCCAGCTCCTCGATCACCTGATTGACCAGCGCATCCAGGTCGATACGCTGAAAGTTCAGCGCCGGTGAACCCTGCTCCAGTCGTGCATAGGTGAGCATTTCATCCACCAGGCGATCGAGGTCCTCGATGTCGTGGTCCATGCCTTCGCAGTATTTTTCCAGGGCTTGCGGCGTAGTGGCCGAGCCGATCATCTCCAGGCCAAAGCGCAGGCGCGCCACCGGCGTACGCAATTCATGGGACACCGCGCGCACCAGTTCTCGCTGGATCGCCAGCAGTTGCTGCAAGTGTTCGGCCATGCCGTTGAATGCCGACGCCAAGCGCCCGACCGAGTCCGCGCCGCGCGCCGGCACGCGGGTTTCCAGGCTGCCCTTGGCGATACGCGTGGCCGCCGCTTCCAACCCGCGCAAGCGCCGCTCCAGTTGCCGCACCAGCAGATAGACGATCAAACCGATCAGGGTCAGGCCCAACGCTGCAATCAGCACCAGCCACTCCGGCGGATAAGGATTCATCTGGTACAGCGGGCCGATTTCCAGCACCCACGGCGTACCGACCATGCCGGCAAACACCCGGATCGAATCGCCGCCCTTGCCCAGCGCCATGACCGTGTCGCCCTCGGACACGCGACGACTCTGATCTTCGTCCATGTCAGCGTCTTCGACGGTGACCAGACGCAAGTCAAAACCAAACCCCTTGTCCTGCTTCAATTGCGCCAGCCGCACCGGTTGCTCGCCCACCGGATAACGCACCAGCTCATCGACCAACAGGTAAATCGTCGCCCTTGCCAGTTGCTCGCTGATCTGCTGCACCTCCCCGGTGAGAACCAGCTGTTCCTTTTCGCTGACCAGGCGATAAACCTTCGCCGCATGCGGCCCGGTCTGCTCCACCAGCGCCTGGCCATGCAGCACACGGGTACGTTGACGCAGGTCGAGGTCGGTTTCGTTGAAGGTTTTCAGCGCCAGCGGAATGCCCAGCAATCGCTCCCACACCAGCAACGCCCGGTGGCGCTCGGTCTGGTTCATCGGTTGCAGGTTGTCGGCCATCAGCGAAAACGTGCCATGGGCCAGACGCTCGCGGTACTGCTCGCTGCGCACCTGGTTGAGCATGTGCAACGCCAGCACGCCAAGCACCGCCACCAGAATCAGCGCGGCGCACATGCCGCCATAAATACGCAGGAAGATCGAGTTCACAGGGTTGGGTCTACGCAGGCCTCGGGAACGAACAGGTAACCTTTGCTACGCACAGTCTTGATCAGCCGTGGATGATCCGGGTCGTCGCCGATTTTCGGACGGATGCGCGAGATGCGCACGTCGATGGAACGGTCCTGGCCGTCATAGCCGATCCCGCGTAGGGCGGTGAAGATTTCTTCCCGGGACAGAATGCGTCCGGCGTTGGCCACCAACAGCCAGAGCAAGTCGAATTCGGCACTGGTCAATTCGATACCGTTGTCGTTCAACCAGGCTTCGCGCAAGGCGTTGTCCACCACCAGCGGACCAAACTGCAGGCGCCGTTGTTTTTCCGGTGCCGGTTCCGGGGCTTCACTGCGCCGCAGCAACGCCTGGATACGCGCCAGCAGCAAGCGCGGGCGCACCGGTTTGCAGACGTAATCGTCGGCGCCCAGGTCGAGGCCGAGGATCTGGTCGGTGTCATCGCTGCGTGCGGTGAGCATCAGGATCGGGCCGTCGTAGCGGTCGCGGACCTTGCGGCAGATACTCAGGCCATCTTCACCGGGGAGCATCAGGTCGAGGATCACCAGGTCCGGCTGTTCCTTGATGATGCGCGCTGCCGCCAGGGCGCCATTGCCCTCGATCGACACCCGCAGGCCATTGGCTTCCAGGTAATCGCGGGTCAGTTCGGCCAGACGCTGGTCGTCCTCCACAATCAGTACCTGCCAGGCTTCTTGCTCCACGGATGACCTCTGCTTGCCAATGACGCTAATAAGGAAGGATCCGCCCGTCTTTTTGTAATGATTCGGGGGGATAAATTGCATATACGCTGGCCGATTGTATAAACGTCACCTGCGCAGAACACAAGCCGGTAAATGCGTTCGGACATGGCGGTTTTTTGTGATAGGGTTCGCGCCCTTAAAAATCCGGCCGGCCGTTTTCGATCGTTGAAAAATGCTGAAAAAAGGTCCGGTCCAGCAGCATCGCGGCCTACACGCCGGTTCGCTCTTTCACACACAATTTACGCACAGGTTTATCCACAGGTAGTACGTTGCAATCGCCCCCCAAAACGCATTATCTTGTAGCCCAGCGCCAAAAAAACCCTAGATGTAGGGTTTAGCGCAAAAAACCAAACACAAACCGGACACCAATTTCAAGCGCTTTTCTTGCCACTGTCCGGTTGAACCAAACGTATTTTCGAAAGACCAAACCGCGCGTGCGGATGGCTACTGTATTTCGGCCCGATGGGGTGAAAACGGTACGGGTGTTGCAGTCCTGAACTGTCACCTCAAAGGACCCCGGTCTTGCGCCCAAGGCGTGAGACCAAAGACTTCGGCATGGAAGCGGCGCCCAATAGCCCCCTTCCTGATCTGTCCCGAAGTTGGTATGCCCGGCACTCGCCGGTTGTAGTGCTTCAGGACGGAACGGTGGGCACTGTGATGGTGCCCAAACAAACATAGAGAATGTGGAGACAACCCCCCATGCAAACCGACACAACTCGCGAGAACCCGCAGGGCACCTTGCCGCAGGCTACAGATTCGAATCAGGATCTGTCCGCCACCGCGCCTGGCCAACTGCGCGTGATCAAGCGTAACGGCACTGTCGTTCCTTATACCGATGACAAGATCACCGTCGCCATCACCAAAGCGTTTCTCGCAGTTGAAGGCGGCACCGCTGCCGCTTCGTCGCGAATCCACGACACCGTGGCCCGCCTGACCGAACAGGTCACCGCCACCTTCAAGCGTCGCATGCCATCGGGCGGCACCATCCACATCGAAGAAATCCAGGACCAGGTTGAACTGGCCCTGATGCGCGCCGGCGAGCAGAAAGTCGCGCGCGACTACGTGATCTACCGTGACGCGCGCTCCAAGGAACGCGCTGCGCACGCCCCGGTCGAAGAAGCCGTCAACGCTCACCCGTCGATCCGCATCACCCGCGCCGACGGTACTTTCGCACCGCTGGACATGGGCCGCCTGAACACCATCGTCACCGAAGCGTGCGAAGGCCTGGAAGAAGTCGACGGCGACCTGATCCAGCGCGAAACCCTGAAAAACCTGTACGACGGCGTAGCCCTGACCGACGTCAACACCGCACTGGTGATGACCGCCCGTACCCTGGTCGAGCGTGAGCCGAACTACTCGTTCGTGACCGCCCGCCTGCTGATGGACACCCTGCGTGCCGAAGGCCTCGGCTTCCTCGGTGTTGCCGACAGCGCCACCCACCACGAGATGGCCGACCTGTACGCCAAGGCCCTGCCGGCCTACATCGCCAAGGGTATCGAATTCGAATTACTGAACCCGGTCCTGGCCTCCTTCGACCTGGAAAAACTCGGCAAGGCCATCAACCACGAGCGCGACCAGCAGTTCACCTACCTGGGCCTGCAAACCCTGTACGACCGTTACTTCATCCACAAGGATGGCGTGCGTTTCGAACTGCCGCAGATCTTCTTCATGCGCGTGGCCATGGGCCTGGCGATCGAAGAGAAGCACAAAGAAGACCGTGCGATCGAGTTCTACAACCTGCTGTCGTCCTTCGACTACATGTCGTCGACGCCGACCCTGTTCAACGCCGGCACCCTGCGTCCACAGCTGTCGAGCTGCTACCTGACCACCGTGCCGGATGACCTGTCGGGCATCTACCACGCGATCCACGACAACGCCATGCTGTCGAAATTCGCTGGCGGCCTGGGCAACGACTGGACGCCGGTTCGTGCGCTGGGTTCGTACATCAAGGGCACCAACGGCAAATCCCAAGGCGTCGTGCCGTTCCTCAAAGTGGTGAACGACACCGCCGTCGCCGTTAACCAGGGTGGCAAGCGCAAAGGCGCTGTCTGTGCCTACCTTGAAACCTGGCACATGGACATCGAAGAGTTCATCGAACTGCGCAAGAACACCGGTGATGACCGTCGTCGTACCCACGACATGAACACCGCCAACTGGATCCCTGACCTGTTCATGAAGCGTGTCTTCGATGACGGCAAGTGGACCCTGTTCTCGCCATCCGAAGTACCGGACCTGCACGACCTGACCGGCAAGGCCTTCGAAGAGCGTTACGAGTACTACGAAGCCCTGACCGAGTACCCGGGCAAGGTCAAGCTGTTCAAGACCATCCAGGCCAAAGACCTGTGGCGCAAAATGCTGTCCATGCTGTTTGAAACCGGCCACCCATGGCTGACCTTCAAAGACCCGTGCAACCTGCGCAGCCCGCAGCAGCACGTCGGCGTGGTCCACAGCTCGAACCTGTGCACCGAGATCACCTTGAACACCAACAAGGACGAGATCGCCGTTTGCAACCTGGGCTCGATCAACCTGCCGAACCACATCGTGGGCGGCAAGCTCGACACCGCCAAGCTGCAACGTACCGTCAACACCGCCGTGCGCATGCTCGACAACGTGATCGACATCAACTACTACTCGGTGCCGCAAGCGAAGAACTCCAACTTCAAGCACCGTCCGGTCGGCCTGGGCATCATGGGCTTCCAGGATGCGCTGTACCTGCAGCACATCCCTTACGGCTCCGATGCTGCGGTGCAGTTCGCCGACACGTCCATGGAAGCTGTCAGCTACTTCGCGATCCAGGCGTCCTGCGACCTGGCCGACGAGCGTGGCGCCTACGAGACGTTCCAGGGCTCGCTGTGGTCCAAGGGCATCCTGCCGCTGGATTCGCAACAGATCCTGATCGAAGCCCGTGGCCAGAAGTACATCGATGTCGACCTGAAGGAAACCCTGGACTGGGCACCGGTACGTGCCCGCGTGCAGAAAGGTATCCGTAACTCCAACATCATGGCCATCGCGCCGACCGCGACCATCGCCAACATCACTGGCGTATCGCAGTCGATCGAACCGACCTACCAGAACCTCTATGTGAAATCGAACCTGTCGGGCGAATTCACCGTGATCAACCCGTACCTGGTTCGCGACCTCAAGGCTCGCGGTCTGTGGGACTCGGTCATGATCAACGACCTGAAGTACTACGACGGTTCGGTTCAGCAGATCGAGCGCATCCCGCAAGAACTCAAAGAGCTCTACGCGACCGCG
The DNA here is from genome assembly GCF_004307635.1 of Pseudomonas sp. Sample_22. Classification (NCBI taxonomy): domain Bacteria; kingdom Pseudomonadati; phylum Pseudomonadota; class Gammaproteobacteria; order Pseudomonadales; family Pseudomonadaceae; genus Pseudomonas; species Pseudomonas sp. Sample_22. The sequence continues at coordinate 36,328 of NZ_RCNY01000095.1, forward strand.
TTCGAAGTGGACACCAAGTGGATCGTCGACGCGGCCAGCCGTCGTCAGAAGTGGATCGACCAGGCTCAGTCGCTGAACCTGTACATCGCCGGCGCTTCGGGCAAGAAGCTGGACGTGACCTACCGCATGGCTTGGTACCGTGGCCTGAAAACCACTTACTACCTCCGTGCCCTGGCCGCGACCAGCACCGAGAAGTCGACCATCAACACCGGCAAGCTGAACGCTGTTTCCAGCGGCGGCAACCACGGTGACGACTCGGTCCTGGCAGCGCCTGCCGGTCCTGCTCCAGTACCGAAGGCTTGCGCCATCGACGAGCCGGATTGCGAAGCTTGCCAATAAGCTGAGCCGGTAGGCGTCGAAAGGCGCTTATCCGAACCCCCGACAGGCCTCTGGCTTGCCGGGGGTTTTCTTTTGCCCCTCTGCAGGAGCAAAGCTTGCTCGCGATGGCCACTTCACGATTCGTCTGGATTACCGTGTAATCGCTCATCGCGAGCAAGCTTTGCTCCTACAGGTCTGCGACACCCACAAAAAAGCCCCTCTTGCGAGGGGGCTCTTCGTACAGCGTTACAACTCAACCAACATCAAGTCATCTGAATAATGGTCTGCATGATAGTGCTCTGGGTAGAGATGGTCTTGGCGTTCGCCTGGTAGTTACTCTGCGCCTTGATCAGTTCGACCAGTTCGTTGGTCACGTTGACGTTCGACTCTTCCAGGGAGTTGGAATGAATTTCCCCCAGGCTGCCGGTCTGCGGCGCGTCGTAGCCTGGCTGACCCGAGGCGAAAGTTTCCTTCCAGCTGGTACCGCCCACTGGCTGCAGGCCTTGCTCATTGGTGAAGCTGGCCAAAGCCAGTTGACCGATCGGCTTGGTCTGGTAGTTGCTGAAGTTGGCCAGCATGACACCGCTGCCGTCGATGGTCAGGTTGGTGATCTGGCCAGTGGCGTAACCATTTTGCGCAGGAATGGAGCGAGCGCTGTCGGCATTGAATTGCGTGGTATTGGTCATGGTGACCGTCACACCCGCTGGGTCAGAGGCTGCGCCGTTGGCTGCCCAAACGCCATTGGTGACTTTGCCCGGAATCCAGCCGGTGATTTTCAGATCAGGGCTGACGACGGGAGGTGTGCCCGGCGTGGTGACCGAAACCAGCTTGCCACTCGTGTCAAACGCCATGGTCGAAGGGACCGGACGCGAAGCGGCGCTCATTGGATCGCTGCCATTGGGGTTACGACCATCGATCAAGGTATAGACGTCCCAGGTGTTGGGCCCCGTCTTGACCATGTATTGGTCCATCTGGTGCTTGTTGCCCTGCGTATCGAAAATCTGGGTGCTGAACTGCTTGTTGAAAGCGGTTCCCGGCTTGCTCGGGTCAAACGGATTGGCCACCGTGTCGATCACATCGGACTTGGAGTCCAGGTTGATCGTCGACGAAACGGTGGTGGTAGTTTTCGGCGCCAGGTTCGATGTGTCGATGCGCAGGTCAGTCAGCACGCCATTGATGATCTTGCCGTTGGCGTCCACGCCATAACCTTGCAGGCGGGCAGTGCCGTCGGTGTTGGTGACGTAGCCTTCCTTGTCGACCTTGAACGTACCGGCACGGGTGTAGGACAGCGAGCCGTTGTCGTTGAGCACAAAGAAGCCCGAGCCGTTGATGCCCATGTCCAGCACGTTGCCGGTGTTGTTGATGTCACCCTGGGTGAACTGCTGGGAGACGTTGGCCAGGCGCACACCGCTGCCGGTGGTCTTGGTGCCTGTACCCAGCCGGGTGGCGGAGTACACATCTTCGAATTCCGCACGGGACGATTTGAAGCCGACGGTGGCAACGTTGGCGATGTTGTTGCCGGTCACGTCCAGTTGTTTGTTGGCGGCATAGAGACCGCTAAGGCCGATGTTAAAAGACATGTTCCACTCCTTTGTGCCGGGTTAGTCGGCTCTATATACCAATGGTTTGCACTTTGGACAGGGCGACACTGCCCAGCCCGGCCAGATTGAGCATCAACTCACCGCCGGTCTGGCTGATGGTCACGCTGTTGACGGTCGCCGGCAGGTTGGTGATCAGCGCAACGCTCTGATCATCGATGGTGGTTGTCGCACCGAAGGTGTAGGTACCCGCTGGCGCCACGTTGCCGGCATCATCCTTGCCATCCCAGGTGAAGCTGGCATTGCCCGCGTTCTGGTCAGCCAAGGTAATGGTGCGAATGACTTTGCCGTCCTTGTCGGTAACCTTCACCTCGGCTTGCGCCACCGACTGCGGCAGGACGACCGAACCGGTCATGCCTTTGGTGGTGTCGACCACCGCCTTGTCGCCCGGCGCGATGACCGAACGGCCGACCAGGGAGGACGCCTGCAATGCCTGGGACGAACCGAAAGTGCCGGCAATGCCGCTCACGGTATCGTTGAGTGTGGTGATGCCTTCCAGGCTGCTGAACTGCGCCAGTTGTGCAACGAACTCGCCATTGCCCTGCGGCTCCAGCGGGTTCTGGTTTTTCAGCTGAGTCACCAGCAGTTGCAGGAACGCATCCTTGCCCAAGGCCTTTTTACCGGTGGCACTATTGGCCGCCGACGCCAGGGCATCAGTGTCTTTGTTGGTCTTGATCGAGGAGTTGGCCAGGATGTCGTTGAGTGACAAACCACCGGTGGAATCGGAAACACTCATCTGAGTCGCCCCTTATCACTGACCGAGGGTCAGGACTTTCTGCATCATGGTTTTGGCGGTGTTCATCATTTCAGCGTTGGTCTGGAACGAACGGCTAGCGGAAATCATGTCGGCCATTTCTTCCACCACGTTGACGTTCGGGTAGTAGACGTAACCCTTGGCGTCGGCGGCCGGATGATTCGGCTCGTAGCGCGCCTCGAGGTTGCTCTGGTCCTCGACCACACCCAGCACCTGAACGCCTTGACCCGCGGCGTCCTGGTTCTGGAACAGCGAATCGCTGCCGCCACTCTGGCCGCCCTGGAACATGGTGGCGAACACCGGATGACGCGCACGGTAGGTCTGGTCGATGCTCGATGAAACCGTTTCGGCGTTGGCGATGTTCGAAGCGACGGTGTTCAAGCGAGTGGTCTGGGCACTCATGCCGCTACCGGCAATGTTGAAAACACTGGATAGAGACATGGCTTATTCTCCGCGCAGGGCTGACACCAGCCCTTTGAATTTGCTGTTGAGCAGGGTGAAGCTGGCCTGGAAGTTGACGGAGTTTTCCGCGTAGTTCGACTGTTCCAGTTGGGCGTCCACGGTGTTCTGGTCGATCGAAGGTTGCATCGGCGTGCGGTACATCAGCGACTCGTCGCCATTGCCCAGGCCTTCGGCTTCGATGTGTCGGCTGTTGGTCATGTTCAAGGTGAATGTGCCGTTCTTGGCTTTATCGTTCTGAGCCTCGAGCACTTTCGAGAATTCCAGATCCCGCGCCTTGTAGTTCGGGGTGTCGGCGTTGGCGATGTTGTTGGCCAGGACTTCGGCACGCTGCGCGCGGAAGCCCAAAGCCTTTTCATGAATGCCGAGCGCTTTATCGAAGCTGATGCTCATGTCGGGAAACCTTCGGGTGACCTGATTTTTCGTAGGATGGACATAGCAAGCGTCATGCCAATTCAAAAAAGCCCGTAAACCGGGGCTTTGCGCGCAGTGGCAAAGCGGCAATGCCAGAAAAGCGGCAACCGGTTTCCGCTGAATGCCGCTTTTCTGCCGCTTGCACCACGCAACACGCTCCCTGGGTAATGGAAAACGGCAGGCATAAAAAAGGGAGCCCCTGAGGACTCCCGTTTTTAAGTCTGCTGCTTCGCATCACTTCGCCTGGTAAATGATCCCCGGGCTGCACTGGACCATCTGGTAATGATCCGGCAATCCGTTCAGCGCCTCGGAAGCACCGAGGAACAGATAGCCGCCCGGCTTCAACGTACTGTGAATGCGCAACAGGATGTCCTTCTTCACTTCAGCAGAGAAGTAGATCAACACGTTGCGGCAAAACACGATGTCGAACTTGCCCAGGCTTGCGTAGCTGTCCAGCAGGTTGAACGAGCGAAATTCAACCCGGCTCTTGATCGGCGCCTTGATCACCCAGCGTCCCGGCCCTTTCGGGTCGAAGTATCGCTGCAGCCGCTCAGGTGAGAGACCGCGACCAATGGCCAGGCTGTCGTACTCGCCGGTCTTGCAGTTGTTGAGCATGGTGCCGGACAGATCGGTAGCAACAATCTGCACGCCCATCCTCAATTGGCCCATATTGACCCGCTCGAACTCGTCGATGGACATCGACAGCGAATACGGTTCCTGCCCCGACGAACAGGCTGCCGACCAGATCCGCAGACGCTGGCCCGGACTGGCCTTGATCGCCTCGGGCAGCACCTTGTTCTTCAACACCTCAAACGGATAGGTGTCACGAAACCACAGGGTTTCGTTGGTAGTCATGGCGTCCACAACCTGTTCGCGCAAACCGCTGCGCGGCTGGGTCTGCATGCGCTGAACAAGCTCACCCAACGACTTGATGCCCTGCTGCTCCATCAGTTTGTTGAGACGGCTCGAGACCAGGTACTGCTTGTTTTCACCGAGCAAAATGCCACAGGCTTTTTCCAGGAATACCCGGAACTGTTCGAAATCCAAATTACCCGTAGACAATGCTGCCGCCTCTTAAATCGTGTTGACTGCCGGGGGCCGAACGCCCCTAGCTAATGTCTGCTGCTTTGATCCGGTCAACTACCCGGGATGCCAGGTCATCAGGACGGAACTTGGCCAGAAAGTCATCGGCACCGACTTTCTTGACCATCGCCTGATTGAACACACCCGACAACGAAGTATGCAGGATGATATGAAGCTTTTGCATGCGAGGGTCGTTGCGTATCTCGGCCGTCAGCGTGTACCCGTCCATCTCCGGCATCTCGATGTCGGAAATCATCATCAGGAACTCTTCTTCCGGCTTCTTCCCCTCGTCGGCCAGCTTGCGCAGGTAATCAAGCGCTTGCCGACCGTCGTTCAACGCCACCACTTCCACGCCCACCGTCTGCAGGCAACGCGTCACCTGCTTGCGTGCCACCGACGAGTCATCGACCGTCAGCACGCGCAATGAAAGCGCCTTGTGCTGGGTCTCCACATCCACCACGCCGACCGAAATCGCTTCCGGTGTCGGTGCCACTTCCGCCAGCACTTTTTCGACGTCGATGATTTCCACCAACTGATTGTCGACCCGCGTCACGGCTGTCAGGTAGTGATCGCGCCCCGTCCCCTTGGGTGGCGGATGAATCTCCTCCCAGTTCATGTTGACGATGCGTTCCACCGATCGCACCAGGAAGCCTTGGGTCTTGGTGTTGTACTCCGTGATGATCACGAAGGGATTGTTCTTGTCCTTCAAAGCACCGGAGCCGGTCGCCATTGCCAGATCGAGGATCGGAATGGTCGCCCCCCGAATATTTGCCACACCGCACACGACAGGACTGGATTTAGGCATCAGCGTCAGTTGGGGGCATTGCAGCACCTCCCGAACCTTGAACACGTTGATCCCGTACAGCTGCTGGCCGTCGAGACGGAACAACAACAGCTCAAGGCGATTCTGCCCCACCAGTTGCGTGCGCTGGTTCACCGAATCCATTACACCAGCCATGCCCAGACTCCTACACCAACGCTAAGTGTTGTTGCGACGCACATTCATCTCTAAACGGCACGGCGCTTGCTTTTTATCTTTCCATGAACACAGAACCGACATTTTTCCGACGCCTGACCACACCGCTCCGCCAATGGCTCGGTGTGTTGGCGGCTGCTTGCCTGTGCCACGCTGGCAGCCCTGCCCTTGCTGACGCAGTTACCTTGCCTGACATGCTTATCGGCGTCACTCAAGGCTTTCTTGAGTTCACCGTAGAGGACTATCTGGCAACCAGTCAAACGGAAGGTCGCTACGAGATCCAGGTCAACCAACTCGACCCACGCCTGCGCATGCCCATGTGTGACAAGGAATTGACAGCCACGCTGGAGAGTCCGGCCAAGCCGTTGGGTCGGGTAACGGTAAAGGTTCGCTGCGAGGGTTCATCCCCGTGGACAGTCTTCGTACCCGCTCAAGTCCGCCTGTTTCGCGACGTTGTGACAACCACTCGGCCCCTGCGCCGCGCCGGTATTGTCGAACCCGCTGACATCACGCTGCGAGAGCGCGATGTCAGCCTGCTCACCCAGGGCTATTTGACCTCTGTGGATCAGGCCATCGGGCAGAGACTGACCCGACCAATGGTCAACGACCAGGTCATCAGCCTCGTGCACATCGAACAGGCGGAAGTCATTCGCAAAGGCGATCAGGTGGTGATTACCGCCCGCAGTGGTACGCTCAGCGTGCGAATGCCCGGTGAAGCGCTGGCTAACGGTGGCTTGAGCGAACAAATCAGGGTGAAGAACCTCAATTCCAATCGAGTGATCAAGGCGCAAGTCATCGCGCCGGGGCAGGTCGAGGTGTCCATGTAGGCGGTCTGCCTGTGGCGCTAAGCGGGGCCGTTCCCTAAACTGTGTCCTGTGCGGGGCAAGCGCTGGCGCGCGCAAGCTCATTTTTCAAATGAGCCTAAAGTTTTTCGGGGTATGGCCGAAAACATGGCAAGCGTCCAAATTCCCAGAGGTTTTTTATCATGGTCATCGATTTCAGCCGTTTGAACAGCTCCTCGTCACTCACGGGCAGTACACGTACCAGCGTTGCCAAGGAAACCGCCGAAGCCGGCAAATCCGCGCCGCTGAATACCCCGGCCGAACAGGCCAGCACCGTCACGAGCGGGGAATCGGTACATCTCAGCAATGAGGCTCAACAGTTGCAAAAGGTCACTGATACGCTGCGCGATCAGCCCGCTGTCGACAAAGCCCGGGTGGCCGAGTTGAAAGCAGCGATTGCCGATGGCAGCTACAAAGTCGACAGCAACCGTGTAGCCAGCAAACTGCTCAACTTCGAAGCCCAGCGCTAGGCCACGGGCCGGCGCGAGGCTTTTGGACGCTTAAAACCCAAGGCCAGCCATGCACGACACTAATTTACTGCAACTGATCACCGACGATTTTGCTCCAGCGCAACAATTGCTGGAGTTACTGCGCACTGAATCCCTTGCCTTGCATGGTCGCGACATGGTCCTGCTTGAAGGCATCCTGGCGCAGAAGCAGGCATTGATCATTCTGCTGGAACAGCATGGCCGCAAGCGCAGCGAAATTCTCGCCAGTCTCAATTTGCCAACCAACCGTAGCGGTCTTGAGCAGTTGGCCAGCCAGTCCAGCGTTGGCGAAGCATTGCTTTCTCAAAGCGATGTCCTCACCGATCTTCTGTCCCAATGCCAGGCCGCCAATGCCAACAACGGTCAGTCGATCGTCGTCCAGCAGGTTGCCACGGCCACCCAGCTGAAAATCCTTACCGGCGGCGAACCTCCAGCGCTCTACGATGCCAGCGGAACATTTTCCAAGCTTGTGAAACCGCGTCCGCTCAGTCAGGCTTGACCTGTCGATGAGCGCGCTCTATCAAGACGCGAAACATGCTGGCAAAATGCTGGCTAGCCGTAGTCAAAATTTGTCTGGAGATTGATTAACCGTGTCCAATGCCTTAAATGCGGAAGATGCTCCGCAGCCACCCAAGGTGCTCAGCACGCCCCTGGAAATCTCCGGCAACCTGCGCCAACTGCAAGAAAGTCATGACCCGCTGATCATCACGTTCCATGAGCGCAGCCAGCGCTTCCAGAGCTATCTGGTGGACATCGACCGTGAAAGCAACATGATTGCCCTGGACGAAATGATTCCCCGTGACGGCGAACGCTTTCTGCTGGCTGGCGAACCCTTCAAGGTTGAAGGCTTTCACGACGGCGTGCGCATCGCCTGGGAAAGCAATGGCCCGCTGACCATCGACGAATCCGGTGGCGGTCGTTGCTACCGCGGCACTCTGCCTGATGAAGTGGTCTACCACCAGCGTCGCAATGCCTTTCGCGCGGCATTGAAGCTGGCACAACTGGTCAACGTCGACCTGGACGGTGAAAAACTCAAGGCGGCCATCAACGGCAAGCTGCTGGACATTTCCGCCACCGGCTGCAAGCTGCGCTTTGACGGAGACATCACAGGGAGCCTGCAACTGGGCCAGGTCTATGACCGCTTCTCGGCTGCCCTGCCCTTCGGCAAGATGACTGCGCCGGTCGAACTGCGCTACCTGCACTTCGAAGAAAGAATCTCCACGACCTTCGCCGGCGTACGCTTCCATAACATGAGCGGGCTGGTGCAACGGCAAGTCGAGCGCTTTGTCTATCAGCTGCAACGCGAAGCACGGCGCTTCGACAAAGATGATTTCTGACAGGACACACCTATAAAAAAACGGGCAGCCCCTTGCGGTGACTGCCCGTTTTTTTTTGGCTGAATGTTAAGGCCTGGCTTCAGTGAAACTCTGTTCCCTGCCCTCATCCGGATCTTCTGGCGGGGCATCGGCCGGTGTCACCGATTCGGTCGTCGGCTCGGACGGAATCGGATTCTGCATTTGATCCTGCACGACTTGCTCATCAACACGCGGATCGAGGCAGGCCACCAGCGGTGAACTTGTCATGTTGTCCGGCATTGCCACGTGATGCAGCGGCGCATCTTCCACTTGATGCAAATTGGTGACCGCTTTCGGACGAATACGCCACACCAGCACCAGCGCAAAGAAACTGAAAAATGCATAAAGCATTTGGCTGCCGAACAGCTTCATCAGCACGCCTGCAACCAGGGGTCCGATACTCGCGCCAACACCGTAGGTCACCAGCAACATCGCCGTCAGGGACACCCGGCGATCACCTTCGACGTGGTCATTGGAGAATGCCACTGCCAATGGGTACAAGCAGAACTGCACCAGCGAACAGACAAAACCGGCGACAAACAGAATCTCCAGCGGTACCTGCGGCAAAATCGCCAGAGGCAGTGCAGCCAGTGCCAGACAAAACGCGAAACTGCGGATCAACAGCGCCCGGTCATAGCGATCGGATAACCAGCCCAATGGCCACTGCACCAACAACCCGGCAAAAATGCAGCTACCCATGAACAGACCCACCTGCTCGGTGGACAACCCTTGCTGCGAGGCATACAACGGGGCCAGACCGTAGAACGAACCCACGATCAAGCCCGCCCCCAGTACCGTACTCAAGGACTGCGGCACGCGTTTGATAAAGAACCGGGGTTCCATCGGTGCAGGATGCAAAGGCGCAGGGTGAATGCGTCGCGTCAAAGCCACCGGCACCAGACACAAGGTAAAGCACAACGCTACCAGCATCAGCAGCTCAAGCCCGAGCCCCGGGTGCATGACCAGAATCAGCTGGCCGAGCACCAACCCAAGGTAAGAGGCGATCATGTAGCCGCTGAACACCAGCCCGCGCTGCTTGGCTTCGGCCTGCTCGTTGAGCCAGCTTTCAATCACCATGTACTGACACATCATGCCCAGGCCGACGATCACCCGCAGGAACAGCCACGCAGGCAGCCAGTTGACCAGACCATGGCCCAGCACCGCCGCACCGACGATCCCGGCACAGGCTGAATAGGCTCGAATATGTCCGACCCGGGCAATCAGCCGATGGCCGATCTTGCCGCCCAACACCAGGCCGAAATAGTTGGCAGCCATCAGCGCACCGACCCAAAGGCTGTCGACATTATCAGCGGCCAGGCGCAATGCCAGGTAAGTACTCAACAGGCCTGAGCCGATCAACATCATCAGCGAGGCGAAATACAGCGCTCGAAAGGATTTCCAGATTTGGCGCATCGGCGTTCCGAGCGGCTCCTTGCAGTGAGTAACGGACTATCAAACGATAGCCCGGTGTCGACATTTCGTCAGGCCTGGGCGGCTAGAACACGTCGTTCCCAGGGGGTGATTTCATCATAGAAACTGGTCAGCTCCATGGTCTTCGAAGCGATGTAGCCTTCGATGAACTCCTTGCCGAACAGTTCCCTCGCCAACTGACTACGCTTCAGACGCTCAATAGCTGCATGCAAGGTACACGGCAATGAAAGATTATCCGGTACTTCGAATTCACCCTGGATCGGCTCGCTCGGTTCGAGTTTGTGTTCAATGCCATGCAAGCCCGCTGCAAGGCTGGCGGCAATCGCCAGATAAGGGTTGGCGTCAGCTCCGGGCAAGCGGTTTTCAACCCGACGAGCAGCAGGTGAACTGGCCGGAATGCGCAAACCCGCTGCCCGGTTGTCATGGGACCAGCAAGCATTGTTCGGCGATGCAAACGGATGGCACAAGCGCTGGTACGAGTTGACGTTCGGTGCAAACAACGCTGTGAAATCCGCCATGCCCGCTTGTTGCCCGGCAATGAATTGCCGGAAGATCGCCGTCGATTGCCCCGCATCATCACTGAACACGTTCCGCCCGGTGTCGATTTCGACAATGCTCTGGTGAATATGCATCGAACTGCCGGGGGTATGCGCCAGAGGTTTGGCCATGCAGACCACCGTCAGATGGTGCTTGAGCGCAACTTCCTTGAGCAGATGCTTGAACAGGAAAGTCTGGTCCGCCAACAACAGCGGATCACCGTGCAGCAGGTTGATCTCGAACTGGCTGACACCCATCTCATGCATGAACGTATCGCGCGGCAACCCCAGCGCCGCCATGCACTCATACACCTCGTTGAAAAACGGCCGCAAGCCGCTGTTGGAACTCACACTGAATGCCGAATGACCGTCTTCGCGACGACCATCCAGGCCCACCGGCGGTTGGAACGGCTGCCCAGGGTCGGGGTTGGGGGCGAAGACAAAGAATTCGAGTTCGGTCGCCACCACCGGCGCCAGGCCAAGCTCGGAGTAACGCGCGATAACAGCCTTGAGTTGACCGCGAGTCGACAGGTTGGAGCTTTCCCCGGTCAGCTCATCCGCATCACAGATGGCCAACGCACGCGGCTGCTTGCTCCAGGGTAAACAGTGGATCTGCCTCGCATCTGGAACGAGCGCAAGGTCACCGTCATCGCTGCCATAAAATCGTGCTGGCGGATATCCGCCCATGATGCATTGCAACAGTACGCCCCGCGCCAACTGCAGACGCCGCCCCTCGAGGAAACCGTCCGCGGTCATCACTTTGCCCCGCGGTACGCCATTCAGATCTGGCGTAACACATTCAATCTCGTCAATGCCCGTCAATCGCTGCGCGAGTGAGGCCAGGCCATCGGTTGTCATGACGCAATCCTTGTTATTGTACGAGCCGCGAACGGCGACCCGTACAAAATAGGCTTCACGTGTTCGGAATATCAAGCAACGCCCAACAAAAAGCTTTGCGGCAGAAAAAATCAGGGCAAATAAATACTGAACACACCGCCACCCAATGGGCCGCCGTTGCCGATTTCGGTACGCCCGCCGACACCATTACGCTGATGCAAAGCCGCAATCCGGCCGGCGAAATACAATCCAAGGCCCGTACTGCCACTGCTCTGATTGATGCCCTGTACGTAATCCGCCTGACGTTCAATCATCTCTTCAGGATAACCGTCACCATCGTCGTTGACCGTCAGTACCAATTGCCCCGCCTCGTCGCTGACACTGACCAGAACCGCATGACGCGCATAACGAATGGCATTGTTGATCGCATTGGCCAGTACTGAAGCGATCAATTCACGGTCGAAGAAACCCAATGGGCTCAGGGGATCGACTTCAAACGTCGCGGCGATACCACGACTGACGAACACATCCTGATGACACGCCAGCTGCGCTTCGATGAAGTCATCCAGTTCGTGGTAGGCCGGTTGCAATGGCATCTGGTTGACGCCCAGCTTGTACAAGCCCAGCAGCTGCACGAGCAGACCGTTGAGGTGAGCGAACTCGAACTCGATCACCCCTTGTTCCGGTGTATGCCGCGTCGGCTCTGGCAATCCCGCCAGCCATTGACTGTGGGCCTGCATCAACATGGCCAACGAGTTTTTCATGTCGTGCACGGTGGACGCGATCACGGTAGAGAAATCGAGGGATTGCGAGTTGTCGTTCATTCGCCAAACGCCTTGCTTTTGAGCTTCTGATATCGTGGATAACGAGCGTCGGAGTCGGGCATCAATCCAACCATCTTCAGGCAAGTGCGACATTCTTCGAGTTCGGCCGACGCCACAGCGGTATCAGTGCCATGCAGCAGCGCCTGTGCCAGGTTCAGCGCGATACTGATGTTCTTCGGCTGCAGCGCCAGGGCCTTACGAAACACCTCACGGGCTTCCACCAGATTGCCAGTCTTGTACACGCGTACGCCCTGACGATTAAGGTCGGCAGCCGCGTTACCGGAATTGAGAATTGTCGGGTCATCGGTCAGCTTGGCGATGCCCTTCATGACCGTTGGGTCGTCACCGTAGATCTCTGCGCAGTTTTTCAACATCGACGCCCCTGCGCTGGCTTGACCGAGCATTTGCAACTGCTTGGCAACCAGCAACGCCGCCTCGGCACTCATGAATTGCTCCATGCCATCAAGGCGCATCATCGCCTGCTCCGTGAGCTTTTCCGCGGTTTCGGCATCATTGAGTAACAGGCTGGTCGCCTTCATCAGCCGTGCACGGATTTGCAGGCCTGGGTCGGACGGGTTCTCCTTGGCCACGGCACTTAGCGTTGTGTTGATTTCCAGTCGGGTACGAGTATCCAGACCTTTTTCGCTACCTTTGCTGATCAAGGCATGGGCCAGCCCGAGGTTACTTTCCGCATCCTTGAAGCGGGACTGCGCACCCTGAGCAACAGCCTGGCGATAGGCTTTGGAGGCCGTATCAAAATCTTCGTTGGTCATGGCCAGCTTGCCTAACTGCGCTTGGCGGCGGACGGCCAAAGGCGAGAGGCGGATGGCTTCTTCCAGTACTTTCTGGGCAGCCCTGGTGTCGCCTTCGGCGACCAATACATCGGCCATGCCATCATAAAGTGCCGGCACCATTGGAAACACTTTCAATGCTTTCTCGTAGACACCTTTGGCCTGTGCTACCTGACCACGCTTGAACAGCAACTTGCCAAGCCCGGCGAACGCCCAAGGCAAAGGTCGGTCCGCAATGATGCTGTCGTAGAGCCGCTCCAGCGCCTCATTCTGATTGAGGTCACGCAGCGCATCGGCGCGGTAACGCAGACATAACGGCGAATAGCGAATGTCCTGCTTGCACAGGGCGATGCAAGCGTTAAGCACTTCAACCGGTTTACCACGGTCGAGCGCCTGAAGAATGGGCTTGAGTAACGTCTTGCGCTGCTCAAGGCGCTCCAGGCGTTGGGCCAGGCCGGAACGGTTGAAGGGCTTGGTCAGGTAAGCATCGGGTTCGTGTTCCAACGCGCTGAGTACCATGGCCTGACTGGTCTCGGCGGTGACCATGACGAACACGCTTTCATGGCTGATCAGCTTCTCGATCATCAGGTCTTCGAGCACTTGCTGACCATTCTTCTTGCCATCGCCCAGATGAAAATCCTGCAAGATGAAATCGTAGGATTTCTGCGAACACATTTTCAGCGCCTGTTCGCCAGTGTCCGCTGTGTCCACATCCTTGACACCCAACTCCCGCAACATGGACCTGACGGAACTGCGGAAATCCGAGAAATCATCGACGATCAGAAAACTCTTTTGGTGATACGACAGCATCGAAGATTTCCAGGCAGATTAAGAAGAAAAGCCGAAAGACAAACACACAAAGAAGATCAACTGCACGACCCTCATGGCGCGCAGATGATAGCCAGTAGCCACAACCTATCAAGCGTTTTCTCTTGAACTGCAAATACAATGAAAGAGTGAGAAGTGAAGATCGCTTGACCTTAAGGTTATCGGCCAGTGATAGCGTTCCCTTGAAGGCTCATTAACGATGCGGCACAAAAAAGGGATGCCCCATCGGAGACATCCCTTTTTTGGTCCTACGGTGCTTTTCTCCAGACAAAACAAAACCCCAACTGCTTTCGCAATTGGGGTTTCGGAATTTAATCTTGA
>NZ_RCNY01000057.1:0-50114 GCF_004307635.1 Pseudomonas sp. Sample_22
ATCCCCTGTAGGAGTGAGCCTGCTCGCGATAGCGGTGGATCAGTCAACACACCTGCTGAATGTGAAGCCGCCATCGCGAGCAGGCTCACTCCTACAATTGGCTTGGGTACATCCGCAGGAGATTGATCGGCTGTCAGGCCGCCATCGCTGGCAAGCCAGCTTCCGGCTGTACTTGGAACTGCGGCCATTGAAGATCCCTGTGGGAGCGGGCTTGCCCGCGATGGACGTCAACGATAACGCGCCCTGTCTGAATGAGCGCAGTATCAAGTTTTCATTCACCGGTTCCGCAAAACCCCGCGACGATCTCGTCAATCACCACCCGCACCCTGGCCGTATGCCGCAAATCGGCGTGGGTCACCAGCCAGATGTCATAGGGCACAGGCTTCGTACGTTCCGGCCACAGCCTGACCAGCCCGTCCCGTTCGCCCATGTACACGGGGACTTCGCCGATTCCGATCCCGGCAGCGATGGATCGGCGCACCAGCAAACTGGAACTCAGGCTCGAGACAATCCGCCCGCGGCCAATCGGTTCACCAACCAGTGTCACGTCCTTGTCGCCTTGCAAATAGGGCTGATAGATCACCAGATCATGCCCCTCGAACGCCGAACCCGGCTCCGGTATGCCGTGGGCGTCCACATAGTCTTGCGAAGCAAACAAACCGATCGGCCATCGGGCGAGTCGGCGGGCAATCAGATCCGGGTTTTCCGGCCGGGTATTGCGCACGGCAATGTCGGCCTCACGCTTGGCCAGGCTGAGAATTTGCGTCGAAGCGTCCAGCTGAACCCGCACGTCGGGATGCTGTCGATGCAAACGAGCGATGGCCGGGATCAGCAAATCGATGGCCATGGAATCGGTGGTGGTGACTCGCACGGTACCGGTCAATCGATCGTCCAGGCCTTGAATGCGTCGCTCCAGCTCGTGCGCTGAATGCTCCATTTTCTCCACGGCACGCATTGCCGCTTCGCCCACGGCTGTCAGCGCATAGCCTTCGGATGTGCGCAGGAACAACGTCGCGTTCAAGGACTTTTCCAGTGCCGCGATTCGCCGGCCAACTGTGGCTTGATCCACGCCCAGCACCCGTGCGGCACCGCGCAACGTGGATTCGCGGCAAACCGCGAGAAACACCCGTGCGTCATCCCAGTTCATGGTTTCTCCTGGTGATGCACCTATGCATCACTACAAAGTGTAATCGCAGCATTATTGCATCAAAGAACCTCGATATGCTGGTCGCCATGAAAACACTCAGGACAACGTTCATGGACCGTACCTCACTGACCCCCGATAAACCTGGCAGCGCGATCTGGCTGCCGATCCTTGCAGGTCTCTGCGCCAGCCTGGTGAGCATCGGCCTGGCGCGCTTCGCTTATACGCCGTTGATTCCCTCTTTGATCCAAAACCAGTGGTTTTCCGCCAGCGACGTGGTGTTCCTCGGCGCCGCCAACCTGGTGGGTTATCTGATCGGCGCCTTGCTCGGCCACCCACTGGCCAAGCGTACTTCCAACAAAACCGTTCTGCGGTTGATGATGCTCACGGTGACCCTGGCGTTTTTTGCCTGTGCCTTCCCGTTATCGGTGAGCTGGTTCTTCGCTTGGCGTTTGCTGTCCGGCGTTGCCGGTGGCGCGGTCATGGTGCTGGTGGCTACGACGGTGTTGCCCCATGTACCCGCCTCCCGCAGAGGTGTGGCCAGTGGTGCGATCTTCCTCGGCCTGGGCCTGGGGATTGCCGGCTCGGGGACCCTCGTACCGCCGCTGCTCAGTATGGGTTTGCAACAAACCTGGCTCGGCCTCGGGGTGCTGGCGCTGGTCCTGACGGCGGTCAGCTGGTTTGGCTGGCCATCTTCCACTTCCCCTGCTCCAGCGCCGGCAGCGGTCAAAACAGCGCCGACGTCGATGCCTGCGGGTGTTTACCTGCTGTTCGCCCAATACGCCCTCATGGCAGCCGGGCTCGTGCCCGCCATGGTCTTCCTGGTGGATTACGTCGCCCGGGGGCTCGGGGCCGGGCAACACGTCGGCGCAATGGTCTGGGTGATGTACGGTCTCGGCGCGATTGTCGGCCCGGTGAGTTACGGTTTTCTGGCTGATCGCCTGGGCGCCAAACGCAGCATACGCCTGGTGTTGCTGGTGCAGGCGATTGCGGTGGGCTTGCTGTCGATGTCCAGCACCTTCGTGGCTCTGGCGCTACTCGCGGTCATCATCGGCTCGTTTCCGCCAGGCATCGTGCCGCTGGCGCTGGCCCGGGTTCACGAACTGATTCCCGGCCACCATCAACAACAGATCGCCTGGAGCCGCGCCACGGTTTCGTTCGCCACTTTCCAGGCCATTTCCGGCTTCGCCTATTCGGCGCTGTTCAACGGC
Source organism: Pseudomonas sp. Sample_22 (assembly GCF_004307635.1). Lineage (NCBI taxonomy): Bacteria > Pseudomonadati > Pseudomonadota > Gammaproteobacteria > Pseudomonadales > Pseudomonadaceae > Pseudomonas > Pseudomonas sp. Sample_22. The sequence goes on from NZ_RCNY01000057.1 coordinate 2,356, forward strand.
AGCGGTGGTAATCACCGATTGATGTTCATGGTGGCGGCCGGGGCGATTGTCGGTGCGTTGTTGTTGGAATGGGCGGCGCGTTTGCTGACCGGGCCAAAGGAACAAACCTGCGCCGCTGCAACGATCACATAAACAAAACAATCCCACCGTTATCGAACTGACTGCATTGCTCAAAGGTATTCATCATGTCGCTGCCGCAAACCATGACCCAAATCGAAATCACCACACCCGGTGGCCCTGAAGTGCTGCAACCAAACCTGGTGCCCGTACCCGTAGCGGGCGCTGGGGAACTGTTGATCCGTGTTCATGCCGCCGGGGTCAATCGACCTGATGTGCTGCAACGCGCCGGTCAATACCCGATGAAACCGGGCATGAATCCGATCCCGGGGCTGGAGGTGGCCGGTGAAGTGGTCGGGCTTGGCGCAGGCGTCAGCGACTTCGTGGTCGGCGACAACGTCTGCGCCCTGACCAACGGCGGCGGATATGCGCAGTATTGTGTCGTCCCCGCCAGTCAGGCTCTGCCGATTCCAGCCGGCATGGATTGGCTACACGCCGCAGCCATTGCGGAAACGTTCTTCACCGTGTGGGCCAACCTGTTCGAGATGGGCGGCGCGCGCAAAGATCAACGAGTCTTGATTCATGGCGGCACCAGCGGCATCGGCACCACCGCGTTGATGCTCTGCCGTGAGTTCGGCATCGAAGCGTTTGCCACGGCGGGCAGTGCAGAAAAGTGCGCGGTGATCCGCGAACTGGGCGCCGAGGCGATCAACTATCGCGAACAGGATTTTACCCAGGTCATTGCTGAAAAAACCGCGGGGCGCGGCGTCGATGTGATTCTCGACATCATGGGCGGTTCGTACCTCAACAGTAACGTTGCGGCGCTGGCCCTCGAAGGGCGATTGGTGATGCTCGGTTTCCTCGGTGGCGCGGTAGCCAGGGAAGTCGATCTGCTGGCGATCATGGCCAAACGCGCCACAGTCACCGGCTCGTTGTTGCGTTCTCGCACCCGGGAAGAAAAAGCCGCGATTGCGCAACAGTTGCGCGAGCACGTGTGGCCGGTATTGGCGGCCGGGCGTTGCCTGCCAATGATCGATGAGGTTTATCCCCTGGCCCACGCGGCGCAGGCCCACGGGCGCATGGAGGGCGGCGATCACATCGGCAAGATTGTGTTGCGGGTGGATTGAACGGCTGTCGAAATTATTCCCGCCCTGCGTGTGCATCTGCTAAAACGCGAACTTCATGTCCGTGCGGGTTGAACAACCGATGTCCACTGCTCTTCTCACTCGTCTGCGGCGACGCTGGCTGCCGCTGCTGTGCATGGCCGCGCTGGTGGTGGGCCTGCCCGTGGGTTGCGGTGCTCTGCAATATAAGGAGCGCGAGTTGCTGTTTCGCATCGAACCGGGCACGGCAGGCTGGTATCGCGGCTTGCCGCAGGACGTTCAGGAATTGGACATCAAGCCAGCAAGTTTCAAGGCCGGGCAAAACCTGCATGCCTGGTGGTGGCCGGCAGCGCGTAAAGATGCACCGGCAATTCTCTACTTGCACGGTGTGCGCTGGAACCTGACCGGACAGGCGTTCCGTATCGAGCAGTTGCGCGCCATGGGTTATTCGGTGCTGGCGATCGACTACCGCGGGTTTGGCCAGAGCAAAGGCGACCTGCCATCGGAAGCCAGTGTCTACGAAGATGCCCGGGCCGCCTGGGAGCGTTTCAAGGTGATGCAACCTGACGCCGGCAAACGCTTGATCTACGGCCATTCGCTAGGCGGTGCGGTGGCCATCGACCTTGCAGCAGAGCTCGCCGCCCAGGCGAAAAACAATCATGGTTCGGTGCCGGTCCGGGGCCTGGTGATCGAGTCCACCTTCACCTCGCTTGGCGATGCCGTGGCGGAAGTCGCCGGCAACAACCTGCCGGTGAACTGGTTGCCGGTGCGCTGGTTGCTGTCACAGAAATTCGATTCCATCGACAAGATCGTCGACATCGACATGCCACTGCTGGTGGTCCATGGCCTGGCCGATCAGTTCATGCCGTCGCGATTCAGCCAGCAACTGTTCAATGCCGCCAACCAGCCCAAGAGCCTGTTGCTGATTCCCGGCGGCACGCACAACAACAGCATGAGCCTGGGGGGCAATCAATATCGCAAGGCACTGGAAAACTTGCTGCGGGAAAAACCGCAGATGGCCGGCCCGGCGATGATTCAAGGTGCGCAGGATTCCTGAGCGCATTGACCCGATCAGCTAGCCCTGAAACCGCGCCCGATAGCGACCCGGACTTTCTCCCGTCCACTTCTTGAATGCCCGGTGAAACGCGCTGGGCTCCTGAAACCCCAACTGCTCGGCAATGTCGCTGATGCTCGCCCGGCTTTCGCGCAGCTGTTCGAACGCCACCGCCCTGCGCACTTCGTCTTTGATTTCCTGATAGGAACAACCTTCGCGCTCCAGTTTTCGGCGAAAGGTGCTGGGGCTCAGGTGTTGTTCCAGGGCAAAGGCCTGCAAGGTCGGCCATTGGCTGTAATGGCTGCTGCGCAAGCGTTGGTGCACTTGCGACGCCAGACCATGCTGATTGCGAAAACGGATCACCAGCCATTGTGGCGCGGTGCGCAGAAATACTTTCAGCGACGCCAGGTCCTGGACCACCGGTAGCCGCAGGTAGTGACTGGCGAACTCGATTTCGGTGCGCTCGGCACCGAAGGTCAGGTTGGGGCCCCAGAGCAACCGGTCATCGCTCAAGGACAAACGTTCATGGCGGAAGTCTGCGCGGTCGATAGGTATGCGCCGGCCTCCCAGCCAGCACAGCAAACTGATCATCAGCACCAGGAACGTTTCTTCGCCGAAACGATTGGCATCGGCATTCTGCGAATACGTCTCCAGACTGATTACCGCCCGTTTGCCGCGCACGGTCAGCGTGCCGCGAAAGTCGCGCAGGAACAGGGCGAAATTGGCCAGGCACTGGCGCATGGCCTTGTGCAGGTCGGGCTCCTGAATCAACGCCCGGCAAATCAGCGCAAAAGCGCCTGGCGGCATGCCATGGGAATCGAGGCCGAAGAACTCGTCGTTGAGCTCGCGGATCTGAATCAGCCACAACGCCGCAAAGGCACTGGCCGGCACTCGCGCCGATGGCTGCTGCATCACGGCCGGGTCGATGCCGGCCTGTTCCAGCACGGCACGCACCCGCTGCGAATCGTCCGCCAGCCCATGGATCATTGCCTGCACGAAGTAGGCGGCCACTGAATCCTTTTCCCGCATGTGAACGCTTCTCTCCCGATCACCCGAAATGGCAAAAAACATCAGGCCCGTTGAACAGTTTCGGCATAGGACAACCGCCCTGCCGGTTCTAGACTCGCGGCAATAGTACGCTTTGTGCCACGACGGCGGCCAAGGTATCGCAGGGTTTATCGGAAGGACGGCAACATGAATCTGCAAAACATTGGCGTGATCGGCGCCGGCACCATGGGCAACGGCATTGCGCAAGTCTGCGCCCTCGCCGGCTTCAACGTGACCCTGCTCGACATTTCCGAAAGCGCTCTGCAAAAAGCCATCGCCACCGTTGGTAAAAACCTCGATCGGCAGATCGCCAAGGACACCCTGACCACCGAGCAAAAAAACGCGGCGCTCGACAAGATCCAGACCAGCACCGACTACAGCAGCCTGCACAATGCTCAGCTGGTCATCGAAGCTGCCACCGAGAATCTCGAACTGAAATTGCGGGTGTTGCAACAGATCGCCGCACAGGTCAGCGCTGACTGCGTGATCGCTTCCAACACCTCATCGCTGTCGATCACCCAGCTCGCCGCCAGCGTCAGCCAGCCTGAGCGCTTCATCGGCCTGCACTTCTTTAACCCGGTGCCGGTGATGGGCCTGATCGAAGTCATTCGCGGCCTGCAAACCAGCGACGCCACCCACACCCTCGCGCTGGACATGGCGACGGCCCTGGGCAAAACCGCGATCACCGCCGGCAACCGCCCGGGGTTTGTGGTCAACCGGATTCTGGTGCCGATGATCAACGAAGCGATCCTGGTGTTTCAGGAGGGCCTGGCCAGCGCCGAAGACATCGACGCCGGGATGCGCCTTGGCTGCAACCAGCCCATCGGCCCGTTGGCGCTGGCCGACCTGATCGGCCTCGACACGCTGCTGGCGATCATGCAAGCGTTCTACGAAGGCTTCAACGACAGCAAATACCGTCCGGCGCCACTGCTCAAGGAAATGGTTGCCGCCGGCTACCTGGGACGCAAAACGGGGCGCGGCTTCCATGCCTATGCCTGAGCGTTGCTCGCGTTTTGCCGAATACCGGGACAAGGTGCTGGAACTGTTCGCCTGCAAGGGTTTCGGTCAGGTCGGCATGCGTGAGCTCGCGACGTGCCTGGGGCTATCCCCGGGCTCGTTGTATCACCATTACCCGAGCAAACAGCACCTGTTGCTGGACCTCATCGAAGAGTTTTACGAAGAGTTGCTGGCAACCCTGGGACGCATCCAGCAAAAGGCGCCGGCCAAGCGAGACCGGCTCAACCATGTGATTCGCGCCCACCTCAATCTGCACCGCGAGATGCCTTGGCATTTTCGCCTGGTCGAACGCGACTGCGGCTGCCTGAATGAAGACCAGCAGGCTCGGGTACGGCAATTGCGCGAGCAGTACGAACGCACCTTGCTGGTGGTGCTCGGCGCCCGTTCGCGATTCAGCGAATCGGGAAAATTGGCGGCCGGGCATGCCATCGCCTCGCTGCTCAACAGCGCCCCCAGTTGGCTGACCACTCAATCACTGGACGAACAAGAGCACAACGAGTTGCTTGAGAATCTGGTGAGCGGCGCCATTGAACGCCTGCTGGCGCCACGGCGCGCGAGCGAAGCGATAAGCATCACCCGCTCTATCGAAAAAAAATCTGACAATGTTCAGGCAGCCGCCGCGTTTTAGCGCTTTGCTGTCCCGGTCAGCCTCATCAGAATTCATCGCGCCAAACGATGTCAGATCCGATGTGCACCTTCATTGACCGGGGCAGAATCATGAAAATCAATCCCTACCTCATTTTCAACGGCGACTGCAAAGCCGCTTTCACCTTCTATGCCCAATGCCTGCAAGGCCATATCGAAGCGATGATGACTTTCGGTGAAACGCCTGCCGCCGAGCATGTGCCAAAGGAACATCACGACCTGATCATCCACACCTGCCTGAAAGTTGGCGATCAGATGCTGATGGCGTCCGATACCACGCCCGACCGCCCGACACCGGGCATGAGCGGTTGTTCGATCTCACTGAATGTCGACAGCGTCGCCGAAGCCGAACGGGTGTTCAATGCGCTGGCCGCGGGCGGCAAAGTCGAGATGCCGCTGGACAGCACTTTCTGGGCCGCGCGCTTCGGCATGTTGGTCGACCGGTTTGGGGTGTCGTGGATGGTCAACTGCGAAAAGGACCAGTAATCAGGCCTTCCTGTTCGAAGATGGCCCATTCGCAAACAGCCCAATCCGAAAGATTGGGCTTTCTGGCAACTCCTCGCCTGTCTGCTACCGTCAACAAAACGGTCTTCCCGATATCGAAAAAGTTCGGATAAGACCGGTTCAGACGTGTCGCATAACCTTTCGTCGCAAAGCAAAACGCTGGGCGCAATACACAGCCTGTCTGGCTTGCGGCTTGCACAGGCCGAGCGTAGCTGCCCAGGAGTGACATAATTCTGACACGGCAGCACCTCAAACTAACGATTAAGGACTCCAGCGAAACGCTTGGTCAGTCACCGGAGATGTAACGTGTCAACTCTCAATGAAATCGCAGCGAACCACGCGAGAATGGCCAAGGCAAAAGAGTTGGAGGCGACCGGTTTGGGCGAGCGACAGCTTCAAATAGTGGGCAGTTTCGAAATCCCCTCAATGGATCATCAACAGCCGGTGATGCCGTTGCACCTTGTAGCGGGCGCTCAGGAAAACATCCCTGGCCAGGCTGTCGGGTATCTGATTTAACTCAAGCCGATTTCAATTCCGAGCACGGGGGCGCGACGCGTGCTGCTCCTGTGCTGAGTATGGAGTTGGCTTCAGACGTATTGCCTATCGATCTCAGCCGTCTGCGTATGGCGTCAAACGCCATAAAAGCTGCGATACCAGCTCACAAATTGCGCCACACCGGCTTCAACCTCCACTTGCGGAGAAAACCCGACCCAGTCTGCCAGCGCCGAAACATCAGCCCAGGTTTTGACGACATCGCCGGCCTGCATCGGGACAAAGTTGCGCTGAGCGTGTATGCCCAGTGCCGCTTCCAGGCAATCGACAAAATCCAGCAGGGCCATTGGCATGCCACGCCCTATGTTGAAAAGCCGGTTGACGCCCTCCCCCTGTTTGTCCGGCACCGGCGGCTTCGGACACAGGCGGACAATGCTTTCGACAATATCGTCTATGTAGGTGAAATCCCGAGCCATCTGGCCATGATTGTAAATATCGATCGGCTGACCCTGGAGGATCGCTTGCGTGAACTTGAACAACGCCATGTCCGGCCGGCCCCAAGGCCCGTAAACGGTAAAAAAACGCAACCCGCTGGCCTTCAGACCGTACAGATGACAATAGCTGCAGGCGAGCAACTCATTGGCGCGCTTGGTCGCGGCATACAGGGAAACCGGCTGCTCGACCGCGTCATCGACACTAAATGGCAACTTGCTGTTGGCGCCGTACACAGAACTGCTCGACGCGTAGATCAGGTGTGCGGGCCGATAGTGTCGACAGGCTTCCAGCACATTGAGAAACCCGACCAGATTCGATTGCGCATAGGCATCCGGATTGTCCAGTGAGTAGCGAACCCCCGCCTGAGCGGCCAAGTGCACAACCTCGGTAAAACCGTGCTGTTTAAATAGAGCCATCAAGGCCGACTTGTCGACAATGTCCATCTTCTGAAAACGGAAATTGCTCAGCTCACTCAGTTGCTTGAGTCGGGCGAGTTTCAATTCCACGCTGTAATAGTCGTTGAGGTTGTCGATACCGACAACTTCAAGACCGTCCCGGCACAACCGTTTGGCGGTGTGATACCCGATGAAGCCTGCAGCGCCAGTCACAAGAATCGTCATGATCTCTGCCCGCGTGTTATTCCCATGGCCGTTACTTATAGCCTTGCTTCATTTCAAGGTCCAGATTCAATAACCAGCCCCACTATTGGGTAATTGCCTCTGAACCCCTCATGCAGCACACGACTATAAGCATCAAAAAAAGTTTAATCCGTTCGGCCGAAATATAAACACCTTACAAAACAGAAACCTACGCACCACCCATTGAACTATTGGATAGAAGGCATGTTTTTTGACAAGGAACGTTTGACATGCTGTCGAGACTGGTCAATAACTACACAGGTCTGATAAACAAGAATACGAGTGCAGTTTGTACGCTTATTTCTGTTGATCGGGCGCCATCAGTTTTTTCTGTTTTTCAATGATCCTTGGTAAGGACCGTGCGGTAGCTTTGCCTATCGAAAACTGCCTGATGGTTATGCCTAACAAGCTGTCAGATATAACGCCAATCCAGTTACCTTCACTGTTACGCCGATGAAACATATTGTGATTCATTATTGAAACACACTTATGGACATCAAATAAAAACAACAACTCTGCCTGACTTGATAACTTCTCGGACTCAGTAGAGCCACTGCCTGCCTAAACTTTCGATATTGACGGAGTTTACCAGCATGCCCGCAATTAGCTCCGATCGTTCCAACTGGTACCTGTTGCAATGCAAGCCTCACCAGGACGAACGCGCCCACCTCAATCTGCTTCAACAGAATTATGCCGTTTTTCATCCCCAGCTTTTGAGGGATCGCGTCATTCGCGGCAAACAACAACGGGTTCGGGAGTCCCTCTTTCCCGGGTACCTGTTCATCCATCTTGGCGGGAACGACAACTGGTCGCCCATTCGCTCTACCCGTGGCGTCAGTCGTTTCGTCGAATTCAATCATGGTCCTGCGACGGTGCCCGAGAACGTCATCGAGCACCTGCGTGCGCGCTGCTTTGAATCATCGTTAACCCCTGATGACCCGCCCCTGACACCCGGCGACCACCTGCAAATAATTCGCGGGCCACTGTCAACACTCGAGGGGGTTTTCATCACATCGCACGGGGCTGAGCGCGTCATGATCCTGCTTCAATTTCTGAACCGGAATCAAACGATCTGCATGCCACTCCGTGACCTCGAACGTCAGCTATCCTCGATTCACCCCAATATCTGACGGAGCCATGACATGGCCTTGAGTTCACGTTGCCCTTTTGCATTGATGATGGTCTCTCTTTACCCAGGAATGGCCTGGAGTCTCGATCCGGCACCGATCAATGTTTACGGATTCGATTTCACGCCGACCTTCCTGGTCGCAGAGAGCTATGACGATAACTTTCGAGAACTGGAAAACAACACGCAGTCCTCGATGATCACCAAGCTGGTGCCCAACTTCGAGCTCAAGGCTGAAGACCGCAACAGCGCAACACGACTGATCTGGCAGCCTGCCCGCTACATTTATCACGACGAATCGGATGCCTCTTACACCGCACAACGGCTGCGGGCGGACAGCATCATGGAGTTCACCGACAGGCACCGCCTGAAACTGGAAGCCGAATACCGCAAGTGGCAGCGCACCGAATCGACCGCGGTCGAAGGTGAAAACGACAAGTTCAACAACAAACGGGTGGGCGGTCTTTACACCTATGGCGCCAAAAGCGCGGACAACCAGATCGATTTTGGCGCCAGCTACGCCGAACTGCGTACCGACAACTCCGATGGCATCAACGAGGACAAGGAACGCAATACCACTGCACTTACGAGTACCTGGTATCACCGCATCGGCAGCAATACCCGTGGCCTGCTGGAGTATGACTACACCGATTTCGACTATCTGGAAACCAACAGCACGCGCAGCAGCCAATCCAACGCGGTATACGCCGGTGCCGTCTGGGACGTCACCGCCAAGACCACCGGTAAAGTCCGCCTCGGTTACGAGAAAAAAGACTTCGACAACAGCGAATCCAAGGACCTCGACAACCCGACGTGGCAAGTGGACCTGCAATACAAGCCACGCACCTATTCAACATTCACCTTTGTCGCCCGCCAGGCACTCGCCGAGGGCGACGATGGCGCCGATGCGGTGAAGTCGACCTTTACCCAGGTCGGTTGGCGCCATGGTTGGACGGATCGGATCACCACCCTGGCACAGGCCGGATTCGGTCGATATGTCTACGAAGGCCAAAGCCGCACGGACGATTTACAGGACTACAACCTGGCGGTGATTTATGCGATGCGCCGGTGGCTGGACATCGAGCTCGGCTATCGCTTCCGCGACAACGACTCGGATGCCGACAACGAAAGTTTTACCCGTAACGTGGTTCAGATCAGCTTCAACGTAAGCCTCTAAGAGGGTTTCGTCATGAACATACGCATAGTTGCCTTGTTGTTCGCACTGGCGGTACTACCCAATACGTATGCAGCAGACCCCGGCACCCAATACAAACTCGCCGCCGGCGATGTCTTGCGCATCATCGTCTTTGGCGAGCCGGAGCTGAGCATGAAAAAAATCCGTCTGAGCGATGCCGGCACCTTTTCCTACCCTTTCCTGGGGGAAATTTCCGCGAAGGGACTGACCCCCGGGCAAGTCGAAAAGATCATCGTCGACGGACTCAAGCAAGGCTATCTGAACGACCCGAAAGTCAGCCTGAGCCAGATCGAATATCGTCCGTTCTATATCAACGGCGAAGTGAAAAAACCCGGCAATTATCCCTTCATACCCGGGCTCACCCTGGAGAAAGCCATCGCCCTGGGCGGTGGCTTGACCGAACGGGCCTCGATCAAACGCGTGACCATCGTGCGCGGTGATGGCGGCGCCACACTCACCGATGAAGTCACCCGCAACACCACGATCGGCCCCGGCGATACCATTTCCATTGCACAAGGCTTTTTCTAATCATGGACAACAGCCCTAGCACCTACGTCGAACGTCCTCTGTCAACGCATGTACATCAACAGTACAGCGAAAACCAGGACACCATTGACCTGCTCAAAATCTGGAGGGTGATCTGGCGCGCCAAATGGAACATCGCCTGGCTCGTCCTGTTCTGCTGTGCGTTGGCCGCCATTGCTGTATCAGCCATTACCCCGCAATACATCGGCAGTACCACCTTGTTGTTCAACGATAAAACCCCGCCGCTGATGTCCTTCCAACAGGTCAAGGACTCGGGCAGCAATGCCACCGAGTATTTGCAGACACAACAAGCGCTCCTGCAATCGCGGGACCTTGCCGAACGCGCGGTGAAAAAACTCGGCCTGACCACCAACCCGGTCACTGACCCGCGCCAGCAACCGACACCCTGGTTCACCCCGCGCAAATGGCTGGCGGAGCTTGAGCTGGATCAATGGCTGCCGGGGCTGAGTACCTGGGTACCGATGAAAAAAGTGCCCAGCGAAGAGGACGTCTTCAACCAGGTCACGCAAAACCTCATGCAGCACACCAGCGTCAAGTTCGTTGGCAAAAGCCAGTTGCTGGAAATCGAGGTCGAACTGCCCGACCCGGTTCTGGCAGCAGCAGCGGCCAACGCGCTGGCCCAAGGCTTTACCGACAGCCAACTGGACACCAGCGAGAAGTCATCGCAGGCCACTACTGCCTGGATGAACACTCGACTGATCAAGCTGCGCGACAACCTGCGTGTCGCCGAGAAAAAGCTCCAGGGCTACCGCGAAGAGCAAGGGCTGGTTGACGTCGGCGGTGTCGCCACCATCAGCGCCAATGAACTGGAGATGACCGGTAATCGCATGGTCGACGCCCGTCGCAACCGTGCAGAAGCCGAGAGTGAATACCGTCAGGCGAAGGCCCTGAGCAACGGCGATCTGAGCCGTCTGTCCAGCGTGCCGGCAGTCTTGAGCAACCCGCTGGTCCAGCAATTCCAGGCGGATCGCGCCAAAGCCCAGGCCAAGGTCGATGAGTTGGCGGGACGCTACGGGCCCAAACACCCGAGCCTGATCTCCGCGCAGTCCGAATTGCGCGCGGCCACCACCAGCCTGCAATTGCAGGTGCAGCAGGTAGTCGCCGGCATCGAACGGCAATACCAGCTCGCCACGGCCAGCGAAGCCTCGCTGCGCCAGTCCTTCAACAGCAACAAGGCGCAGATCCAAGACATTGCTCGCAAAGAGTTCCAGTTGCGCGAGTTCCAGCGTGAAGTCGACAGTACCCGCGCGCTGTATGAAACCTTCGTCACCCGCTTGAAGGAGACCGCAGCCACCGCCGATATGGACTCCACCAAAGTGCGCATCGTCGACCCGGCCATTGTCCCTGTCGAAGCGAGCAAGCCTCGTAAAACGTTGATCGTGGGGATCGTCGGATTGGTTGCGACGTTGGTCGGCATGGCGCTGGCGCTGCTCATGGACAAACTGAGCAACACCTTCAAAACTGACGAGACGATTGAAAGCACGCTGAACATTCCGCTGCTCAGCGTCGTTCCGCTGGTCATGAAGAAAAGCCGTCGGCAACTGGCGCGGTTGTTCGAAGACAATGAGAACCCGCGTTTTTCCGAGACCATTCGCAACTTGCGCACCTGGCTGATGTTGCAAAGCAGCGACATGCCCTCGCAGGTGGTGTTGGTCACGTCGACGGTTGCCGGTGAAGGCAAAAGCACCATTGCCAACAACCTGGCCAGCTCGCTCACTCCACTGGAGCGCGTGCTGCTGATCGATGCCGACATGCGTCAGCCCACCCTGTCGCTGAACTTTGACTTTCCGCCCGACAGTCCGGGACTGGCCAATGTGATTGCAGGCACTGCAAGGCTCGAGGATTGCATCGTTTCGGTGGGCAACCTGGACATGCTGCCGGCCGGGATGGTCATGCCGCCTTCGGTGGATCTGTTCGCCGCACCGCGGCTGCCGTCCCCTGCCGATTCGCTTAACGCGTCACGCCAGCCTCCGCCGCAGGATCTGCTCAGTTCACCGCGCATGGCGCGGATGCTGGAGGCGCTGAAGTCGCGTTACCGCCACATCATCATCGATTCACCGCCTGCGGACATGATCAGCGACGCGCTGTTGCTGGCCAAGCATTCGGACGCTGTGATCTATGTGGTCAAGGCCGACAGCACGCCGATCAGCCAAGTGCAGAAAGGCATTGCCATGTTGCAACAAAGCCATGTGCCGGTATTTGGCGCTGTGCTCAATCAGGTAGACCTGCGCAAGGCGCGCAAATACGGCTACCACCATTCCAAGTCGTTTTATAACTACGACTTCGCACCCCGGTAACGCCCGGCCTGCCGGTCTGTCACTGCGCTGTTAACTGCCAACACAACACAACACAACACTTCGCTTCACCTCTGCCGAGCTACGGAAAAGCCTGCGGGAGCCACGCCGTGTCCGCTCCTAAAGCGCTGACGCATTCATTTTGCCTTGAGGTCAAGCCCATGACTCCGCTCTATACCGCTCAAATGGCACACCGCCGAGGCCTGACGTTCTGGGGCCAGTGGTTTTGCGCAATGACGCTGGTGGTCGCGCTGTTAATGCTGCTCGTGTACTGGCGCGTCGGCAGCCTCACCAGCCCTTACCGCATCCTGATGATCCTGACTGTGCTCGGTTCAGTGCCGATCTACAGCATGATGCAGGTTTATCACAAGCGTCATGGCCTGGTGGTCGGGCTCGGCCGTCTACTGGCCGGCTGGCTGATCCTGCTGGCAGTGCTGGCGAGCATTGCCTTCATCACCCAGACCAGTGCGACGTACTCTCGCCAGGTCATCATGGTCTGGGCAGTGCTGGGCTTTGTGGTCCAGGCCGCGAGTTTTCTGCCGCTGCACTCTTTCGCCCGGCTGCATTCGCGGATGATCTGCAGGGAGCGTCGCTCGGTGATCATCGGCACCTGCCCGACCGCTCACGAACTGGCGAAAAAACTCTCGCGACCGAACCGCGCGCTGGTCCTGGGCTTCATCTCCGCCGCCGATGACAGTGGCCCGGCACCGAGCATTTTGCCGTTGCTGGGACATGTCGACTCGATCCGCGAAATCATCACGCGCCTGGACGTGCGTCGCGTCTACATCGTCCTGACAATGGCGCACGCAGCCACCATCGAAGCGCTGTACATCGATCTGCTGGACATGAACGTCGATGTGGTGTGGATCCCGGACTTCGGTAGCATGGTGCTGCTCAACCATTCGATCTCCGAAATAGAGCGAATGCCGGCCATCTACCTCAACGAGAGTTTGATCAGCTCGCATCCCGCCAGCCTGTTTTGCAAGGATCTGTTCGAGCGCAGCCTGGCGGCCATGGCCATTATTGTCCTTGGCCCGTTGCTGTTGGGGGTGGCGATTGCCGTCAAGCTGACCTCCCCCGGGCCCGTGCTGTTCAAGCAAAATCGCCACGGCTGCAACGGCGAAGTGATCAAAGTCTGGAAGTTTCGCTCGATGCGCCTCCACGACGACAGCGACGTGCGCCAGGCCACCCGGGACGATGATCGCGTCACCCCGCTCGGACGCTTCCTGCGTCGCAGCTCCATCGACGAATTGCCCCAGCTGTTCAACGTGCTGTTCGGTCAGATGGCCTTGGTCGGGCCGCGCCCGCACGCCGTGACCCACAACATTTACTACACCGGCAAAGTGCGCGCCTACATGGCCCGTCATCGCCTCAAGCCTGGCATTACCGGGCTGGCCCAGATCACCGGGCATCGGGGCGAAACCGAAACCGTGGAAAAGATGCAGCTGCGCGTCGCCCAGGACCTCAACTACATCAACCAATGGTCGCTGTGGCTGGACATCAAGATCCTCATCAAAACCCCCTTCACGCTGTTCTCCAAAAACATCTACTGACGCCCTGCCCCATCGTGAACCTGCGTCACGACGCCCCGAGGTTAGATCATGAATGTGAGCGTATTCGGTATTGGTTATGTGGGCCTGGTACAAGGCGCCGCGCTGGCGGAGGTCGGCCATAACGTCCTCTGCGTGGACGTCGACAGCGCCAAGGTCGACGCGCTGAAGGACGGCACGCTGCCGCTCTATGAGCCGGGTTTGAAAAGCCTGGTCCGTGATAATCACCAAAGTGGTCGGCTGCAATTCGGCACTGATCTTGCCAGTGCGGTGCACCATGGTGATGTGCTGTTGATCGCGGTCGGGACGCCGCCTGATGAAGATGGTTCAGCGGACCTCAAATACGTGCTGGACGTTGCGCAAACCATCGCGCTGAACATGGACCGCCATCACATCATCGTCGACAAATCCACCGTCCCGGTCGGCACTGGCGACCGGGTGCGCGAACGCATCGAGCAGGTGCTGGCCGACCACGATCGCAGCCATCTGACCTTCGATGTCGTCTCCAATCCCGAGTTTCTGAAGGAAGGTTGCGCGGTCGAGGACTGCATGCGCCCGGACCGCATCATCATCGGCACCGACAGCCCACACGCCGAAGCGGTCATGCGCGAACTGTACGAACCGTTCAATCGCAACCGCGAAAAGATCATCGTCATGGACATGCGCAGCGCCGAACTGACCAAGTACGCGGCCAACTGCATGCTGGCGACCAAGATCAGTTTCATGAACGAAATGGCCTGCCTCGCCGAAAAACTCGGCGCCGATATCGAGATGGTCCGGCACGGAATCGGGTCCGATCCGCGCATCGGTTATCAGTTCATCTATCCGGGCCTGGGCTATGGCGGATCGTGTTTCCCCAAGGATGTGCAGGCGCTGATACACGCCGCCACCAGCGTCGATATCGACGCCCGGGTGCTCAAGGCCGTGGAGTCTCGCAACCATGAGCAGAAAGCCAGCCTGTTCAAGAGGGTTTTCGATCATTTCGAGGGTGCCTTGCGCGGCAAGACCTTCGCCCTGTGGGGCCTGAGTTTCAAACCCAACACCGACGACATGCGCGAAGCCCCCAGCCGGGTGTTGATGGAGGCCTTGTGGCACGCCGGCGCCAGCGTCCAGGCGTTCGACCCCAAGGCCATGGAAGAGGCCCAGCGCATTTATGGCTCGCGCGATGACCTGACACTGGCGGGCACCAAGGAAGCAGCGCTGAAAAATGCCGATGCACTGATCATCGTCACCGAGTGGCAATCGTTCCGGGCACCGGACTTCGATTTGCTGATCCGCCAGCTCAAGCAACCGCTGATTTTCGACGGACGCAACCTGTTCGATCCGCAGCGTTTGAGCAAGCGCGGCATTACCTACGTCTCCGTGGGCCGGCAAACCCGGCCGGTCAACTGACAGGAGTCGCGCCATGATCAAGCTGCAGATAGTCCGGCGTTTTTCTCCCAGGTTACTGGACGCCAACCAGGCGTATTCCTTCATCAACTTTGCATCCATCAGCAGTTTTTTCGAGCAGACACCAAGCACCGTCGCCTATTTTTGCGACGGCATGCTGATGTCGCTGTTCATGTCCCGGGTGACCGGCCGTGCAATCGGCCGGGTCAGCTTTGACTTCACCTCGATTGCCGACGCGGTACTGGGCAGTGCCGAGCAACAGGGCAAGCGCGTGTATTTCGTCGGTGCCCGGCAGGTTGAACTGGATCTGTTCATCGACAAGATCAGGACGCTCTATCCGCGACTGACCATCGCCGGTTATCACAACGGCTATTTCGATGCGTCCCAGGCTGTGGACATTCAGGCCGACATCTGCCGCAGCGAAGCGGACATTCTGATCGTCGGCCTGGGTGCCGGGCTGCAAGAGCGATTTGAACAGGATGCGCTGCGTGCAGGCTTTCGCGGTGTCGCCTTTACCTGTGGCGGGTTCATTCGCCAGGAAGCCATGGCCACCCGCAATTACTACCCCGCCATGATCGATCAACTGCATCTGCGCGCGTTTTACCGGATGTACCGCGAGCCCCATACGATCAAACGCTACCTGATCGACTACCCGAGCAATTTTTTACACCTGTTGACCCTGCTCGTTCGGCGCAAAGTCGCCATCAGCGTGGGGGAATGACCGATGCACATTCTGTTCATTCTCAAGGATTTCAGAGCGGGCGGCGGTATCGAGCGCGTCCAGCAACGCTTGTCCGAGCAGTTTCTCAAGGACGGCAACCGCGTGAGTTTTTTCGTCATGAACGGTGACACGCCGGACAGCGCGGGTGCGCAAACGCTCAACGCCGCTGGCGGCAACGGCATCGTCGGCCTGTTCAAGTCCATCGTGCTGTTGCGCCGGCTGATTCGCCGCGAGGGCATCACTCACCTCATTTCCGCCAAGGAGCAAGCCAACCTCTGCACCTGGTTCGCCACCCTCGGCCTTCCCTGCAAAGTCATCTATAGCCGCCACGCGGCACTCGATTGCACTGAACAGAAAACCGGCCCCTCCAGCCTGCGTCTGCTCTACGCGCTGTACCTCTGCGGCAGCGGCAAGGTGGTCACGGTTTCCACGGCCCTGCGCCAGTCCCTCATCGATCTGATGCCCTGGGGTCGGCAACGCATCCGTTATTGCCCCAACGCCGTAGTTACCGACCAACTGTTGCGAGCCTCACGGGCGCCGTTGCCCGTCGGGTTACCCGGCGACTATTGGTTGAGCGTGGGTCGCCTGGTGGAACCCAAAGGCTTTGATCTGTTGCTCGATGCCTATGCCCTGGCGCTGCGCAGTGAAGCCCTGCCGGATCTGGTGATCGCCGGTGACGGTCCCCTGCTCGATGCGCTGACCACCCAGGCCAGCCGATTGGGCATCGCACATCGGGTGCATTTCAGCGGATTCCTGAGCAACCCCTATCCCCTGCTCAGGCACGCCCGGCTGTTCATTCTGAGCTCGGTACAGGAAGGCATGCCGACTGTGCTGATTGAAGCACTGGCGTTGGGTACGCCTGTATTGGCATGTGATTGCGAAACCGGGCCCAGGGAACTGCTGGACAACGGCCGGCTGGGTCAATTGGTCAATGCCAACGACGTACCCGCCCTGGCGAAGGGAATGCTCAACAGCCTGGTTTCACCGACTGGCGTTGCGCCAAGCGCAAAAATGCTCGCCGACGCCATTCAACCGTACACCAGCCAGTACGCCGCGAAAACGTACTACCAGGTATGGAACCAATGAAAAAATTGCTGATTATCCTGCACGACCTCAGCGCTGGCGGGGCGGAAAAAATGATGGCGCGCCTGGCCAGTGCATTGGTGGACGCCGGCAATGACGTGACCTTGCTGATGCTCACCGGTGGCGGCCTGCATGCGGCGCACCTCGACCCGCGAGTAAAGAAAGTCGAATTGCGAAGCCCACGCACTGCGCGTGCAGTGCCAGCGCTCGCGCGATTTCTGCGGGCCAATCGCTTCGACGCGCAACTGGCGGCCCTGACTCACGTCAACGTGGTGGCCATCCTCGCCGCATTGCTGTCGGGGACTCTGACACGGCTGCATGTCAGCGAGCGCAACGCGTTTTCCCATGACAAACACGTCAACCCCGACTTCATGGTGCGGCTGGCATACCTGGTGGCACCGTTGTTGTACCGGTTGATTCCCAACCCGGTGATCTGCGTCTCGCGAGGTGTCGCCCAGGATCTGGTCAACACCACCATTGCGCGCCGCCAGGACGTGACCATTGCCGACAACCCGGTCCTTGACGACGACTTTCGCAACAAGCGGCCGGCGCGGCCAAGCCACCGTTGGCTCCAGGACAAGCCCGGGCCGGTGATTGTCGCCGTAGGGCGCCTGGCGCCGCAAAAAGGCTTCGACACCTTGATCAACGCGTTCGCCTCGTTGCCGGACGCCAACACTCGCCTGATCATTTTTGGTGAGGGCGCACTCAGGGACTCGTTGCAAGACCTGGCCCGAACACTGGGCGTGGCGGATCGAGTCGATCTGCCGGGCTATGCCAGTGATCCCATGGCAGAAGTGGCCGCCGCCGACTGCTTTGTGCTGTCGTCGCGTTTCGAGGGCAGTCCCAACGCGCTGGTCGAGGCCTTGTCCACCGGCACACCGGTGGTGTCGACCCGCTGTCCCCACGGCCCGCAAGACATTCTTATCGGTGGCCTCGTCGCGCCACTGGTGGCGGTCGACGACCCGCTCGCCCTGGCGCAAGCGATCACCCTGCAACTCTCGACACCGCGAGATCTACAGCGCCAGTCCCGCATCGATGCCGCTGCGCGCTTCATGAACGGCTGCGCGGTAGAAACCTACCTCGCCGCGTTACTGCGGAGACCATCGCCATGAGTACCCTGGAGATCAAATATTCCACGCTACGCGATGCCTTCACCCTGTTCGGTGTGCTGTTTTACATCCAGGTGATCACGTTTGTTCTCAGCCTGGGTGGTGCAGCCAGTTTCGGTGATATCAGCAAAGACCTCGAAGGCAACGTCGCCAACCAGATCTGCGGCCTCATCACACTGCTGGTGCCGTTGTATTTCTTCATCCGCAACAAGGTGTTCCTGAGCAAAACCTTTTACCGCAGCAACTTCTTTCTGCTGGTGTTCATATTCTGTGTCATTGCCTCGATCAGTTGGTCCAGCGACCCGATGCTGAGTTTCAAGCGCTTTATCGCGCTGCTCAGCGTGGTGTTCTTTGCCGGTTTCATTGCCTATAACTACCCGCTTGAAAAAATCAATTTCATGCTGGGCTGTGCCATCGGCGTGGCGGCGTTTATCGGTTTGATACTCGCCGTGATCATGCCTGACGTCGCGTTCCTGTCCGGCGGCATCCGTGACGGTGCATTCAAGGGGATTTTCGCCGAAAAGAACGCCGGGGCGCGGCTCAATGCAATCGCCATCCTGTTGCTGCTGCCGATGATCCGCCAACGCAATCGCTGGGCACTCTTCTGTGCGTTTTTTTCACTGGTCGCCATCCTGCTCGCCCAATCGGCAACGGGCGTGGCACTGATCCTTTCCGGGACGCTGAGCTACTGGTATTTCCTCACCCTGATCCGGCTGCACATCAACCGCTCGCAGTGGCTGTTCTTCTTTTGCACGCTGGCGTTCCTGCTGGTGTGCCTGTTTCTCTACAACAACCTTTCGTGGCTGCTGGAGTTGGCCGGTCGTGACCCGTCACTCACTGACCGCACGTTGATCTGGGAGCTGCTCGCGCCGTTTGTCGATGACCAATGGCTCAAGGGATACGGCTTCGGCGCCTTCTGGGCCAGCCCCGACGCCGATGGTTTCATCCGTCGCTGGGGTTACATCGGCAACGCCCATAGCGGCTACATGGAAACCCTGCTCAACGGCGGCGCTATTCAGTTGACTGCGCTGGCGTTGCTGCTGGGCGAAGCCCTGTTTAAACAGTACCGCGCCGTAACGGCGAACCAGGCTGCCAGGTTTCGCGCCAGCGCCCTGGTGATCATCGGTTTGTTCATCGTCACCAACTATGTGGCCTACGTGATACCCAATTACCGCTCTGCCGAGTTTTTGGTGTTCTGCACATTGGCCCTGTCCTTCCGGCATCACCACGTCACATACCCCGAATTATCACCGACAACCCTGGGCCAGCATTCGACTGGTCGGGGATTCCCGCGCGATTCAGCCAAGGCGTAACAAAAGGAGAATCACCCGTGCCCAATCAAGCCTCCCCTTCACCGCAAACAGTGTGCGTCGTGATCCCGATGTACAACGGCGCCGCAAGCATTGAGCAAACGCTGTCATCGCTGGCCGAGCAAACCCGGCTGCCCGATCACGTCATCGTCGTCGACGACGGTTCTACGGATGACGGACCCCAGCGGGTCAGAGACTTCGTCGCGCCGTTTCGCCTGACACTGTTGCAGCAGGCCAACGAAGGCCAGGCCAGTGCCCGTAATCACGGGATGCGCCACTCTCAGGAAACCTTTGTCGCGATGCTCGACGCCGACGATCAATTTCGCCCGCAAAAGCTGGAGTTACAACTGGCCCTGTATGACGAACTCACGCGTCAGGGTCGGCAGGTGGGGTTGATCGACTGCTACACGCAGGTCAATTACAGCGACGGCAGGCGGCAACTGGACAACGTGCGCAAGAGCGGCAGGCATTTCTACGATTTCATCCACGCCAACGTCGTCAATGGCGTATCCACCGCGTTGGTCAAACGCGACGTGATCATGCAACTGGGTGGCTTCGATGCCAGCCTGCGTTACTCCGAAGACCGTTACATGTGGACGCGGATCGCCGAACATTGGGAGATCCACACGGTGCCGCAAATTCTGCTGGAGCGCACGGTCAACGCCGGCAACATGACCGCGCAACCGAAAAAGTACTACCAGAACAAGATCAGGTTCATCGAGGTGTACCTCGCCCGCTATGGCGCGCAGCTCAGCAAACAGCAACGGATCGATTTCGTGCTGGGTAACCACACTGACTTTCTCAATGCGTTTTCCCGACGCGACGAGCATGCCGAAGTGATCGATGTGTACCGGCGAATGCTCGAGTGCTCCTGGCAAGCGCTGATCTTCCACAACGGCAAACCGACCTTGCGCTACCTCTATGCCCGCGCCAAAACCTTGCGCAAGGCAACGGCGTCAACCACCGCTCATTGAACCGGTACCCGCCATGGCTAATCATCGTCTGGTGACATTGACCTGGATCTTCACCGAGAAATTCGGCCTGATCTTCCTGTCGATGATTACCTTTGTCGCCTATGCCAGGCTGCTGTCGCCCGCAGAGTTGGGGGTGGGCACTGTCATCATTGCCATCGTCGAGTTGATCGGGCTGGTGTATTCGTCGGTTCTGGAAGACCCGCTGGTACGGCTCGAACGGCTGGAAGACAAACACATCAGCACGGCGTTCTGGGCCTCGGTCCTCGTCAGCCTGGTGTCGATCGTCGTCATCTCGGTCGCGGTGATGCTGTACACGCCCGACCCGCTGCTGCGATGGTTGACGGCGGTGGCCTCGGTGAAAATCCTTTTCACCATGATGGCGCGTGTCTATGTCGCGCAAATGCGCCGCAGCGGCGACTTCAAGACACTGGCGTCGCGCACGTTGCTGGGCAAGGTGGTAGGCGGTGTCGGCGGCATCGCTGTGGCGCTCTGGGGACTGGGTGCCTGGGCGGTCGTTGCCCAGGCGCTGCTCATGGAGTTCGTGTCCATCATCGTTTTGATGCGCGCAGATCCGCGGCGCATTGCCTTTTACATTGACCGTCCTTTCTTGCGCGAACTGTTGAAAGCCGGCGCACCGGTTGCCATCAACGCACTGAGCTCACAAACGCTGCAGCGCGGGGTCAACGTGGTGCTTGGGATGACGGCCGGCGTGAACGCGGTCGGCATGTTCAACATGGCGATGCGCATCATCGAACTGCCACGCACTGCGATTTATAACGGTCTGTTGAGCTATGCATTGCCGGCGTTCGCCCGGCGCAGCGCAGAACCCCTGCGATTGCTCGGGATCCTGGGTGACTCAACCGCCGTCAGCGGCTTTCTGTTGACGCCCTTGTTCATTGGCCTCGCGCTGACGGCAAACGACCTCATCCTGTTGATATTCGGTGCCAAGTGGGCCGAAGCCATTCCCCTGCTGCAAGTGCTGGCCTGCACGGCGGCCATTGGTAACACCGCCATGTACGCCACCACCGCACTGGTGGCGGTCAACCGCAGCCACCTCACGATCAAAGCCGAAGTGGCAACCACTGTACTGGCGCTGGCGCTGGTGTACGGCTTCGGCACCTTTTATGGCGGTATGGCCGCGGCGCTCGCGCTGCTGACGCGGATGTTGATCATCACACCGTTGCAAATCCGTGGACTCAACGCAGCCATCGGTTACGGCTGGCGCCGGTACTTCGACTCCAATTACCGCAGCGTGATTGCCTCACTCGTCATGGCCGCAACCGTCTTGTACGTGTCACCGCAGCTGGGTTTGCAAGGCTACCTGCACCTGGTCTGCAACATTGTGGTGGGTGCGCTGAGCTATGCCGTGGCGTATAGCGTCATGCACCCGCGCTGGCCACAGGAATTCAAATCGGTTTTCACCACCCGCTGAACTCAGTCACTGAGACAGGAAGACCTCACCATGCGCAAAACTACGTTGATTACTGGCGGCGCCGGCTACATCGGCTCTCATACCGCTTTGGCGCTTATCAATGCCGGACACAAAGTGCTGGTGCTCGACAACCTGTGCAACAGCTGCCGTGAGTGCATTGCGCGCCTTGAGCAACTGACCCTGACCCGGGTTGATTTCATCAATGGCGACATCCGTGATACGGCCCTGCTGGACACCATCTTCAACCGCTACGACATTGATGCCGTGGTGCATTTTGCCAGCCTCAAATCCGTAGAAGAAAGCGTGCGCAAGCCGCTGGACTACTACGCCAACAATGTCGCCGGCACGCTTGAACTGTGCCGGGCAATGGCTCGCAATAACGTATTCCAGCTGGTGTTCAGCTCTTCGGCCACGGTTTATGGCGAGCCCACACGCACACCGATTGCCGAAGATTTCGGCACCGGCAAACCGGTCAATCCCTATGGCCGTACCAAGCTCATGATCGAAGAGTTGCTCACCGATCTGTGCCACTCCGACCCACGCTGGAGCATCGGCCTACTGCGCTATTTCAATCCGATTGGCGCTCACGAAAGCGCGATGATCGGCGAAGACCCCAGAGGCCGCCCCAATAACCTGTTGCCGTGCCTGACGCAGGTCGCGATTGGCCGCACCCCCGAACTCACGGTGTACGGCAACGATTACCCGACCGTGGATGGCACCTGCGTGCGCGACTACATCCACGTGGTCGACCTTGCCATCGGCCACCTCAAGGCACTTCAGGTATTGCAGCACACCCGCGGCATCGATTTCTGGAACCTGGGCACTGGCATTGGCTATAGCGTGCTGCAGATCATCCACAGTTTCGAAGACATCACCGGCATCAGCATTCCTTATCGCTTCGCACCGCGACGCGAAGGTGACATCGCGCAAATGTGGGCCGATCCGAGCAAGGCAGCACGTGAACTGGGATGGAGCGCGCAACGTGGCCTGGAACAAATGATCATCGATACCTGGCGGTGGCAGTCGTGTAATCCGCAGGGGTATCAATCTTCGTTCGAAACCCCGTCGCTGGTTGCAGTCAAATGATGTTCAGGGGTTGTCTGCTGCTGGTACTGCTGTGGGTTTCGCTGGCTTGCACCGCCGCACAATCGCCCCCCACCACCGGGCTGGTGCTGTGGCTGGACGGCGCCGATGCGAACACGCTGACCCTGGGCGCGCAGGACAGTGTCCAGCGCTGGAACGACAAATCCGGAAAATCCCATCACGCCACAGTCGATGATGGCGCCTCCAAGCCACAGCGCATGGCAAACGCTCTCAATGGCCATTCGGTGGTGCGTTTCAGTGGCGTGTCGGGGTTTCTGGGAAAATCCATCCGCAGCGCCAAAGGCCCGGTGACGGTATTGATCGTTTCCCGCCGATTGGCCGAACAAGCCGAGGTTGATCCCTGGCAACGCTTGTTCAGCTCACGCCCGCAAAGCACCGACAACGATAACGTGTTGCCGAATTTCGCCATCAGCCTGCAACAGACCACGGCGTATGCGCCGACCGTATCCGTCCTGGAGCTTTACGATGTGCCGATTGGCCCCTATGCCGTCGGGCGCAATGCCATTGGCAATTCTGAAAACTTTCGCGGCGACATCGCGGAAGTGTTGGTGTACGACCGTGCGTTTGCCTCCCTCGCAGAACGCCAGCATGCATTTCAGTACCTGGCGGATAAATGGTCGGTTGCCATTCCGAAATCAGCCAATACATGGACCCGCGTCGGACCACTGGGCCCACTGCCGAACCGGGTCAACGCCAATCTGCCGCTGTCCGATCAGGCCAATACCGGTAAGTGGATTCTCAACAGCAAACTGTCCGACGACTTCAATGGCAGCACCCTCGATCGCCAACGCTGGCACGTCAACAATGCCATCGGCAACGAGTCGCTGGGACGCAAACCGGCGTTGTTCACGCCGAACAATGCATCAGTAAACAACGGCAACCTGAACATTGTCTTCCGCAAGGAAACCTTGCCGCAGAAGTACGTCCAGCTCGGCTTCAAGGACTACACCTCCGCCATGGTCCGAACCATTGAAAAGGGCTTCTACGGATACTATGAAGCACGCGCCAAACCCATGAATTCTGCGGGTTCCAGCGCATTCTGGCTGGCATGGACGGGTATGGAGGACAACGCCACCGAAATCGACATTTTCGAAATCGGCGGCAAAACCAAAAACGCGGCGCTCGACCGCTCGTACAACATGAATGCCCACGTGTGGGCTACACCGCAAAGCAAGGAGCACTTGGCCGACGGCAGCACCTGGATCAGTCCATGGCGCCTGGCGGACGACTTCCATGTCTACGGTTTCGACTGGCAGCCCGACACCCTGCGTTGGTACGTCGATGGTGTACTGGTCAGGGAATCAAAGAACACCCATTTTTACTTCCCGATGGAGGTGATCTTCGACAGCGAAGCCATGTGGAAATGGTTTGGTGTAGTCGACGATGCCGACCTGCCTTCCACCTTCGAAGTCGACTATTTCCGCCTGTGGCAACGCAATCGATAGCGTCACACAAAGGCCGAGGTGCCCTTGGTCTTATTGCTTCGGATCCGCTTCACTTCCCGCACGCTGTAACTGCGTGCCCACTTCAATTGAAGTCCCTGAGGCGCTACTGCCGCCATAGCGTACGCCCTGGGTAAAATTTCAATCGGCAGGGAGGTCAGTATTCATTTCGCGCTAACAAGTATGGAGCGCATATACATGATCAAGCGACGATTAAACGAACTGGATTTGCTGCGTTTCCTTGCTGCCATCGCTGTAGTGTTTTTTCACTATGCGTTTCGCGGCTATGCCAAAGGCGACATGTCTACCATGCCCTACCCGCTATTGGCTGAGCCCGCCAAATACGGTTATTTGGGCGTTGAACTGTTTTTCATGATCAGTGGGTTTGTCATTCTGATGACCGCTTCGAGCAATAATCTGAGAGCGTTTTTTATCTCCCGCGTCGTCCGCCTCTGCCCGGCTTTCTGGGTGTGCTGCACGATCACCTTTGCAATCACCCTTGCCATTGGACAGCCCAGATATAGCGCTGATTTTTATCAATACATCATCAACATGGCATTCCTGAGCGAGCTGATGGGAGTTCCACAAATCGACGGCGTGTACTGGTCACTATTTGTAGAGATTCAATTCTATATAATGATTTCCATCCTGTTGGCCTTCAAGAAAATAGAAAAAATAGAGACCTACCTCGTGTTCTGGCTGCTGATATCTGCCACTGCCGAACTTCTCGCTTTTGAAAAGCTGCGCTCGATACTGATTACTGATTACGCTGCCTATTTCATAGCAGGCGCAACCTTCTACATCATATGGGCCAAGGGCATCACGAAAACACGGGTTTTCCTGCTGGCGGGTGCGCTGGCATTAGCCAACTACACGGCAATTGTCTGGGCCGAATTGCTCGAATCAAAATACGCAACCGAATACAACCCGCTGATCGTATGCAGCGTCATCGGTCTGTTCTTCATCACGTTTATCTTGATCTCAACCAACAAAACGGGAGCTATAGCGACATACAACTGGACCGCATTGGGCGCGCTGACCTACCCGCTTTACCTGCTGCATCAAATGATCGGATTCATGATCTTCAACATTGCCTATCCGGCTGTGAACTCACACATATTGCTTTGGGGCACCATCGTCTTGATGCTGGGTGCGTCTTACGCCATCAACAAACTCATAGAAATCCCCATGGCCAGGTCCATTAAAAAATTCCTTTCGTTATCTTTCATACGTGTCTGGGGATGATTGGCTGGCCAATGTAGCGACATAAAAAAGCCCGCGATTAGCGGGCAGTCGGAATGCTTCAAACTTGTTCAGGCGCCCGATTCAGGATCACTTGCCGGCACGCCGCGCTGCTCTTTTTCGCCTTCGCCCAATTCGTTCATCTGTGGGTCGGCATCAGGATCATCGGCGCGACTGTTGGTGCCAGATTGCGGGTGCTCACTCGATACCGAGTTAGTTGCATCCACATCCGCCATATCTTCATCCACAGGCGATTCATCGTCCGGCGGTAACCGCACTTCATACTGGTTCCAGCTCGGATCATGGCCCGCTTCGTTATCCGTTGTGCGTGTTTCGCGCTGCTGCGATTTGTTGCCGGGTGCATTCTCGTCGATTTCCATGGTGACTCTCCGCTCTCATGCTCGGTAAATCCGCGCTTAAACGTAAGAAAGTCACACCATGGACGAGTGCCCGGCATTGGACGAATGGCAAAAACGAAGCACCCGACCCCGCCCTCGCCTGCATGGTTCGGCTCATCTATTCAGCATTTGGACTCAAGCGACTTTAAGCGCTTCGCCACGCACCCGCCCATCAGCCATGAGCTGCAGATACTCACGCCACTTCTGGAAAGCTTGCTGCTGCCTGCTGGAAGCTTCCAGCCACAAAGCGCCACCGATGTGCTCGACCGGGATGGACATCATCTGCGAAATCGCGAGATCAAGCTCATTAGCGAGCTCACGCCCATTCGGCAAATCGAGGATTAGTGGTCGCATAGAAACCTGTCTTTTTTTTGGGCTACTTCAATGACTTGCGAAACGGTTGATCGTGCGTAGGGTCCGACGAACGGTAGTCAGTATCTATATCCAGCTCCTGTCACCACGAAGTTGCGAAAACTCCCGCCAATAAAAAACCCCGGCGGCTGCCAGGGTTTGATTCGATGCAATGTAGGCCCTTGCGGATGGACGGGCCTTCTGGCTATTGAATCCGTCTCAGTCGTCCTGATCTATCTGATCAAGAAAATCAACGTCATCATCTTCTTCGTCAACAATTGCCTGAGCGTCCTCTTCACCCCATGACTCGTCATCATGGAATTCATGATCGAGCAGGTGGTCGTGCTCGGGCTCTGGGATATCTCGTTCTTCGCTCATGACTTACCGAAAAAAAATTGAAAGAACTACTACAAGGCCTACGGTGAAAACATCAGGTACTTTTATTCCCCTTTGCCCATCCACAAACCATTAAGACCAGACCTGGAATCCACAAGCCAGGCGCCGCAATAGCGGCACCAATAGCCGCCAAAGGTATTCCTGCCAAAAACAGCGGGTTACGCAACGCCCTTTCCATCGCCACATCTCCATGGAACCCATATGATTAAACCACAAGCCTGCCGGTGAACGGCTGGCGAGAAATTGAATATCAGGGAAATCAACGGGTAGTTTTGCGCGGGTTTTGCACAGGCACAAAAAAGCCGATCTAGAAGATCGGCTTAGGTGTCTGATTTTACTCAGGAATAATGGTCGGGACGGAGTGATTCGAACACTCGACCCCTAGCACCCCATGCTAGTGCGCTACCGGACTGCGCTACGCCCCGACTAGGCGTGAAACTTGTTCCTCTTCTCGAGGAACGCTCAAGAATATATCGCAAGCTTTTGAAAACTGGAAGTATTTAAAAGCAGGAATTTATTTCTTGAGGACTACCAGGACATCTTCCAGCTCAGCGATCATCTGGCGAATCATTTGCTTGTATTGGGTGGTGTCGTCTTTGGCTTCATCGCCGGACAAGCGCAAGCGTGCGCCGCCGATGGTGAACCCCTGATCGTAAAGAAGCGCGCGGATCTGCCGGATCATCAGCACATCCTGGCGCTGATAATACCGGCGGTTTCCGCGGCGTTTGACGGGGTTGAGTTGAGGAAACTCCTGCTCCCAATAGCGCAGTACGTGCGGTTTTACCGCACACAGCTCGCTAACTTCACCAATGGTGAAGTAGCGTTTGCCTGGGATGACGGGTAGCTCGTCGTTATGACTTGGTTCCAGCATAAGCCTCAACTCGGGCCTTCAACTTCTGCCCTGGACGAAAGGTGACCACACGGCGAGCCGTGATAGGGATTTCTTCTCCCGTTTTCGGATTGCGGCCAGGCCGCTGGCGTTTGTCCCGAAGGTCGAAATTGCCGAAACCGGACAATTTGACTTGTTCGTTGTCTTCAAGAGCGTGCCTGATTTCCTCGAAAAACAGTTCAACCAATTCCTTGGCTTCCCGCTTGTTCAGGCCCAGCTCTTCATACAGACGTTCCGCCATCTCAGCTTTCGTCAAAGCCCCCATACGTCACTTCCTTAACGTGGCGTCCAACCTTTGTTCGAGCGAGGTGAGGATGTTTTGCGTCGTGGTATTCACCTCATCGTCATTAAGAGTGCGCGATGGATGCTGCCAGGTCAAGCCAACTGCGAGGCTTTTTCTATCAGGATCAATGCCTTTACCCTGATATACGTCAAATAGCCTGAGGTCTGTCAGCCATTCGCCTGCATTTTCACGGATTACGTCCAATACAGCCGAGGCTGCAACGTCTTTGTGCGCAATCAGTGCAAGGTCACGACGCACTTCAGGAAAGCGCGACAACTCGTGGAATTTAGGCATTTTGCCCGACGCCACTTCAGCCAGAACCATCTCGAAAACAAATACCGGACGATCGAGCCCCAAGGTTTTCGACAACTCAGGGTGGATGGCGCCAATGAAGCCCACCAGACGACCTTCGCGTTCGATGCGCGCGGTTTGACCCGGGTGCAATGCCGGGTGCTTGCCAGGCACGAACGTGAATGCATCCAGAGCACCGGCGAAGCCCAGCACCGCTTCAACGTCAGCCTTGACGTCGAAGAAGTCTACGGTGTCGCGACCTTGCGCCCAGCCTTCCGGCAGGCGGCTACCGCAAACCACACCGGCCAGCATCGGCTCTTGATTCAAACCTTCGAGCTGGCCGATGAAACGCAGACCGCTCTCGAACAGGCGCACCCGATCCTGTTGGCGGTTCAGGTTGTGCTGAAGCGCCTTGACCAGGCCTGGCCACAGCGACGAACGCATGGCAGCCATGTCATTGGAAATCGGGTTGGCGAGCAGCAACGGCTCTACACCCGGATTAAACAGCTCGAATTGTTTCGGATCGATGAAGCTGTAGGTGATCGCTTCCTGATAACCACGGGCAACCAGCAGACGACGCAGTTCCGGCAAGTCGCTACGTGCTTCTGCCTTGGCTTGCGGCGCAAGACGCGCTTGCGGGTAACGAACCGGCAGGCGGTTGTAGCCGTACAGACGCGCCAGCTCTTCGATCAGGTCGACTTCCAGGCTGATATCGAAGCGG
The DNA here is from genome assembly GCF_004307635.1 of Pseudomonas sp. Sample_22. Lineage (NCBI taxonomy): Bacteria > Pseudomonadati > Pseudomonadota > Gammaproteobacteria > Pseudomonadales > Pseudomonadaceae > Pseudomonas > Pseudomonas sp. Sample_22. The sequence goes on from NZ_RCNY01000057.1 coordinate 31,254, forward strand.
TGGCTTGGCACTTCTACGCGCCACTGCCCTGCCCCGTCTGCGGTAATGGTCAGGCCCAAGGCGCTGAGCAGACGCTCAACTTCAGCCGGGTCCATTTCCATGCCCAGCATTTGAGTGATGCGCTGAGCGCGCAGGGTCACCGGTGCGATCGACGGCAGGTGCTGCTCACTCACGGTTTCGATGATCGGGCCGGCTTCGCCACCAGTGATTTCCAGCAGCAGGCCAGTGGCGCGCTCCATGGCTTCACGGGCGAGCTGCCAGTCCACGCCACGCTCGTAGCGGTGCGATGCATCGGTGTGCAGGCCATAGGAACGAGCCTTGCCAGCAACCGCGATTTGATCGAAGAACGCACTTTCCAGGAAGATATCGCGAGTGGTCGCGGTATTGACGCCGCTGTGCTCGCCCCCCATGACGCCGGCAATTGCCAGTGCGCGGGTGTGGTCGGCGATCACCAGCGTATCGCTACGCAGGCTGACTTCCTGACCGTCGAGCAGCACCAGCTTCTCGCCTTCTTCGGCCATGCGCACGCGGATGCCGCCATTGATTTCGGCAAGATCGAAAGCGTGCAGCGGCTGACCCAACTCAAGCATCACGTAGTTGGTAATGTCGACCGCGGCATCGATGCTGCGCACGTCAGCACGACGCAGGCGCTCTACCATCCACAGCGGCGTAGGCCTGGACAGGTCGACGTTACGGATCACACGCCCCAGGTAGCGCGGGCAAGCAGCCGGTGCCAGGACTTCAACCGAACGCACTTCATCGTGGACAGCTGGAACGCTGGCCACCACCGGACGCGTGACCGGGGTGGCATACAGCGCGCCGACTTCACGGGCCAGACCGGCCAGGGACAGGCAATCACCACGGTTCGGGGTCAGATCGACCTCGATGCTGGCGTCTTCCAGGTTCAGGTATTCACGAATGTCCTGACCCACTGGCGCATCGGCCGGCAATTCCATCAGGCCATCGTTGCCCTCGCCCACTTGCAATTCGGCTTGCGAGCACAGCATGCCGTTGGACTCAACGCCACGCAGCTTGGCTTTCTTGATTTTGAAGTCGCCCGGCAGTTCGGCGCCAATGGTGGCGAATGGAATCTTCAGGCCAGGGCGCACATTTGGCGCACCGCATACGACCTGAAAGGTTTCCGAACCGTTGCTGACCTGGCAAACACGCAGCTTGTCGGCATCCGGGTGCTGTTCGGTGCTGAGCACCTCGCCCACGATTACACCACTGAATACGCCAGCGGCCGGGGTAACGCTATCGACCTCAAGACCGGCCATCGACAGACGAGCAACCAGCTCATCGCGACTTACCTGCGGGCTAACCCAGCCACGCAGCCATTGTTCACTGAATTTCATCCTGCTCTCCTAAGAATTCGTTACGACTAGCGAAATTGCGCGAGGAACCGCAAGTCGTTGTCGAAGAACAGACGCAAGTCGTTCACGCCGTAACGCAGCATGGCCAGACGCTCAACGCCCATGCCGAAGGCAAAGCCCGAAAACTCTTCCGGGTCGATCCCGGACATGCGCAGCACGTTCGGGTGGACCATGCCGCAGCCCATGACTTCCAGCCAGCCAGTCTGCTTGCAGACACGGCAGCCTTTGCCGCTGCACATCACGCATTCCATGTCGACTTCGGCGGATGGCTCGGTGAACGGGAAGTACGAAGGACGGAAGCGCACCGCCAGTTCTTTTTCGAAGAACACCCGCAGGAACTCTTCGATGGTGCCTTTGAGGTCGGCAAAATTGATGTCGCGATCAACCAGCAGGCCTTCGACCTGATGGAACATCGGCGAGTGGGTGATATCCGAGTCGCTACGGTACACACGGCCTGGGCAGACGATGCGGATCGGCGGCTGTTTCGACTCCATGGTGCGGACCTGTACCGGCGAGGTATGGGTGCGCAGCAACATGTTGGCATTGAAATAGAAGGTATCGTGCATCGACCGGGCCGGGTGATGGCCTGGGATGTTGAGCGCTTCGAAGTTGTGATAATCGTCTTCGACCTCAGGGCCTTCGGCGATGCCGTAGCCGATGTGGGTGAAGAATTGTTCGATGCGTTCCAGAGTGCGGGTAACCGGATGCAGACCACCGGAGGTCTGACCGCGGCCCGGCAGGGTCACGTCAATGGACTCGGCGGACAGTTTGGCAGCCAGGTCGGCCTCTTCAAACAACGCCTTGCGCGCATTGAGAACGTCTGTGACACGCTCCTTGGCAACGTTGATCAGCGCACCGACTTGCGGCCGCTCTTCTGCCGGCAAATTCCCCAGGGTCTTCATCACCTGAGTCAATTCACCCTTTTTGCCAAGGTAGTGAACCCGGATTTGCTCCAGGGCATTGATATCTTCAGCGCTTTGCACAGCCTCTAGTGCTTGAGAGACGAGCGCATCCAGGTTTTCCATGTACAGACTCCAGATACAAAATAGGGGAAGAGCTTGAAGGCTCTTCCCCTATTTATGACGTTTAACACCTGGCCCCACAGAGGTGAGGCCGGGTGACTGTCGGGGGTACTTAAGCCAAGGTGGCTTTAGCTTTCTCGACAATCGCAGCAAACGCCGCTTTTTCGTTCACTGCCAGATCAGCCAGAACCTTACGGTCGATCTCGATGGACGCTTTTTTCAGGCCGGCGATGAAACGGCTGTAGGACAGACCGTTGATACGAGCACCAGCGTTGATACGAGCGATCCACAGAGCGCGGAACTGACGTTTTTTCTGACGACGGTCACGGTAGGCGTATTGGCCTGCCTTGATTACCGCTTGCTTGGCAACACGGAATACGCGGGAGCGTGCGCCGTAGTAGCCTTTAGCAAGTTTCAGAATTTTTTTGTGACGCTTACGGGCAATGACGCCACGCTTTACACGAGCCATGAGTTACTTCCTCTATTCTTGACTAAAATTAACGAAGGCGCAGCATGCGCTCGACTTTTGCCACGTCAGACGGATGCAGCAAGCTGCTACCGCGCAGTTGACGCTTACGCTTGGTCGACATTTTGGTCAGGATGTGGCTCTTGAAAGCGTGCTTGTGCTTGATACCGTTAGCAGTTTTCAGAAACCGCTTAGCAGCACCACTTTTGGTCTTCATTTTTGGCATGTTCGGATACTCCGCATTCAGTTGATAAACATAATCAGAAGGCCTGCCGTGCCCTGTTGATTACTTCTTCTTTTTCGGGGCGATGACCATGATCAGCTGGCGTCCTTCCATCTTAGGATGCTGTTCGACCGAACCGTACTCGAGCAAGTCACCTTCAACTCGCTTGAGGAGTTCCATCCCCAGCTCCTGGTGGGCCATCTCACGGCCGCGGAATCGCAAGGATACCTTGGCCCTGTCCCCGTCACTCAGGAAACGTACCAGGTTGCGCAGTTTTACCTGGTAATCCCCTTCCTCCGTCCCTGGACGAAACTTGATTTCTTTTACCTGAATCTGCTTCTGGTTTTTCTTCGCTGCCGCAATCTGCTTCTTCTTTTCGAAGATCGATTTGCCGTAGTCCATCACCCGGCAAACTGGCGGGACTGCGTCGGCGGAGATTTCTACCAGATCAAGCTTGGCTTCTTCAGCAATACGAAGCGCTTCATCAATCGAGACGATGCCAATCTGCTCGCCGTCAGCGCCAATTAACCGAACCTCGCGTGCCGAGATATTCTCGTTGATCGGGGCTTTCGGTGCAGCTCGTTTATCTTGTCTCATTTCACGCTTAATAATAATTACTCCGAATCTTGGCGACCACGCCGGGAAACCGCTTGCGCGAGGAACTCGGCGAACTGGGCGACGGGCATCGAGCCCAGGTCAGCACCTTCACGAGTACGCACAGCGACAGTCTGCATCTCGACTTCCTTATCTCCAATAACCAAGAGATAGGGAACCTTGAGCAAGGTATGCTCGCGGATTTTAAAGCCGATCTTTTCATTTCTCAAGTCAGACTTGGCACGAAACCCGCTTTCGTTGAGAGTTTTTTCTACTTCGGCAACAAAATCTGCCTGTTTATCAGTGATATTCATGATCACTGCCTGGGTCGGAGCCAGCCACGCAGGGAATGCACCCTCGTAGTGCTCGATCAGGATTCCGACGAATCGTTCGAAGGAGCCCAGGATCGCCCGATGCAACATCACCGGATGCTTGCGGCTGTTGTCTTCGGAGACGAATTCGGCGCCCAGACGGACAGGCAGGTTAAAATCGAGCTGCAGGGTACCACACTGCCAGACGCGACCGAGGCAATCTTTCAGCGAGAACTCAATCTTCGGACCGTAGAACGCACCCTCGCCCGGCTGCAGGTCGTACGGCAGGCCAGCGCTATCAAGGGCTGCAGCCAATGCCGCTTCGGCGCGATCCCAAAGCTCGTCGGAGCCAACGCGTTTTTCCGGACGAGTGGACAGCTTCATTTCGACGTCTTTGAAGCCGAAATCGGCGTAGACATCCATGGTCAGCTTGATGAATGCCGCGGATTCGGCCTGCATCTGCTCTTCGGTGCAGAAGATGTGGGCGTCATCCTGAGTGAATGCGCGCACACGCATGATGCCGTGCAATGCACCCGATGGCTCGTTACGGTGGCAGGCACCGAACTCGGCCAGACGCATCGGCAACTCGCGGTAGCTCTTCAGGCCCTGATTGAACACTTGCACGTGGCAAGGGCAGTTCATTGGCTTGATCGCGTAATCGCGGTTTTCCGACTGAGTGGTGAACATGTTGTCGGCGTAGTTGGCCCAGTGCCCGGATTTTTCCCACAGGCTGCGGTCGACAACCTGAGGCGTTTTGATCTCCAGGTAACCGTTGTCGCGTTGAACCTTGCGCATGTACTGCTCAAGCACTTGGTACAGGGTCCAGCCATTGGGGTGCCAGAACACCATGCCCGGCGACTCTTCCTGGGTGTGGAACAGGCCCAGGCGCTTGCCGATCTTGCGGTGATCGCGTTTCTCGGCCTCTTCGATGCGCTGAATGTAGGCGGCCAGTTGCTTCTTGTCCGCCCAGGCTGTGCCGTAAACGCGCTGCAATTGCTCGTTCTTGGCGTCACCGCGCCAGTAGGCGCCAGACAGCTTGGTCAGCTTGAAGGATTTCAGGAAACGGGTGTTCGGCACGTGCGGACCACGGCACATGTCGACATATTCTTCGTGATAGTACAGGCCCATGGCCTGCTCGTTCGGCATGTCCTCGACCAGGCGCAACTTGTAGTCTTCGCCACGGGCCTTGAATACTTCGATCACTTCGGCGCGCGGAGTGACTTTCTTGATCACGTCGTAATCTTTCTCGATCAGCTGCTGCATGCGCTGTTCGATCGCGGCCAGATCGTCCGGAGTAAAAGGACGCTCGAAGGCGATATCGTAATAGAAGCCTTCATCGATGACCGGACCGATGACCATTTTGGCCGTCGGGTACAACTGCTTGACCGCATGCCCCACCAGGTGAGCGCAAGAGTGGCGAATGATCTCCAGCCCCTCTTCATCCTTTGGCGTGATGATTTGCAGCGTAGCGTCGCTGTCGATGATGTCACTGGCATCGGCCAGTTTGCCATTGACCTTGCCGGCCACGGTGGCCTTGGCCAGACCGGCACCGATGGATGCGGCGACCTCGGCGATGGAGACCGGGTGATCGAATGAACGTTGACTGCCGTCGGGAAGAGTAATAGTTGGCATGGCGCCTCCTCTCCTAGTGGTGACCCCTACCAAAGGTCACGTGGGTTGGGATGAGCCAGTACAAGATCCGGTCCAGGCCATTCAATGACGAACGCCTGCCTTACAGCGGCAGGAGCCTTGCGGCCAACCGGAAAACCGAACCAGAGTGACTGGGATTCAAATCAGGGTTATTCAGGCAGTTGCCGCGTCCGGGACTGAAGGTCGACCGGAGCCAGCAACGAAAAACCTGAGCGGGGCATGCTAGCACAGATGAACGGTCGTGACTGTGGGTGGTTTTCAGCCAAGGCAAATATGGCGTTTTTGTGCCAGAGTGCTGAACTTGATTCGCGCTTTACCCCTCAGATAAAAGACATTGACCCCACAAGGAGCATCCCGGCATGCGTCTGAATCGTTTGTTCGCTGTAGTCGCACCTATCGTTCTGCTGTTGCCTCTGGCTGCGCACGCCGATTGGCCCAAGGGCGAGCGCGAAAAATACATGGCCCAGTGCACTGAAGCGGCCACGCCGCAGATCGGTGCGGCGGCGGCCAAGTCTCACTGCGCCTGTGGTGCCGATGCAATCAAATCGTACCCGGCCAAGGACCTTCAGTCCTTGATGGACAACACTGCCAGCGACTCGCTGAAACAGCAGGCCCTGACTCAGATTTCCAAGTGCAAGGCCAACGCTCCGGCGAAAAAGTGAGCCTTGAAACGGGCTTGAATTGCGATTTGAGCCGGTAAAAAGCCTCTGAAAATCGCGTTTTCCTACAATTTATGCAGGTTTTACAGCTTTTTTTATCGTCTTTACTTTCGGCTGAAAGCCTTTTAAATCGGGGCTTTCAGCCATATCAGGCAACAAAGAAAGCGTGACTGCAGGGCAAACAGCACCTGCGGGGGGGTGCCAAAGCGCACATTTCGACTATGATACCCCGGTGTGCCCAGTTGGCCTGAGCAGCACAGTACTACTGAAAATATATGTTTCTTGGAGATACACCATGTCTAATCGCCAAACCGGCACCGTTAAATGGTTCAACGATGAAAAAGGCTTCGGCTTCATCACTCCTCAAGGTGGCGGTGACGACCTGTTCGTACACTTCAAAGCTATCGAAAGCGACGGTTTCAAAAGCCTGAAAGAAGGCCAAACCGTTTCCTTCGTGGCTGAGAAAGGCCAAAAGGGTATGCAAGCTGCTCAAGTTCGCCCAGAGTAATTTCCAGGCGCACTAAAAAAACCCCGTCCATGTGACGGGGTTTTTTGTGGTCAATGCAAAAGCCTGGGGGTGATCAGCCGCAGTTGACGCGGGTGACGACCCGATTGGCGTCAGTGTTGAGATTCAAGCGATCAGAGCGGTACTCCAGCGTCACCATATCGGTCGGCAGCAGGAACCGCGCATTCTGCGCGCCGGCACGCGTACGCGCCTGCTCCAGCAACTCGGGCGAAGCTTGTTTGCCGATGGTGAACTCGGCCGCTTTGGCCTCGCAACGGCTGTGACCTGTGTCAGTCGTCGTGACAGGGTCTGTTGCCGACTCGGTGGTGCCGGTGCTGCAACCGGCCAACGTGGCAGCGGCCAACAAAGTACCCAATGACGCGAGCTTCCAAGGCATGAAGCCTCCTTTTTTCATTAGTTAAGCTGAGATCGTGCGACCGCCAATCCGGCGTTTGGTTTCACAGGGAGGCCAGGTACTCTGCCCTTCGCCGCGGACAAACGGCAAGTTTGCCTGAGCATTGCCACACCCTTCACCCTGCAATCGTGACTGAATATTTACAAGGCTCAATACACGTCGATGTAATCGAATGCCGGTCGTGGCCAGTTCTCTTTCAATGCATTGAAAATCTGCATGACCCAGACTTCGTCGCTGGCCGCAACCAGGCCGACGTATCCCGACCCTTTAGCCCACGTTTCCAGGCGAAACAGAAGGCCGTCGATGTCGCTACCACCCACAACACCCGATGAAATATAGGCGATGCCGCCCTTGGTCACGCGCAGCTGCGTATGCTCATCATCACTGGCCGACGCCAACAGCTGGCGAACGGCTTCAAGGGTCAAGCCGTCAGGAGTGTTCAAATCGATCTGCACAGCGCAGTCCTTGAATGGTGATCAAAGACCAAGTGTCGCATAGCCCTGCGCTCATGCCTAAGTCGGAGTGCCAAAAGCGCCACGAAATGGTTAACTCGAGGCTCAGACTCTTCCGACCGTACGAGCGCCATCATGACCACTGTAAGTATCGACGCCGACATCAAAGCAAAGTGGCAGGACGGCCATAGCTCTTACAGCCCAGGCTCTACGGAGGAACTTGTCATCATCGGCATCGACCTGCTGGTCAGAGACCTGGGGACCGAGGCCGCGCAATCCTTCATAGAACAGGTTTTCGAGAAGCACCTGGCAGACCAAAAGGGCGCGACAAAATCAGCGCAGGAATAAGCTGCACCGGCATGCATCTGCAGCAATGAACGTTACTTCAGACGACCCAGGCGCTCAGTCAGCAGATTGAAGAACCCCTGGGCGTCGCCGCTATCAACCCAGAAAGCATTCTTTGGCGCCTTGAGGCGGTCGTGCCAGTCGACAATGGTCTGCCCGAAAGTCGGCCCCTCGCGACTGTCGATCACCACATTGACCGCGCGACCGCTAAACAGCTGCGGCTTGAGCAGCCAGGCGATGACCGCGGCGTCGTGCACCGGACCGCCCGGAATATCGTAGTGCTCCATGTCGGCCTTGATGTAATCATTCAGGATATCGCCTACCAATTGGCCGGCTTGGTTGTTCAATGCGGCAATCTGCTTCAGGCGCTCGTCACTGGTGAGGATCTTGTGAGTTGCATCCAGAGACAGATACGTCAGTTTCATACCGCTGTTGAGTACCACTTCGGCCGCATGCGGGTCAGCGAACAGGTTGAATTCGGCTACCGGTGTGATGTTGCCGCCATTGAAGTGCGCACCACCCATGATGACTACTTCCTTGATGCCCTGAATGATTGCCGGCTGCTGCATGAGCGCCAAGGCCAGATTGGTCTGCGGTCCAAGCATCGCAATAGTGATGCTGTGGGGGCTGGCCGACATCAACGTATCGATCAGGTAGGCGACCGCATTGCCCTCGGCCAGGGCGGCTTTCGGCTCGTATACAGAAACACCCGACAGCCCTTCCTTGCCGTGGATGTCCTCGGCATAGATAGGCGTGCGCATCAGCGGCCGAGACGCGCCGGCATAGACCGGCACGTCCTCGCGCCCTGCCCACTCGCGCGCCAGCCGCGCGTTTCGTGATGTCTTGTCCAGGCGCACGTTGCCGGCGACCGTGGTCAAAGCAAGGATATTCAACTCCTGAGGCGACGCCAGCGCCAACAACAAGGCCACCACATCGTCGGCACCAGGGTCGGTGTCGATGATCAGGTCGACCCTTTCCATGCGAATCAAAACGTGACCCCGGCAATCAGCACAACATTGCAGTACGGCTGGCATTCGCCGGTACGAACGACTGCCCGTGCCTGCCGGGTGAGGACTTTGAATTGCTCATGACTGAGCAACTCGCGCCGCCCCAGCGCCCCTTCCGCATTGAGGGCATCCAGGGTTGTCAGTGCCGCTGGCCTCTTCTCGAGGATTTCCTGCGCCAGCACATGACTTTCAACCTGCATTTCGCTGAGCACAACCTTCAGAGTACTGACGAAATCCGGGATGCCATGGGTCAGTGCCAGGTCGATCAGCTCGATGCCTGGCGGCACCGGCAGACCGGCGTCGCCGATGACCACGATGTCGCCATGGCCCAGCGATGCGATCAGGCGCGACAGTGCGACATTGAGCAACGGTGTTTTTTTCATGATGTCTTGAATGCCTGAACGTCGGACAAGGTAGGAATCGAGGGTTGCGCGCCGGCACGGGTTACCGACAACGCCGCGGCAATCTGACCGAAGCGAATCGCTTCAGCTTCGCTTTGGCCACCTGCCAGTGCAGCGGCAAAACCACCCACGAACGTATCGCCGGCCGCCGTGGTATCAATCGCTTTCACCGCAGGCGCCGGGAAATGCGCACAGCTTTTTCCATCGGCAAACAGCGAGCCCTCGGCGCCGAGGGTGATGATCACCTTGCCGGCCCCCATTTCGATCAATCGCGTCGCGGCAGCTTCCGCACTTTGCCGAGACTCCACCGCCAAGCCACTCAAGGCCGACGCCTCGCTTTCGTTGGGTATCAGGTAATCGATGTTCGCATACCAATCCGCCGGCAATGGCTGACTGGCGGGTGCCGGATTGAGAATCACCACTTTGCCCAACTCTCGAGCGCGCTTGAGCGCGTGGCCCACCGTGACATCCGGCACTTCAAGCTGACAGATGATGACATCGGCAGCTTGCAGCACCGCATCGAAACAACCGATCAGCGCAGGTGTCAGCGCACCGTTGGCGCCTGCGACGATCACGATTGTGTTCTGGCTGTTGTCATCGACCACAATCAGCGCCACGCCACTGGAGCCTTCGACGGTGCTGACGGCCTGACAATCGATTTGCTCGGCCAAAAGAGCCTCGCGCAGTTCTTTGCCATAGGCATCGCTGCCGACGCAGCCGACCATTGACACCTGTGCGCCCAGTCGTGCGGCGGCCACAGCCTGATTGGCGCCCTTGCCACCGGAAACCGTGGCAAACGACTCACCGATCAGCGTTTCTCCGCCGCGCGGCAATCGCGGCGCCCGCGTCACCAGGTCCATGTTCAAGCTGCCTATCACCACTACTTTTGCTGGCATACATCAATACTCACTCATTCGATTTCAGCGGCACGCCGGGTTATCGGAACTGCGCAAACAGGCCGGTCAGGGGCGCGGTCGATTCGCGCATGACAATGCTCGGCGTGACGATCCGCTGGCTGGTGGCCAGATCCGGCGTTGCGATTCGCCGAAGCAGCACTTCGGCCGCCATCTCGCCAAGTTGCAGGATTGACTGCCCGACCGTGGTCAACGCCGGATAGACATAGCGGCTCATCTGGATATCGTCGAAGCCAATGACCGACAACTGCGTCGGCACACGAATATTGCGCTCGGCCGCTGCGCGCAGCACGCCGATACCAATCATGTCGTTGGCTGCGAAAATGGCGCTGGGCGGATTGCGCTCCAGCAAGATCGCGGCTGCGTTGTAACCGCCGGTGCTGGTGAAATCGCTTTCCAGCATTCGGTCACCCGGCACCGCGAGGCCCGCATCGCTGAAGGCACGACAAAAACCGGCCAAACGCATTTGCGCCACGCTGGTGGTTGCCGGACCGCTGATGGTGGCGATATCCCGATGCCCCAACTCCAGCAGATGTCGGGTCGCCAGATAAGCGCCGTACTCGTGGTCGATACGGACCAGGTCTGCATCGACGCCCTCCAGACTTCGGTCGACGATCACCATGGGTGTACGCACGCCAGCCAAACCTTGCGCCAGGCCGCTGTCGCCACCGGCCGAGGCGACGATCAGTCCGTCGACACGTTTTTCCAACAGAACGCGCAGGTAGCTGCGTTGCTTGTCGGGGTTGTCGTCGGAGTTGCAGAGGATTACGCAGTAGCCGTTACGCTCGCAATAGTCCTCAATACCCCGGGCCAGCTCGGCGAAGTACGGGTTGAGGCTGTTGGGCACCAGCAAACCGATGGTGGCCGTTGTTTTGGCCTTCAGGGAACGCGCCACGGCACTGGGGACGTAGTCGAGGGTTTTGATCGCCTCCTCCACCTTGAGCCGCACTTCTTTGCTGACTGGCCGAGTCTTGTTCACCACGTGGGAAACCGTGGTGTAGGAAATACCCGCGAGCGCTGCCACATCTTTGATCGTTGCCATGACTCAGGTCCGCCGACTTGCGCGCTGGCTGCGGTAGGTATCGAGCACCACCGCAACCACGATGACCGCACCGGTGATGATGCGCTTGGTCGGTTCGGTGGCACCGATCTGGGCCAGGCCGGCCGCCAGCACGGAAATGATCAACACGCCAAAAAAAGTACTGATGACCGAACCGCGCCCACCCATCAGGCTGGTACCGCCGATGACGACGGCGGCGATCACCTGCAACTCCAGGCCGGAGCCGGCGTTCGGGTCCGCCGCTTCCAGTCGCGAAATCTGGAACAGCGCGGCGATACCGGCCAGCAAGCCCATCAGGCTGAACACCAGAATCTTGTAGGGTTTTGGATTGATACCGGCCAGCCGCACCGCCTCTTCGTTGGTACCGATGCCAATCAGGTAGCGACCGAACACGGTCCGGGTCAACACGGCCTGGGCGATGAAAATGATCAGCAAGGCGATGATAAACGATGGCGAAATCCCGAAAGCGATCGGGTTGGACAACCAGGCAAACGCATCGCCGATGTACGCCGTGCGCGATCCGGTCATCTGATAGGCAACCCCGCGTGCCATTTCCAGCACGCCGAGGGAAACGATAAACGATGGAATGCGCCAGGCCACGGTAATCGAGCCGGTGATGGTGCCCGCGAGGGCTGCGGCCGCCATGCCGAGCAACGCTGCCGGCAGCACACTCCAGCCCCAACCGAGAATCGCCACACTGACCGTCGAGGCTGCCAGCGCCAACACTGAACCCACCGACAGGTCGATGCCGCCGATGATCAGCACGAAGGTCATGCCGACCGCCAGGACCATCAGGTCCGGGATCTGGTTGGCCAAGGTGCTGAAGGTGTCGTAGGACAGGAAATGGCTGCTCAGGAGCGAGAACAGCACGACCATCGCCAGCAAGGCACCGGCCAGCCCCAGATAAGTGCCCAAGCCGTAAAAATTGCCACTGCGTGGACCGACGCCAGATACGGTTTTCATGAAAGATCCCTAGGCGCGGCTTCGTTGAGCAGCGCATCACGTTTTTGGTAGCCGGCAAAAGCGGCGGCAAGCAAATCATCCTGAGTCCAACTGTCGCGCTCGAACGTATCGATCAGACGCCCCGCCGAGAGCACGCCGATCCGGTCGCAGATCAACATCAATTCGCGCAGGTCACTGGAGACCACCACCAGCGCTTTGCCCTGGCGTGTCAACTCGCCGAGCAGGGCATAAATGTCGAATTTGGCGCCGACGTCGATACCACGGGTGGGTTCGTCAAACAGCAGGACCGAGCAATCACGCTCCAGCCAACGGCCGATCACCACTTTCTGCTGATTGCCACCGGACAGCTCGGACACCACTTGCGCCGGGCCGGAGCTGCGAATGCGCATGGCGTCGATCTGACGCTGGGCCAGTGCAGTTTCGTCATCTTTGTTGACGAACCCGCCACTGGAGATGCCCGGCATGTTGCCCAGGGCAATGTTGGCGCCGATCGACTGAGTCAGCAGCAAGCCTTCGCCCTTGCGGTCTTCAGTGATCAGGGCGATGCCGTGGGCAACCGCATCCACCGGCGAGCGAATGCTGACGACTTGCGCGGGAGAGCCTAGCGCTACGGTGCCGCTGTCTGCGGCGTCGGCACCGAAGATCAGCCGCAACAACTCGGTGCGCCCTGCCCCGATCAATCCGGAAATACCAAAGATTTCTCCGGCACGCACCTCAAAGGACACATCCCGAACTTTGTCGGCGCGAGACAAGCCCTTGACCGTCAATGCCGGAGCACCGATGTTGCGCACGCCCATGTCGATGTGTTCGCCCAGCTCCCGCCCCACCATCAAGGTGACCAGTTGTTCACTGTTGTAACTGGCCATCGGCTCGACGCACACCAGGTTGCCGTCGCGCAGCACTGCAATGCGCTGGGCGACTTGGGCGAGTTCTTCCAGGCGATGGGAAATGTAGATGATCGACACGCCACGCGCTTGCAGACGGGTGATCTGCTCGAACAGCATCTCGACTTCACGGGCCGTCAGCATCGCGGTCGGCTCGTCGAGGATCAGAACATGACAGTCGCCGATCAGGTTGCGGGCAATCTCGACCATTTGCTGATGACCGATGCCCAGTTCGCCAACCAGCGTGTCCGGATCGATTGCATCGAGCCCGACTTGTGCCATGGCTTCGATCGCCGCCTTGCGCAGTTGCTTGCGGCTGATCCAGCCGCCGTTGTTCGGCAGGTTATCGAGAAACAGGTTTTCCGCCACCGACAAGGTCGGCAACAGATTGAGCTCCTGCATGACCATGCGAATGCCCAGATTCTCAGCCTGGGTGCGGCTGCCCGGGCGATAGTCCTGCCCCTGAAATTGCATCTGGCCGGTGGTCGGCGTGACCAACCCGCCGATGATCTTCGACAGGGTGCTTTTGCCAGCGCCATTTTCACCGGTCAGCGCCAGCACTTCCCCGCGCATCAGCGTCAGGTCGATGCCGGTCAGGACCGGTTGCGCATAGGTTTTGCCGATGCCGCTGACCGAAAGGACAGCGTTCGGGTCGCGAACGGACATAAGAACTCTCCATGTGCTCGCCCGGACGGGCGAGCACCGTTGTGTCGCCAGAGGACTACTTTTTAGTGACCAGCTCTACCGGCGTCTCGATCACGCCACTGGCGCTGCTGTCGACTTTCTCGCCCTTGATGATTTTCAGCGCGGTCTCGATGCCGAACACCGCTTGCTTGGCGGCAAACTGATCCGCCGTGGCCAGCACGCGCCCGTCAGCGAGCATCGGCTTGATGGCGTTGATATTGTCATAGCCGACCACTTCAACCTTGCCGGCCTTGCCCGCGGCGCGTACCGCCGACACGACACCGAGCGCCATGCTGTCGTTACCGGCCAGCAGGGCTTTGGTTTGCGGGTATTCGCTGAGGATCGACGCGGCGACTTTGTTGCCCTTGTCGATCTCCCAGTCACCGGACTGAACCGAGACGACCTTGATCTGCGCCGCTTCCATCGCATCCTTGAAGCCGGCAGTGCGGGCCTGAGCGTTGGTGGTGGTGGACACGCCTTCGATGATGCCGACTTCGTCACCCGCCTTGAGCTGCTTGGCCAGGTACTCACCCACCAGCCGCGCGCCTTTGCGGTTGTCCGGGCCTACGAATGGAACATTGAGGTTCTTGCTTTTGACCACGGCCGGATCAAGCTGATTGTCGATGTTGATCACGGTGATACCGGCATCGATGGCTTTCTTGATCACAGGAACCATGGCCTTGGAGTCTGCGGGAGCGATCACCAGCGCATTGACCTTGGCCAGAATCATTTGCTCGACAATGCGCGTCTGGCCAGCGGTATCAGTCTCGTCCTTGATCCCGTTGGAAATCAGATCGAATTCACTGGAGTGTTCTTTCTGGTAGGCCTTGGCGCCATCTTCCATGGTCAGGAAGAATTCGTTGGCCAGGGATTTCATGACCAGGGCGACTTTAGGTTTTTCAGGCGTTTCGGCGAAAGCCGAAGAGACAGGCAACGCGGCGGATGCAGCAGCCAGCATTGCGACAGCGAGAAGACGTCCAGCGAATGGCAGCTTCATGGGTTCACTCCGATCTTATGATTATTGTGAGCAACGCTTGCGCTGACGTAAGCTGCGAGGCCTTCGCCGATGGTTTTAACCCATCAGTGAAGGCGCGCAAACGTTTGCGTAGACCGGACTATGCGAATCTTGTCGAGATTTGTCAATGCTGTGGAACGTTGTCAGGGTAGCCGCTCACGCCGTAGTGCTGATCACGTTTCCAGAGCTTGTCAGCTCTTTCGCCAGCGCGGCCGCCACTTGCATCAATGCCGCAGACGTATCGGCAATCTGTGCCTGAATCGACATGACGGCAGTGGCCTTGGCTTCTGCCGACTGGAACGACGCGGCTTGGGTTGCTGCCAATTGCTGTTGTTGCTCGCGCAGTTGTTGCTGCAACTCCTGCATGCGTTTGAGCAACATCTGCACCGCAATGCTTTGCTGGCTGTCGGTGCTTTGCGCTTTCTCGCTGCCCTGAGCGCCGCCGCTTAGACTTACCGACTTTTTATCGCCCCCTTCCAGCCCCAGGCGCTGCGTCGAAGATTCGGATGTCTCGTCAGTCAATGTCGCGACCGTCGACGGCGCTTTACCACCGATGTTTATCACGGACGCATTTGGAAAACCGACGGTCAACGACATGTGAACTCCCTGAAAAAATGATTCCTCAAGGACAGATCGGCGTGCGCAGCGATTTCTTTAACGCTCTTCGACAACCCACGCTTAAACAAACTTTCGGAGAGCCGAACGACAAACTCAAAATCAGTCGGAAACCCGGACGACAGCGCGGTGAACCGCGTTGAAAATTTGTTTGAATCTTTAAACAAATCAGTTACTTGAACAGCTTTCTCAATACGAAGTGTAATTGGTACGGATTCTGCTCTTCTCAAGCACCCCTGGCGTTCAGATCCGCCGGGGGCGCATCTAGATGAACCTGCATCAGCACCGTCACTACTAGAGAGAAAAATAATGACATCTGCTTTCAAGACCTTTGTTCCGGGCGCATTGGCCCTCCTGCTGCTTCTACCGACTGCCGTTCAGGCAAAAGAAGTCGAAACCCAACAGAAACTGGCAAACGTGGTGATCCTGGCCACCGGCGGCACCATTGCCGGCGCGGGTGCGAGCGCTGCCAACAGCGCCACTTATCAAGCCGCGAAAGTCGGCGTCGACAAACTGATCGCCGGCGTTCCGGAGCTCAGCCAGGTGGCCAACGTTCGCGGCGAGCAAGTGATGCAGATCGCGTCCGAGAGCATCACCAACGAAAACCTGCTGCAACTGGGTCGCCGCGTCGCCGAACTGGCCGACAGCGAAGACGTCGATGGCATCGTGATCACCCATGGTACTGACACCCTGGAAGAAACTGCCTACTTCCTGAATCTGGTGGAAAAGACCGAGAAGCCGATCGTTGTCGTCGGCTCCATGCGCCCGGGCACCGCAATGTCGGCTGACGGCATGCTGAACCTGTACAACGCGGTGGCGGTGGCTAGCAGCAAAGAAGCGCGGGGCAAAGGCGTACTGGTGACCATGAACGATGAAATCCAGTCGGGTCGCGATGTCAGCAAGATGATCAACATCAAGACCGAGGCGTTTAAAAGTGCCTGGGGGCCGCTGGGAATGGTGGTCGAGGGCAAATCCTACTGGTTCCGCCTGCCGGCCAAGCGCCACACCATGGATTCGGAATTCGACATCAAAACCATCAAGAGCCTGCCTGACGTCGAAATTGCCTATTCCTATGGCAACGTCAGCGATACCGCCTACAAGGCACTGGCTCAGTCTGGTGCCAAAGCGATCATTCACGCCGGCACCGGCAATGGCTCTGTCTCTTCGCGAGTTGTTCCAAGCCTGCAAGCCTTGCGCAAGGATGGCGTGCAGATCATCCGCTCTTCTCACGTCAACGCTGGCGGTTTCGTTCTGCGCAACGCTGAACAGCCTGACGACAAGTACGACTGGGTCGTGGCGCATGACCTGAATCCGCAGAAGGCCCGCATCCTGGCCATGGTCGCACTGACCAAGACCAACGACAGCAAAGAGCTGCAACGGATGTTCTGGGAATACTGATTCGCCCTCGCCCCACTGAATCCGGTCGGGCACCGTACAAGCCACTCGCCTGCGTCGGCGAGTGGCTCGCATCTAACGACTGACAAAAAAATCCCTTCTTCCTACACCAAACGGAATAAATCGCTGTCAGAGGATTTTCTTGAATTTTAAGCAGTTGCGAAAATGCCTACAGTTAAATACTGTATGCACGTACAGCTTAATAAGGATAATTCCGTGGACACCACTTCTGCCTCACCTGACTCCTATGTACGCATGGGCACGCGCGTTCAGAAAATCATCAACTCCCCCACCGCTCAAAAAGCCAAGGCTGCGCTGATTTTCCGTCTCCCGGACGAACCGGTGGATGAGTGGGAACGTTTGCTCGAAGAAATCGATGAAAACGACAACGTCACCCTCGCCTATCGCGATGACGGCGGTGTGCAGATTTTCTGGGTTGTGCCGAAGGAAGACTGAGTCAATGAGTGTCCGTTGTTTCGCTTTGCTGTTTCTGCTGTTCACCATGGGCGCCCATGCCGATGCTCCACGCACTTTCAGCGAGGCCAAGAAAGTCGCCTGGAAGTTGTATGCGCCGCAATCCACCGAGTTTTATTGCGGCTGCAAATACACAGGTAACAGGGTGAACCTCGCCGCCTGCGGGTATGTACCGCGCAAAAACGCCAAACGTGCTTCGCGTATCGAGTGGGAGCATATTGTTCCAGCCTGGCAAATTGGTCATCAGCGCCAGTGCTGGCAGGAAGGCGGTCGCAAGAATTGCACACGGTATGACCCCGTTTATCAGAAAGCCGAGGCAGACTTGCATAACCTGGTGCCGAGCATCGGCGAGGTCAATGGCGATCGCAGCAACTTCAGTTTCGGTTGGCTGCCGGAGCAATCAGGCCAATACGGTTCTTGCCTGACTCAAGTTGATTTCAAGGCGAAAAAGGTCATGCCGCGCCCATCCATTCGCGGGATGATCGCCCGGACTTACTTCTACATGAGCAAACAGTACGGCTTGCGCTTGTCGAAACAGGACCGGCAACTGTATGAAGCCTGGGATAAAACCTATCCGGTCCAGGCTTGGGAACGTCAGCGAAATCAAAGCGTGGCGTGCGTCATGGGGCGCGGCAATGAATTTGTCGGCTCAGTCGATATGAAAGCCTGCGGTTAAATGCTTTCTGAATGAAAAAAGGCCTCGGATCCGCCATCCGAGGCCTTTTTTGTTTTCTAGCGCAGGCTTTGTTGCAGCGCCAAACGGTATTACTGAACTGCCGGGCGCTCAAGCACCAACACTTCAATGTTCTGCTTCTTCGCCTTGACCAGCGCTGCGTTCACCTGCGCTTGCTTGGCGTCGGCTTCGGCCTTTGAGTTGTATGGCCCCATCAGAATCCGGGTCTTGCCGTTTTCGCGAATCACGTTGGACATGAAACTATGCTCGATCAGCCAGCCGCTGAGATCGCTGACCGCCTGCGGCGTTTCACCTCGCACTTCCAGATCCCATTGTGGACCCGAGACCTGAGCCGGGGTACCCACCGCTGTAGCCTGCGGCTTTGGCGCATCCACTCGCTTGCCCTCACCGCATCCCGCCAGCGCCAATACTGCAATCACCAAGACCATTTTGCGCACTGCGTTTCCCTCTGAATGCTTAAAGCGCGGATTTTAGCACCCATGAATACTTCTCGAGTGCCGCAAAATGGGCTCAAAACAACGAGAATGATGGTTACGGCCTCTGTATAGTTACACCTTGGGAATTAATGCTGCATCTGCGCGTCAGAAAGAGGCACCCAAATTGTGAGACTTCGCACTAATCTATACATACCACCGACCTCTGCACTGTCCGAATCAGGTGCCCCAGAAAGCAATCAAGGAGAAGACCATGCTGATACTCACCCGCAAAGTCGGTGAAAGCATAAACATTGGTGATGACAT
>NZ_RCNY01000036.1:0-49441 GCF_004307635.1 Pseudomonas sp. Sample_22
AACGTGTGGGAAGGTTCTGGTGTTTTTATTGGCGGTTAAACAACTTTGCCTGTTCCACCGCCATCGCTGCGATGCGGCGACCCGACAAGCCAGCTCCCACAGGGACGGAGTACGCCTGGCGGAGATAGGTTGATTGGCAGAGATAGGTTGGTTGGCAGGCCGCCATCGCCAGCAGGGCTAGCTCCTACAGTTGGATTGGGGTGGCTGGGAGAGATTGGTCGGCTGGCAGGCCGCCATCGCCAGCAGGGCTGGCTCCCACAATTGGATTTGTGGTGCATCTGGGAGAGATTGATTGGTTGGCGGGGCGCCATCGCTGGCAAGCCAGCTCCCACAGTTTGATCAGTGAAAGACCAGCAAAACTCAATGCGCCGTAACCCTCTGCCGCATCCCCGAATTACTCGGCGACAACGCCAACGCCAACTGCGTGCGATTATGCATATGCGTCAACCGCAACACCTGCGACACATACAACTTCACCGTGTTCTCGGTAATCCCCAACTCGCAGGCAATCTGATAATTGGTCTGCCCCTTGCCCACCAACCGCGCCACATCCAGCTGCCGAGGCGACAGCTGATTGAAAATCGCCGGGATCTCCTCCCGATCAGCCTCACTGACCGTACCGTCTTCCGAATCCGCAGTGCCTGAGACAAACGGAGCACGGCGAACCCGATCCAGGTCCTGATACAGGTCATCGATCGATTCCGACAAATACTGCAACTTCTGGTTCAGATGCCCCAGTTGCAACGTCTTGTGCCGCTCCTGCAAGGCCACTTCCTGGCGCTGCAAGCCTTCGAGCAACTCACCCAGGTCAATCGGCTTCTGATAGTAATCGGCAATGCCGGCTCGCAGTGCCTTGATTACGTCCTGCTTGTCGGCACGCCCGGTGAGCATGATCGCTTCGAATGCACGGTGCTTGCCGGACAGGCGTTGCAGCTCCTGAACCAGTTGAATCCCGTCCAGCCCAGGCATGTGCAAATCACACAGCACCAAACCGATGTCAGTGTCTTCGTTGAAACGTTCGATGGCTTGATGAGCGGACTCACAAGGTACACAACGGTAGCCGCTGCTCTCGAGAAATTCGCAGAGTTCTTCAACGATCAATGGCTGGTCGTCGACCACAAGGACTTTTACTGCTGAGATACGCTTGTTCACGTGCAACTCCCTGCAAGGTCAAAAAGGCTGACCGTTCCTGTACATGCAGCCGCTGGCTGTACAGCTACTTGTTGTATGAAAGTAGTCGTACTTTTCGACTCTGTACAAAACCGAATGACTAGCGGAGCCAGGCAAACGTCAACAGCAACCCCACCAACAGGAAGGGCGCAAAGGGCTGTTTTTTTGACATTCCAGGCTCCAAGTACAGCAAACGATCTCTAAGCCCTTGACCGAAATGAAGCCAGACTCTTGGCGCCAGCAGCAGCCATACGACACTGGCCAATCCTGCACCGATAAACACGCCTAAAACATGCCGACCGTCGGTCGCCAGCCCAAGGGCGATCATGAGTTTCACATCACCACCGCCGAGTTTTCGCATGGCGTAACCGGGTAAGGTGAAAGCCAGCGCGAGCAATGCCGCCCAGCCACCCTGCTCTGCCGGCGCGCCCAGCCAGGTGCTGCCGCTCCACAGCAGATACGCCAATGCAAAAGCCCCTGCGCCCAGGGTCAAACTGTTGGCGATGTGCCGTTGCCGTGCATCCTGCGCCGCGCACAGTGCCAGCCAGATCAGTAGGACAATGCTCTGCATCCGGTAAAAAACGTCCGTATTGGCTGAATGATTCTATGCTGACATTACCTCGTGATGGTCAGGGTAGACGCACTCATGAAAACCAGCCTCCCCCACAAACAAAAAGGCGCCGCGGCGATTGAATTCGCCCTGGTGTTCGTCATCTTTTTCGCGGTGTTCTACGCAATCGTCACTTACAGCCTGCCGCTGTTGCTGATGCAGTCGTTCAACCAGTCGACTGCCGAAGCCGTGCGCCGAAGTGTGGCGCTGGACCCGAACACACCCGGTTATGAAGCCGCACTCAAGACCGTGGTCAAAGACGAACTGAGCCGACAATTGGCGTGGATTCCTGTTGCTCTGAATTTCAATGTCGATACGGATGCGACCACGACCTACACCGCCGGCGTGCTGAAGGTCAGTATCAACTACCCGACCACCAAATTGAGTGCCGTCATCCCGTTTCTGACCTTGCCGGGCATCGGCCAGGTGCCGAACTTGCCAGCCACACTCACCGCCAGTTCGAGCCTGCAATTTTGAGTGCCGGCGACAAGCTCTTCGGGCGTCTGCTCAATCGCCATCCACCCGTGCCGCAACCTCTCCCGGAGCCAGTAGGCATGGGCGTCGGCTTGCAGATGCATCTGGATGCCGAAGGTCGTGTGCTGCATTTGACCGGCCCGTTGCGGCATTCGCTGGCCCAACAGACGCCCACCGCGCGTGCGCCGCACCTGCTCGATTTTCTCTTGCCCCATTGCAGCCTGGTGGTCGAGGGCGCACCCGCAGACTGGCAAGGCCAGAACCTGGACCTGGACTTTTACAGCCTCAGCGGCCACCCCCTGCATTTGCGCGGCTGGATTCAACCCTTGGCCGACGCCTGGTTGCTGCAACTGCTGGACATCGGTGACTTGCTCCTCGACCGTCGACAATCACGTCTGCGCGAGCAATGCCAGTTGCTCGCGGTGCAGATCGGTGAGCAATTGCGCCTGTGCAGTCTGTCGCGTTTACCCGATGTGCTGACCGATCAACTGCAAAGCCTGGCCCAGCGTTTTCACATCCCGTGCATCGCCCTGGCGTTGCTCGATGAAGAAGAACAGGGCTGGCAGATTCATCAGCACTATGCGGGGCTCGACGGGCCACAATTGTGGCAAAACGCTCAGCGCCTGGGCACCGGCCTCGACAGTTTGAACGGCTCCGCACCGCAGGTGCTTAGCCCCATTGAACACCCGCGCCTGCAAGCGATCTTCGCCAATGCCGAGGGTTTCGCCGTGCCTTATCACGATGCCCGGGGCGTGGTCGCCTGGCTGCTGTGCGGCTGCTACCCGGTGCAGCAGCGGGCGCCAGACGTCAGTGACCGCGACTGGCTTCAGTTCGCCGCCGCCCTCGCCGG
The DNA here is from genome assembly GCF_004307635.1 of Pseudomonas sp. Sample_22. Classification (NCBI taxonomy): domain Bacteria; kingdom Pseudomonadati; phylum Pseudomonadota; class Gammaproteobacteria; order Pseudomonadales; family Pseudomonadaceae; genus Pseudomonas; species Pseudomonas sp. Sample_22. The sequence continues at coordinate 3,105 of NZ_RCNY01000036.1, forward strand.
CCCGCTGCTGGAACGCCTGCGCGAGCACCACCACCATCTGCAACTGGAACGCCTGGAGTCGCTGCAAGCGCTGCTCGGCACGGGTTGGTGGGAGATGTTCAGCGACAGCGCCCAAGTGCAACTGGCCCCTTCGCTCGCCGACGCTCTGAACCTTGCAGATGCCCGCTTGCCGTCAAACGAATGGCTTGATCTGGTGCATCCCGCCGACCGCGAAGAATTGCGCAGTCGCTTGCAAGCCTTACAGGACGAAGGCATCCCCTTGCTGATGTGCGTGCGTTTGCATCGCCCGGGTTCGACGGCCACGCCGATCTGGTATCGCCTGCAAGGCCAGGCTGTGGGTATCGGCAAAAACCGTCGTCTGGTGGGGTTCATGCTCGACATCAGCGATATCAAGAACCAGGAGCAACAGGCCGCGACCGCCCATGCCCGGCTGGACAATCTGATCGCCAGTTCCCCTGCCGTTATTTACGTGCAGCAGTATGTCGAAGGCGCGCTGCAACCGACGTTTTACAGTGACAGCCTGCTGCCGCTGCTCGGCTGGGGACTCGACGACTGTGGTGGTGCCGCGCTGGTGGACAAGGTTCATCCCGACGACCGAGACCGCTACTTCGAACGTAGCCGTTCGCTGCTGCGCGAAGGGTCGGTCAGCGTGCGCTATCGGTTGCGTGATTATCGCGGTGATTACCACTGGATTCTCGACGAAGCCAAACTGCTGCGCGATGACCTCGGCTTGCCGGTGGAGGCCGTGGGCCTGTGGCTGGACGTCACCGAAGTCACCCTGGCCGCCGAACAGGTCAAGCAAAGCGAAGAGCGCTACCGGATTCTGGTGGAAGACTCACCGGCAATGATCTGCCGCTACCGGCCGGACCTGACCTTGACCTTCGGCAACCGGCCGCTGGCGACTTACCTGGAATGCGCGCCTGAGCAATTACCGGGGGTCGATCTGGGCAGTTGGATGTCAACTGAACAGCGGGAAGCGTTCCTCCAGCGCTTGGGCCAGTTGAGCCCGGAGTTCCCGGTGAGCACCGCGGAAATCAATCTGCAACTGCCCGGCCGCGAACACGCCTGGTGGGTCTGGTCGGATCGCGGGGTGTTCGACGCGCAGGGCCGTTTGGTCGAAGTTCAGGCCGTTGGCCGCGACAACACCGAAGTGCGCCGCTCCCAGCAACAGCTCACGCAAAGCGCGAAAATGGCCACGCTGGGTGAAATGGCCACCGGCCTGGCCCATGAAATCAACCAGCCGTTGAACGTGATGCGCATGGCCATCGTCAATGTGCTTAAACGCCTGAGCAACGGCGATGTGCAGGTCGACTACCTGACCGACAAGCTCAACCGCATCGACACGCAGGTGCAACGCGCCGCGCGGGTGGTCGATCACATGCGCGTGTTCGGCCGCCGCTCGGAGATCGAACAACACCCGTTCAACCCGGCCCAGGCCATCGAAGGCACGCTGTCATTGCTGGCCGAAGGCATGCGCGGCAAGGGCGTTGATTTGCGAATCAGTGAAAGCGCTTTTGAAGTACAGGTACGCGGGTATGTCGATCAGCTTGAACAAGTGCTGATCAACCTGATGGTCAACGCGCGGGATGCGTTGCTCGGCAAACGCGAAAGCAACCCAGATTTCAAACCCTGGATTGCAGTGTACGCCGAACGGGACGAGCAATCGGTGCGGCTGTGGGTCGAGGACAATGGTGGCGGTATCGACCCGCGATTGCTCGAGCGAATCTTCGAACCGTTCTTCACCACCAAACCGGTGGGCGTGGGCACAGGCCTGGGGTTGTCGGTGAGTTACGGGATTGTCGAGAACATGGGTGGACGGCTGAGCGTGCGTAACTCCACCGAGGGCGCACGCTTTTGTATCGAGCTGCCAATTGTGCCACCTACCCTGTAGGAGCGAGGCTTGCCCGCGAAGGGGTCGCCTCGGATCAGATCACCAGATAGGCTTTGCCTTTCTCGCCGCAGGTCAGGTTGAAACCGACGTCGACCTTGTTGACGTCGATGCCCAGGTTCAGCAGCAGGCTGTCGACAATCGGGTCGACCAGCGGCGCGAGCAGGCCGCTGATGGCGGTGATCAACAAGCTCACCACGTCAGACAGCGTCGACAGCAACGTACTCAACAAGCCTCCCAGCAGACTGCCAATGGCGGGTGCATGTTGAATCAGCGTGACCCCGCCGAGCGTCCCTTTCAGGCTGCCCACCACTCCGGACACCGAGACCGGATGCGTCGGGTCTGGTGAGACGTTGATTTCATGGGGATTAACAAAGGTGTAATTGGGTTCGGTTTTACCGGCAATTGGACTATCGATCATGATCTCGCTACCGCCGCCGCCGAACGGGGTTCGTGCGCCGCAGTTAAGCAGCGTGCAGGATTTCGAGCCGATATCGACCAAAGGCAGCGGCGAAAGGCTTTGCGCTGAGGAAGAAGAGAGCCAGATGGCATCGTCGATCTGACCCACTTTAACTTGCAGAGCGGAGATGTTGGTGGTGGCGGTGAGGCTCTTGCTGGTAGGGCTGGCGCAGGAATAGTCCGTGACATAACTGCTGCCGACTCCAGCTTCAATACCGAGGTCGAGGTTCAGCCCGTTGGGCAGGATCTTCAGGTCGGTCTGGGTGCAGCTGCCAAGAATGCAACCGGGTGCCAGGAGCGTATTGACCAACCCCACGACCGGCGTCAACAGCGTGTTGACCAATTGCAAAACGGAGTTGATCAGCGACAGATCAACCGACACCAATACGCGAACCTGTGCCGTGCTCACATAAATCCTGTTCACTCCCAGCGGCGCGACTTTCGCCAGCGCCGGGTCGCCAACAGCAGAAAACTGCGGCGGCTGAATCACTTTGATGCGGGTCGACACCCCAGCCAACCCCAAGACATTCACGGGCAACGTCGCGATCACCGCACTGTTCTTGTTGGCCAGTTGGACAAAACCCTGAATCAATTGAAACAGCTGCACCGTAGCGTCGAGCCCCGCTTCTTGCGTGCCGGTTTGCAATTGCAGCAAATCCCCCAGGTTGATCGGCGAGGCGCCGGTGGCCGCCACTTGCAAATTGGCCAGCGCGGTCTTGACCTGCGCCGTAGCGCCGTTGAGGTTCACCACGTTGGCGGCGGCTTTGATGAATTGGGTCACGGAACCCTGGGTATTCAGTAGCGCGGTGTAGTTCCCGGCGGACACGCCCAGTTCGATGGCGAGCTGGTCCATGAATTTCAGCAGGTTGATATCCGTCTTGACCAACCCGTCCCAACCGCCGACGGTCAGGTTGACATTGCCGCCCAACAACGTCGAGAACAGGGGGTTCAACAGGTTTGCTCTTGCGCTGTCGACGCTCAACAACGTGCTGCGAATACTCAATTGGGCCAGGGTGATCTTGGGTTCGGCGGCGACGGCGGTGGCGCTGAGCCGGGTCGTGAGGCTGACCGGCCCACCGGAGAGCAACGCACCAATGCCGGCTGCGATGCTGGTGTTGACAGGTCGGCTGACGATGACTTGGACGGCTGCGGTTTTAGTGGCGTCGACCACGAACGCACGGAGGTTATCCGCGCCGGTCTGCAAGGTGCCGCAACTGGCAGTCAGCGTGTTGTCCGCGGTCACGGTAAAGCCGTTGCGTGTTGCGCTTTGGCTGGCGTAGATGGTTGCGCTCTGCCCGGACTTGCAATTGCCATCGCGGCTCACGGCTTCCAGCGCTGCGGTATCCGCCACCCGTTGCAACTTGCGCTGTTCCATGTAGAGCCTGCCAGTGTCGATCACCAGCAACGTGAACCCCAGCGCTATCGCCAGGGTGGCGGCGGCCATCAAACCGATTGCCCCACGTTGCCGGGCCGGGCCGCGAAACTGCATGCGGGGAGACATGGCGCACTCCTTTGCCGGCGCGTTGCCGAGCGCTACCTCCATTGGTCAAGGCAGTGTAGACAAGGGTTGACGAGGCTGCTGGCAACTCGCCAGCCAAGACAACAAAAAACCCTGTAGGCGTGAGCCTGCTCGCGATGGCGTTGGATCAGTCAGCCTCTGTGTCGACTGACAATCCGCTATCGCGAGCAGGCTCGCGCCTACAGGGTTTGTGGGGTGTTTACCGGGGTGGATAGTTGGACAGTATCCGGGTGACGGTTTCGTGGATCGCATTGCTGCGATCGGCTGGATTGGGCGTGCGGCTGAGTATCTGTTCGTCGCTGCCGCGCCACACCAGTTTGCCGTCCCTGCCGTCGAACAGGTCGATCTGAATCGTGGCGACCTTGTATGAGACGAGCCGGGTCTCGTTGTACATCGGCGCGCCCCAGTAGCCGCTCCACGGGTTGCCATAACCGCCGCCGTAGTTGGTGGTTATCTGTTGCTGGCGTTCTTCGACAATCAGATAGGTCTGTACATTCAAGTCAGCCTTGGCACCCGTGGCAGCAGGGCGCAACCCGCGCTGATCAAGCTGATCGGTCACTGACTGGCGGATGCGTTGCTCGGTCAGGTCACTCTTGATCCGTGGATCATCGGGGCGATATTGCAAGACGGGCTCTTTCCAGCTCCAGCTGTGATAGGCGGCAAAGTCGCGGCTGGCGTCGAAGTCATGATTGACCTGGTTGGCTGCGCAGGCACTGAGCAGTGCGGCCACTGCCAGTAAAACGAAACGGCGGAACATGATGATTCTCCGGTTGAAGACATGAACCTGCGAAAGGCTTGTTATCTAACTGGGAGGATACGCCGACAGCGCCTTTTCTACAGCCTTGCGTATGGCATCCACCTGCTCACTCTGAGTGCCGCGATTGCTGGTTTCAGCGCTGGAACTCCACACGGCTTGACCGCTTTGTGCATCGTATAAATCCACTTGCACCACCACGACCTGTTCCTGATAGGTGCGGACGATCGGGACTGCGGTGTAGGCGCCGTAGCCATTGCCGTAACGGTTGTAACCGCCATAACCGCCGTAGTAGCCACCGCCGTAGTAATCGTCACGGACCTGGCGCAAACGGGTTTCCATGCGCAGGTCGGCACTGACAAACAGGTCCGCCGGACGGTTGTCATGCAACGGGCGCAAACCGCGTTGATCGAGCGCGCTGCTGACCGCTTCGGCAACCTGGGCCGAATCTGCCCATGCAGTGCCCGGCGGCATTTGTCCGTTGAGCCAGGCCCAGCTGCGATAGCGCCCATAGTCACGCGGTGGTGCCGGGTAGGCGCTGCGGTCAAAGGTATTGGCCGCCTGCGCTGGCGCCGGAGGGAGGGGCTTGGAGGACGCCACGTACGGATTGCTGCCCTGACATGCAGCCAAACCCAGACATAACAGCAGCAACCCTGAACGAGTTTTCATTTTGCGCTCCGATCAGACCGGCCGGCAGATCCAGTGCAGGTAACGCCCAAGCCCGGCAAAGCTTGGGTGACGACGGTGGGCAAGCTCCATTTCCAGCAAGTCCACCAATTCGGCGCGGGCCTGGAACTCCACCGGCATGTAATCGTGGAAAACCCGCACTCCACTCTGGGTTTCGACCTGCCACAGACCTTCAAGTTGCGCCGCCAATTCCCGTGGATCAAGGGGTTGTTGCGGGGTCAGGCTCTGCTTCTCGCCGGCCATGTCGTTCTTGCGCATCTTGCGGAAATGGCCCTTGAGCAGGTTGCGATAGATCAGCGCATCGCGATTGTAGAACGCCAGGGAAAGCCAGCCATCGGCCTTGGTCAATTGATGCAACACCGGCAGGATCGCGTGGGGCTCGGCCAGCCATTCCAGCACCGCGTGGCACAGCACCAGATCGTAAGGTTCGGTCAATTGACCCAGCAGATCCTGCCACGGCGCCTGAATGAACGTTGCGGTTTGCCCGGCTTCGGCGAAACGCTGGCGGGCGCCTTCGAGCATCGGTTCGGCGGGCTCGGCCAGCGTCACTTGATGCCCGCGTTCGGCCAGCCACAACGACATGTGGCCCAGACCGGCGCCGATATCCAGCACCCGCAATGGCCGGTCCGGCAGGGTTTCGGCCAGATCGGCCTGCAGCACCGCCAAACGGATTGCGCCTTTGGCACCGCCGTAGATTTTTTCCGCGAAACGGGTCGCCAGTTGATCGAAATGACGGTCGCTCATCAGCTGAACCTCCGCTCGCTGTCGGCCAGTTTGCTGCGCACCACGTCATTCATGTCCAGCCCCAACTCCCCGCACAGCAATAGCAGATAGAGCACGATGTCGCCGATTTCCTGGCCGGCATGGGCCAGTTTGTCAGCGGGCAACTGCCGCGACTGGTCTTCGGTCAGCCACTGGAAAATTTCCACCAGCTCGGCCATTTCGACACTCGCGGCCATGGCCAGGTTTTTCGGGCTGTGAAATGGCTGCCAGTCATTGCGGTCACGGATGGCGTGCAGGCGTTCGGTCAATTCAACAAGGTTCATCGGGCTCTCCTGAAGGCGTATAGCTTCGGGGGGATCACAGGTGAAGGCAAGTGACAAAGATCGGCAAGCAGGCTCGCTTCCACAGGTCATGCACAACACTCTATGCTTGTGGGGAACTCGCCACCGCGATCAATGGCCCAACGCTCGAACTCATCAGGACGCTCATTCCATGCAGGTAGAAGGTTTTTTCGAATGGCTCGGTCAAGCCATTGGTTCTGTCATCCGTTTCATCGTTGATGCGCTCAGCGGCCTGTTCCAACTGGTGAGCCGCGCCAGCAGCAATTTTGTCGACGGCTTGTCCCGCGCGCTGGGCATGGACACCTCGATCATCAGCATCGTTGTCTTGATCCTCGGGCTGGTGCTGCTGTGGTCGGCGATCCGCGCGTTCATGAATGCGTCGATCATCATGGGGATCATCTGGTTGATGCTGGGGTTGTGGTTGCTTAGCTGGATCATGCACTGACGCCCTCCCACATTGAATCGCGGCACATGCACATGTGTCGCTACAATGCCCGCTCCTCCAAGGAGCCTGCATGTCCAAGCTGATTGCCGACTGGCGCGACCGTCCTACCCATCGCCGGGTCTGGGCGCTGGCAGCGCCGATGATTCTCTCGAATATTTCCGTACCGCTGGTGGCACTGGTCGACAGCACCGTCATCGGTCACCTGCCCCACGCCCATCAGCTCGGTGCCGTTGCGGTCGGGGCCAGCCTGTACACCTTCCTGGCCTGGGCCATGGGTTTTCTGCGCATGGGTTCCACCGGGTTTGCCGCGCAGGCTGCCGGACGTGGGGACGGTGCGGCATTGCGGCAGATTTTGTTGCAGGGGCTGTTGCTGGCAATGGGCCTGGCGATTGTCCTGGGTGTCGCGGGCGTACCGCTGAGCGGGGCCGCACTGCACTTCATGCAACCGTCGGCAGAGCTGGATCAGATGACCCGCGAGTTTTTCCATACGCGGTTGTTCGGCCTGCCCGCAGCGTTGGCCAGTTATGCGCTGGTCGGCTGGTTCCTCGGTACGCAAAACGCCCGGGCGCCACTGGTGATTCTCCTGAGCACCAACCTGGTCAATATCGCCCTGAACCTTTGGTTTGTCCTTGGCCTGGAATGGGGCGTGGTCGGTGCCGCCCGGGCCTCGGTGATTGCCGAATGGACCGGCGCGCTGATCGGCCTGTTGATGACCCGCCAGGCCTTGCGCGCCTACCCCGGTCACATTGTCTGGGCGGCCCTGGGCTTGTGGCAGAGCTGGCGCCCGTTGCTGGCGGTGAACCGCGACATTTTTATCCGTAGCCTGGCCCTGCAATCGGTTTTTTTCCTGATCACCGTACAAGGTGCGCGGTTGGGCGACGCCACTGTCGCGGCCAACGCCCTGTTGCTCAACGGCCTGCTGCTGACCGCCCACGCGCTCGATGGCCTGGCTCACGCGGTGGAAGCCCTGTGCGGGCATGCCATCGGTGCCCGCGACCGCGATGCCCTGCGTCGGTCTCTGGTGGTGGCTTGCGGCTGGTCGTTGCTGGCGAGCCTGGGTTTCGCCGTGCTGTTCCTGTTGGCCGGGCACCTGTTCATCGCAATGCAGACCGACATTGCCAGCGTGCGCGATACCGCATTCATGTATCTGCCCTACCTCGCTGCGCTGCCATTGATCGCCGTCTGGAGCTACCTGCTCGACGGCCTGTTCATCGGCGCCACCCGTGCCCGTGAAATGCGTAACGGCATGCTGCTGACGGTGGCTTTGCTGGTGCCATTCGCTTGGGCGCTGCAAGGGTTTGGCAACCATGGCCTGTGGATAACTTTTCTGCTGTTCATGTTGCTCCGCAGCCTGACTCTCGGGGCCATTGCCTGGCGCCTGCGCCGCCACGACGGCTGGTTCGCCCGCGCTCATTGAGAGGGGTTTGTGCTCGGCAACCAGGCGATTTTGACTTCGAATGTCATGCTCGCGGCTCGTCGCCCTGCCAGCGGCTACGCAGGTCATCGAGGCGCTCCTGCTGGGTGTTTCCCACCAGCGGCAGTTGGGGCACGGCCCCGTGGTATTGCAAGCGCAACCACAACCAGCCATCGAGTACCGGCCGCTCGCTGAAGCCCAGCGCCAGCCCCTCCTGCAGATGCGACCACAAGCGAAAATATTCGCAGCCGGTGGCCTGGCTCCAGCGCCAGGCATGCTGCTCCAGCAGACAGGTTTGCAGGTTTTCCCGTTGCCGGGGGCTGAGGTCTTCCTCTGGCGCCAAAGGACGCACGGCAAGCCCCGGGTTGAGCAACTGCTGCCAACCCTGGCTGCCAATCGCCCGGTCAGCCCAAGTCCCGCCGAACCAGCGCAATTGACTGATCGGCCCCAACCAGCGAGTCAACTCCCCGGCATCGCAGGCATCGAAGAAGTAACTGGCGGTCTGCGGGTTGTAGTAGCTGAGCAGTGCCCGATGATGCAGGCCGAACGAGACCGTCAGCATGCGCCGCAAGTGCGCGAGCAATGGTGTGGCGCAAGCCTCACTGGTCAGCAACAAACCTTGCCATTGGTGTGCGTCGTGTCGGCAAGTGTCCGCCAGTGCCGGGCAAGTCCGCAGGTCGACCAACACCGGACCGTGATCTTTCAGTGCATGCCATTCAGTCCCTTCGAACAATGAAAACTGCGACGCCTCGGCAAGAGTGCGTTGCAACCTCAAACTCGCCTGCGGTGCGCCCGATCTGTCCAACAGCAACCATTGTGCGATCGGATCGGGCATGTGCACGTCGATCATGCGATGCCGCTCCAGCCAGGTTGCGTCAACGTCCGACAGGTACAGATCGTCTGCGCACAATGATTGAAACTACCGCCGCCGGGCAGCAGACAGAGCAACAGCAAGGGCTCGCCTGAACGCAACCAGTCCTGCACGCCTTCCGGCAGGGCGTCGTCGTCGATGGATGCCTTCGCCTGCTGCCCAGTGTCGTCACGGGCAGGCAGGTGTATGACGCCGGTAATCATCGGCTGGTCCGGATCGCCTTCGACAAAACTCACCACCACCTCCGCGCCCTCGCTCAGCGACCCGACGCCGACGGCTTGCAGTTCCGGCGCCAGCGGTAACCAACAGTGGCTCGGCGCAGCCCCCTCGCCTTGATAGACCCAGTCAAACTGCACCGCCACCGGTCGGGAAGGGTCGGGCCGGGACTCATCGACATCCACCACCCATGCACGTTGCAGGCTGTGCATCAGGGGTTTATCCACACAACGGGGTGGCTCGAACGATGCCTGCCAATGCACCGCCCGCACATGATTGCTGTAAGGCACCCGCGGATCCTGACTGCCCTGATGCTCGACGTGAGTGAGCAACCACAGATGATTCCACTGGCGGACCGGATGACCGGACAACGGCATCAGCTGACCACTGCGCAGCGTCGGCAGGTCCGAGTGACCTTGCGCAGTCTGCGCGGTGCTGTCCACGCAACGCTGCACCTCGAAACGGCGCACAGCCGGTGGGCGGCCTTCGGGGCGGAAATCCACCGCCTGGCCCTTGCAGAAATGCCCTTGCCCATCGGCAAACACCACGCAATGCCCGTGCGCCCGGTGCTCAAAGTGATAATGAAGCCGTTGCTGGGCACACAATCGCTGGACGAATTGCAAGTCCGATTCGCGGTATTGCGTGCAGTAGTCGCGAAGCGGGTAATCACCCTGCAGCTCGAAGCGCCGCTGCTGTCCGACAATGCCGTGCTCCCTGAGCACTTGATCGAGAATCTGCGGCACTGTCCTCGCGCTGAAAATACGCCGGCTGAAGCGCTGCGCCAGACACGCCAGCCTCGGGCCGAGACGCACATGACAGAGTCTGAGCGTTGACCCATGGTCGCGTTGGACGAGTTCCTGCAATTGACCATGGACACGGTTGCCCTGCGGCCCGAAGTGCAGGGAAGCCGAACGGTACAACAGGCTGGCGAGGTCGAGCGCGGGGTCTTCGATCAGCAATTGCACGTCGAACACGAACGGCTCGCTGATGGCTTCTCTACCGGTAAAGGCCAGGACCTCGAAAGCGTCGGACAGACCTGCTACGTCCAGACGGAAGTCAGGTTCGTTGACTGGATCGAACATCGGCGATTCTCTACAGGAGGGGCGGCCGGGGATTCTCGCCGAGAGCCATGGCCGAGTAGAGAGGTGAAGTACAACTTAGGAAATGACCTACGCGAAAAGAAGACCAAATGACTTGGATAGCCGAGGACGTAGGCCGCTTCGCTTGAAAAAAGAGAAACGCCGCACCAGGTCATCTGAAATTTCCGTAGCGAACGGGAAATTTTCAGACAACCTGATGAGCGTGATGCTTACCTCAGGAAGACAGGTAAGAAGAACGTGTCAGGCCCAGGCGCAACGCATCGAGGAACTGGGTACGTTCGCTGGCACTGATGCGGGCACTGGCGCACTTGTCGCGGTAGTGAGTCATCAACTCTTCCGGCGACAAGTGCACGTAGCGCAGCATGTCTTCGATGGTGTCGTGGGTTTCGATACCGGCGTGGTACACGCTGCCATCGGCGTTCTGGTAGATGTTCACCGAATCGGTGTCACCGAACAGGTTGTGCATGTCGCCGAGAATTTCCTGATAGGCGCCGACCAGGAACACACCCAGCAGGTAGTCCTCGCCTTCGTTCAGGGAGTGCACCGGCAGACTGGTTTCGATGCTCTGCTCGTCGACGTACTGGTTGATCTTGCCGTCCGAGTCGCAGGTCAGGTCCTGCAACACTGCGCGACGCAGCGGCTCTTCGTCGAGGCGATGCAGCGGAATGATCGGCAGGACCTGGTCGATGGCCCAGGTGTCCGGCAGGCTCTGGAACACCGAGAAGTTGCAGATGTACTTGTCGGCCAGCTTGTCGTTGAGCTCATCGAGCACCTGACGGTGGGAACGCTGACGCGCCTTCAACGAGTTGTGCAGGCGACGGCAAACGGCAAAATAGCATTGCTCGGCCAGGGCTTTTTCCGCCAGGGTCAACTTGCCATCGGCGTACTGCGCAGCGACATCGCTCATGTAGTGCGTGGCGCGCCAGTAGGTTTCGGTGACCATCTCGATATCGGTCGGCCCCAGCAAGTCCACCAGCCACTGCACGGTTTCCGGCAGCGCTTCCTTGTTCTCGATCTGCGGCACGTCGTCGTTGTGTTTCTCGACGTCGGTCACCTGGATCACCAGCATGGCGTGGTGCGCGGTCAGGGAACGGCCGCTCTCGGAGAAGATGTTCGGGTGCGGCAGGTTTTGCGCGTCGCAGAACTCCTTGAGCATCCCGACCACGACACCGGCGTAATCGTCCATGTCGTAGTTGATCGAACTGGCGTTACGCGAGTGCGTACCGTCGTAGTCCACGCCCAGGCCACCGCCGACGTCGATGTGATCGACCGGCAGACCAAGGTTGCGCAGTTCGCCGTAGTAGCGGATTGCTTCCTTGAAACCGTGCTGGTAGTCCGCCAGGTTGGCGATCTGCGAACCCATGTGGAAGTGCAGCAGGCGAATGCCCTGGTCCAGGCCAGCCGCGCGGAAGCGCTCGACCACCGACAGCAGCTGGGCCGCCGACAGACCGAACTTGGACTTCTCGCCACCGGTGTCGGCCCATTTGCTCGACGCCAGGGACGACAGGCGCACACGCAGACCGACCTGAGGCTTGACCTTGAGCGAGTTGGCTTCTTCGATCACCAGACCGACTTCGGATTCTTTCTCGATCACGATGAAGACGTTGTGGCCGAGCTTCTGGCCCATCAACGCCAGGCGAATGAACTCGCGGTCCTTGTAGCCGTTGCAGACGATGGTGCCGCCCTTCGGCGCCAGCGCCAGCACCGCCAGCAGCTCAGGCTTGGAACCGGCTTCCAGGCCGATGGAAACGTTCTGGGTGGCGATGATGTTCTCGATCACCGCTTCCTGCTGGTTGACCTTGATCGGGTACAGCGCCGTGTATTTGCTCTGGTATTCCAGGCGCTCGATGTTGGCGTCGAACGCGCCGGTCAGCTGACGCACGCGGTCTTGCAGGATATCGGGGAAGCGCACCAGCAACGGCAGCGACAAGCCGCTCTTGCGCAGTTGGTCGACTTGCTCGAACAGGTCGATGGGCGAGCTGCTCGGACCGTTCGGACGAACTTCGACGCGACCGGCGTCATTGATCGCGAAATACCCGGCCCCCCAATGGCGAATCCCGTAAACACTGCGGCTGTCCGCAACTGTCCATTGGCTGCCATCGTCTTTGCGTGTGCGTCGTACGGACATCGAAGTCCCCTATAAAGAAGTCATAGTGCGTCGCCTGGATTCAGGTCGGCGCAGTCTAAAGAATGAAAATGACGGTTCGTCAACGAGGGGGTAGACCCCGCAGACCGCAACGAGTTTAGAAACCGGTCAAGAACAGGCTCTGTGAAAACCATGACGGCGACGCCAGACCTGAAGGCAATCAGGGCTGGATCAAGCCGCAAGTGGTTTTCACAGAGGCTGCTAGCCGCCGGACTTCTTCGCTTTGAAACCGAGCTTGATCAGTTCAGCCAAGAGTAGCTCGACATGATCGCCCTGGATTTCAATGATCCCGTCTTTCAACGCCCCGCCGGTACCGCAGCGTTTCTTCAACGTCGTGGCCAGTTCCTTGAGCGCGTCTTCAGCCAACGGCACGCCGGTGATGGTGGTCACCGTCTTGCCGCCACGGCCCTTGCTTTCGCGGCGCACGCGAGCGATGCCGTCGCCGGCCGGGATAACGGTCTGTTTGCAGATGCAGGCGTCCACCGGTTTACTGCATTCCGGGCAATGACGACCTGCGTCGGTGGAAAATACCAGGCCACCAAGGGCGGCGAAGGATGCGGCTTTTTTGGCCACCGGCAATCCTCTTGGGAGGACAAAGACTGGTCGCAGCACTCGGGAAGGGCTATCGACCGCGAAGCCCCACTCAGGCAGGGGCAGCGCTACTGAACCGGCAGACTCTGTCGTTGGCGTGTCCTCTGCAGGAGCGAGCCTGCTCGCGATGAACCTGAGAACGCTGCGGGGTGTCAGGATACCCTCGTCATCGTTCACGACCATCGCGAGCAGGCTCGCTCCAACAGAACAGCAACAACCAATACCGGTTCAGCTTAAAAAGGTCGCGCAGTGTAACGGCAAAAACGCCGATTGCTAAGAGCCAATCGGCGCCAATTTATGCCTCTTTTGCGACGTCTTCGCCGCGTGACCGCAGATAGCGCTTCAACGCGGCCAAAGAGTCCGGGCAGTAAGGCTTTTGCTCGATTTCCTGCATGACCTGTTCGATGGGGATAAAACGCGCTTCCAGCACCTCTTCCGGTTGCAGGACCAACGGGCCATCCCACACCGCGGAAAACGCCGAGCACCACAGGCGATTGCCGGTGTCTTCGAAGAAAAAGTGGTCATGGGCGGTCAGTTCCACACCACGCACGCCCAATTCTTCTTCCAGTTCCCGCGCCGCCGACTCGGCGTAGGTTTCCGTCGCCAGCACCATGCCGCCCGCCGCCACGTCCCAGAAACCAGGATAGATCGCCTTGCTGAGTGTGCGCCGATGCACGCAAAGCTCACCCGCGGAGTTGAACAACATGATGTAAGTGCCGCGACCGATCAGCCCTCGCTCACGCAAATCGGAACGGACCAGGGCGCCGAGCAGGTTGTCCTGTTCGTCGACCCAGGCGATCTGTTCGGCATCCGAAGCCGCCCGGTGGGCAGCCTCCCGCAGGTTATCGATGGAACTGTCGGCCATGACTCAGCCCTGATTGAGCAGTTGACGCAAATCGATCACTGCCGCGTTGGCCCGGGAAATGTAGTTGGCCATGACCAGCGAGTGGTTGGCCAAAACGCCGAAGCCGCTGCCATTGAGGATCATCGGACTCCACACGGCTTCCTGCGACGCTTCCAGCTCACGAATGATCTGGCGCACGCTGACCGTGGCGTTCTTCTTGGCCAGGACATCGGCGAAATCGACTTCGATGGCGCGCAGCAAATGCGACAAGGCCCAAGCCTGGCCCCGCGCTTCGTAGAACACGTTGTCGATCTGCAGCCATGGGGTTTCGACGATTTCTTCGTCGACTTGCGGCGCCACACCCGGTACCACGACCTCGGTTTTCAACGCGGTGTTGAGCTTGACCCGACCAACACTGGCCGACAGTCGTTGCGACAGCGAACCCAGACGCGTACCGACGTCGCCCAGCCAGTTGTTCAGGTTGTCGGCGCGGGCATAGAACAGCGCGCTCTTCTGGTTCGGATCGGACAGGCGCGCCTGATAACGGCTCAGGGAATTGATGCCTTCCTGGTACTCGGACTCACTGGATGGCAGCACCCAGCTCTTGTTGTCGAAGTTGAAACGCGGCTCGGCCTTGGCCAGATCAGCGTCTTCGGCGGACTGCGACTGCGAGCGGGCGAAATCTTTGCGCAACGCACGGCTCAGGTCGCGCACCTGTACCAGCACGCCATATTCCCAGCTCGGCATGTTGTCCATCCACAGGCCTGGCGGAAAGCGGTCGTTGGAGATATAGCCGCCCTGCTTGGTCAGCAACGTACCGGCAACGGTCTTGAGGGTTTCGACCGTGGTGTAACCGACCACCATTTGCTTGCCTTCTTTTTCGGCCGCCATTTGCGCAGTCTGCTGCACAGGAAACAGCGCAGGCTCCTGGCTCCAGTACCATCCCAAAGCAATCGCCACCAGCAGGTAGAGACCGATCAGCGTGGCCAGCGCGCGGCTGAACAGCAGGCCGCCCAGATAACTGCGGGTGGCCGACTTGGGCTCGGCGGCACGTTCAGGCGCACTGCCCGCGCGGTTTTTCCAGTCCAGCATGGCGATATCCTTTCAATCACTTGAGTTCAACGGTTCGACCACAACCATACAACAACGTGCCTTTGCCCGGCACCCGCCGTTGGCGTGATGACGAAAATTAAACGTCCCGCGTAACCGCAGCGATCATCACGACCGCTTCGCTGACGCTGCCCATAGGGGAATCCCCTAGCCCATACCCGCAAAAAAACAGCGTATCGGCTCATCTTCAGCCACCTGGAAACAACTCGCATTCAAGTCTGATCGGCAGCTCGAAACGCCCGGACATTTCATCACAAACGCCGTATAAGCCCCGGTCGGCGCGCCCTTCGCAAAAACCAACAGCCGATTTACGACCAACCAGTCAGAAACTGAATGCGTCCGCGTTGCAGATTATTGACGTACAGCGCTCATGTCATCGTAAAGTGGTGCTAGCATAGAGCCACCACTCGACCTCAGCGCGCCCCCTAACTAGTAGTCAGGATATGACCGAGCCAGAAGATCCCAGCCGCGAGCGCCTCAAGCACCACTTTGCCCAGCGGGTAATTCATCAGGCACGTCAGATTCTTGAGATATGGCAGCGCCTGCAACGCAGCGAGTGGTCAAGCACCGATCTGTCGGAGCTGAGCGAGGCCAATCTGCGCCTGCTGCGCTTCGCCGAGCGTTTCGAACAGCCGGAACACACGCACCTGGCTCGCCAAATCACTCAGTCACTGGAAGCCGTCGATGCCAACCGCGGACGCTTGAGCAGTGGCCTGATCACTGACCTCAACCGCTTGATGCAGCGCCTGTCCCGCACTGGCCTGCGCCATGGCGACCAACTCGACCAGACGTTCCTGCCGCCCCTGCGCAAGCCGATCTACGTCATGCTGCAGGATCACGACCGCGCCGAACGCCTGGCCAAGCAACTGGAGTTTTTCGGGCTAAGCGCCCAGTCCCTGGACAGCGTAGCTGCGTTTCGCTCGTCGATGGTCGAGCGTCTGCCGGCAGCAATTGTCATGGACGTGGACTTCAGTGGCCCCGGCATCGGCCTGAAGCTGGCCGCCGAAGCCCAGGAAGGCCTCGATCATCAATTGCCGCTGTTGTTCTTCAGCCTGCACGAAACCGATACCCCGACCCGACTCGCCGCCGTGCGTGCCGGTGGTCAGGAGTTCCTCACCGGCACGCTCGAAGCGTCGAGCCTGCTGGAGAAAATCGAAGTCCTGACCTGCGTTGCCCAGTACGAACCCTATAAAGTGCTGATCATCGACGACTCCCGTGCCCAGGCCCTGCACACCGAGCGCTTGCTCAACAGCGCCGGGATTGTCACCCGGACGCTGATCGAGCCGATCCAGGCCATGGCCGAACTGGCGGACTTCCAGCCGGACCTGATCATCCTCGACATGTACATGCCGGCCTGCACCGGTACGGAACTGGCCAAGGTGATCCGTCACAACGACCGTTATGTCAGCGTGCCGATCATTTACCTGTCCGCCGAAGACGATCTGGACAAGCAGCTCGACGCCATGAGTGAAGGCGGCGACGACTTCCTGACCAAGCCGATCAAACCCCGGCACTTGATCACCACCGTGCGCAATCGCGCGGCGCGGGCGCGCAACCTCAAGGCGCGCATGGTCCGCGACAGCCTCACCGGCCTGTACAACCACACCCACATCCTGCAATTGCTCGAAGACTGTTCGTTCCGCTCTCGTCGCGAGAACAAACCGCTGAGCTTCGCCATGCTCGACATCGACCACTTCAAGCGCGTCAACGACAGCCACGGCCACCCCATGGGCGACCGGGTGATCAAGAGCCTGGCGTTGTTCCTCAAGCAGCGCTTGCGCAAGACTGACTTCATTGGCCGCTACGGCGGTGAAGAGTTCGCCATTGTCATGCCGGACACCGACCTTGAGGCGGCCTACAACGTCCTCGATGAAATCCGCCAGCGCTTTGCCGAAATTCACTATCCGGCTCAACCCCAGGATTTGTGGTGCACGTTCAGCGCCGGGGTGGTGGAGTTGTGTGAAACCTCCGACAGCCTGTCCATGGCCAGCCAGGCGGATGAGGCGCTCTATCGTGCCAAAGGTGCCGGGCGCAACCGTGTCCAGGCGGCGGGGACGTCAAAGCAAAGTGCCACTTTTTCATCACAATTGACCCCTTCGGTCATAACCCTGTAACAGAAACGCAATAACTTCAGGCGCTTACCATTTCTGCCGTTGGTAGTCCGTGATGCGCCTGAAGCTGCTGACCAATCTCAACACCCTCCTTTTAGTCGCCGTGTGCGTAGCCCTTGGCGCGACGCTGTGGTGGTCGCAAAAAGCCCTTGAACGCCCGTACCTATTAATGGAGCGTTACCTGGGTTTGTCTCAGCAGTTTCAGAACGATGTGGCGCGCAACATCGAGGATTACCTCGCCAGCGGCGATGCCCTGCGCTTGAGCAACGCCACCCAGGCCATTGATGCCCTGCAAACAGAACTCGGCGAATTGCCACCGGCGCTGGCCGAAAGCCTGCGCCCTAGCCTGTCCAACCTGAGTGACTTCAGCAAAACCGATCTGCTGGCCGCGGGCAAGCTCGCCGGAGATCCGCAGGCCCTGCTGCTGCAAGCCGAGCGGGAATTGGCTGCCAGCCTCGACCAGCTCAGTCAGTACGCCAGCGCCAACGCGGCGTACCTGACGCCATTGCTCACTGCATCGCAGCATTTGGGTAAATTGTCGCTGGCCCGGGACAAACTGGTCAGCAGCGGCCGCAGCGAACTGGCCGCCGATGTCGAGCGCGAAGTCACCCACATCCGCACCCAGGCCGCTCTGCTGGACGCCCTGCCCTTGCTGGGCGTGGCAGCCAGCAGCGAATCGAACACCGATAATTTCGCCTCGATGATGGGCCTGGAGAGCACCGAGAAAGCTGCAGCCGAGGATGCCGGCGTTGGCTACAAGCGTGAACTCAATAGCCTGCTAACCCGTTACCCGGCGGAGCTGGCTCGGACCCGCGAGCAGATCCAGAAACGCGCCGATCTCAGTACCGCGACTCATCTTAAAATCGCCGATGTGCAACACGCCATCGCCGGGCTGGAACCGGTGGTCCGCGCCCAGCACGGGCAAATCCAGGGCGAAGTCCGACTGATGCAAGGCGTGATGATCGGTTTGATTTTGCTGATCGCGCTGCTGATCGACAGCCTGCAACGCAAACTCGCCCGGACCCTGACCAACCTCGCTCCGGCGCTGTCGACCTGGGCCGAAGGGGATTTCAGCCAGGACATCCAACTGGGCAAGACCAACCGCGAATTGCATGACATCGAAGCGTCGCTCAATCGCTTGCGCGCCTATCTGGTGGCGCTGGTGGGGACCATTCGCCTCAACGCCGAACAGGTCGCCGGCAGCAGCCGGACCCTCGCCGAATTGAGCAACGACCTGCACAGCGGTGCCGAGCACCAGGCGGGGGACACCGCATTGATCCGCGATTCCCTCGGCGAACTGGAAGCGACCATTCAGCAAGTCGCCGGCGATGCCAGCCAGGCTGCCGAAGCCAGTCGGCATGCGGGCCTCGCGGTGGAGCACGGGCAGCAAGTCATTGGCCTGAGCCTGACAGGCCTGCATGCGCTGGTGGACGAAGTGCAGGGCAATGCACAGATGATCGAACATCTGGCCGAAGAGTCCGCGACCATCGGCGGGGTGCTGACGGTGATTCGCTCGATTGCCGACCAGACCAATCTGCTGGCGCTGAATGCGGCCATTGAAGCGGCACGCGCCGGGGAAATGGGTCGCGGCTTTGCCGTGGTGGCTGAAGAAGTTCGCTCACTGGCGCAACGCACTGCTGGTGCCACCGCCGAAATCCAGACCTTGATCGCCGGTCTGCAAACCGCCGCGCGCCAGTCGGTCGAAGGCATGCGCGCCCAGGTCGAACACGCCGAAGCCACCGCCAACCAGGCCCAGGCGGCCGATGGCGCGCTGGATAAAATCGTCGGGGCGATCCAGACCATCTCTGACACCGCAGTGCGCATCGCCGATGTCACCGCCCAGCAGAGCGGCGCCGTCAGTGAGATTCGCGACCACAGCGAGCGGATTCATCAGTTGGGCGGGGATAACTTGCTGCGCATTGGCGAAGGGCGCGAGCAAGGGGAAAATTTGCTGGTGCTGGGTGGGCGCCTGCATACCGCCGTTCAGGCCTTCCGCGTCTGATAAGCCGCCATCGCTGGCAAGCCAGCTCCCACAGGATTGAGGGTGCTTATTGATCTTGTGGACAACCTTGATACTCGTGGGTGTTGGCTTGCCAGCTCCCACAGGGTTGAGGGTGCTTATAGATCTTGTGGATACCTGCAAAACTTGTGGGAGCTGGCTTGCCAGCGATGACGTCGGACCAGTCACCCCAGCACTACCCGCACTGCACATCCGCACGACGTCCGCTATCATCCCCCCAATTCCGAAACGCGAGATTGTCATGCGCCGTTTGCTCTGCCTGCTTTTATTCGTGCTCGCCCTGCCGGCCGCCGCCACCGGCCTGTTGGAGAGCCGTCCCAGTTCTACCCTGGGCTCGATCAACAACAGCGCCGACTTCCTGCCGGTACGCGAAGCTTTTCAGTTGAGCCTGGTAGAAAGCACGTCGCAATCGATCAAACTGCGTTTCGTCGCCACCGAAGGCTATTACCTCTACCGTCACCGCTTCCAGTTTCGCGCCGAACCGGGCGATGTCACTCTCGGGGCAGCGCAATTGCCCGACGGCCAAAAGAAGCACGACGAGTACTTTGGCGATGTCGAGGTCTACCACGGCGTTCTCGATGTAGAACTGCCGCGCACCGATCAGCGCGCCTTTACCTTGGTGGTGACTTATCAGGGCTGCGCCGACAAGGGCCTGTGTTATCCGCCGGAAACCGAGCGCCTGAGTATCAACGCCGGCAACAGCGCAACCGTGCCGTATAGCTGGAGCTGGCGCGAACTGGCGCTGTTTTTCCTCGCCGGTCTGGGCCTGACGTTCACCCCCTGCGTGCTGCCGATGCTGCCGATCCTGTCCGGCGTGGTGTTGCGCGGACAGGTCGGCGGCTGGCGCGGTTTCAACCTGTCGCTGGCGTATGTGCTGCCGATGGCGGCGTGTTTTGCCCTGCTCGGCGCCTTGATGGGGATGTTCGGTGCGCAACTCAATCTCCAGGCGCGCCTGCAATCGGCCTGGGTGCTGGTACCATTCGCGACGTTTTTCGCAGTGTTTGCCCTGGCGATGTTCGGGGTGTTCGAGCTGAAGTTGCCGCATGCCATCAGCAGCCGGCTCGACCGCATTGCTGGTCGCACCGAAGGCGGCTCGCTGTGGGGCGCGGCAGTGCTGGGCGTGGTTTCCAGCCTGCTGGTTTCGCCCTGCGTATCGGCACCCTTGGCCGGTGCGTTGCTGTACATCAGCGCCAGCGGCGATGCCTTGGGCGGTGGACTGAAACTGTTCATGCTCGGCCTGGGCATGGGCGCGCCACTGTTATTGGTGGCCACCGGCGGCGCGGCGTGGCTGCCAAAAAGCGGCCCGTGGCTGATCTACGTGAAAAATGCGATTGGCGTGTTGTTGCTGGGACTGGCGATCGGCTTGCTCAGCCGGGTTTTGCCGGGACAGGTTACGCTGCTGCTGATCGGCCTGTTGGCCGCGGGTGTCGGCTTGTTCCTCGGCGCACTGGAATTCGTCTACAAACCACCGCGAAAACGCCTGGGCCAGCTATTCGGGATGTTCCTGCTGTTTTACGCGCTGGCCTGCTGGTTCGGCGCATTCAGCGGCCAGAGCGACCCGTTCAACCCCATCGGCCAGTCGCGCACCATTGCCAGCAACGCGCCAACCCAGGAAACCAGTGCCTGGCAAACCGTAGACACCCCGGCTGAACTCGACCGCGTGCTCGCCCAAGCCCGCTCGGCCAAAAGTGCGCTGCTGCTCGACTGGTACGCCGACTGGTGCATCAGCTGCAAAGTGATCGAACGGGAAGTACTGAACGACCCCATCGTCATCGAACGCCTCAAGGGTTACAGACTGGTCCGCTTCGATATCACCCAGAGCAACGCCGAACAACGCGCCCTGCTCGATCGCTACCAACTGTTCGGCCCCCCTGCCTTGATGTTTTTCGGCAAGGACGGCGTCGAACGTGTCGATGTGCGGGTGATCGGCGAGATCAATGCGCGGGACTTCGCCGAACGTGTTGCCAGGGCGAATGACCGGATTTAAGCAAGCAGTCATATATTTCGCGCAAACATCGGTCATCGTGCTGGCTATTGCAGAGAACTGGACAGTCACAAAGGCTTTGCGGCATAGTCGCCGAGTTCTGACAATTGCACACGGATAACAAAGGAACCGCCGATGGCGACGCTACTCGTTCTGCACGGACCCAACCTGAACTTGCTCGGCACCCGTGAACCGGGCACCTATGGCGCCACGACGCTGGCGCAGATCAACCAGGACCTGGAACGCCGTGCCCGTGAAGCCGGCCACCATTTGCTGCACCTGCAAAGCAATGCCGAGTACGAATTGATCGACCGCATCCACGCCGCTCGCAGCGAAGGTGTGGACTTCATTTTGATCAACCCGGCAGCTTTTACGCATACAAGTGTCGCATTACGTGACGCGCTGCTGGCGGTGAGCATCCCATTCATCGAAGTGCATTTGTCCAACGTGCACAAACGCGAACCTTTCCGCCATCACTCTTACTTCTCCGACGTAGCGGTAGGAGTGATCTGCGGCCTTGGCGCCAGCGGTTATCGACTGGCCTTGGAGGCTGCATTAGAGCAGCTTGAACAACAAGCTATACGCCCCTGACCGACCCTTGGGAGTTGATGATTCATGGATATCCGTAAAGTTAAGAAACTGATCGAATTGCTGGAAGAGTCCGGCATCGACGAGCTCGAGATCAAGGAAGGCGAAGAGTCCGTACGCATCAGCCGTCACAGCAAAACCCCGGCTCAGCAGTACTACGCTCCTGCGCCAATGCCAGCTCCGGCTGCCGCGCCTGTCGCTGCCGCCGCTCCGGCTGCCGCTGCCGCCGCACCTGCAGCGCCTGCCGCACCAGCGTTGAACGGCACCGTTGCCCGTTCGCCAATGGTCGGTACGTTCTATCGCAAGTCTTCGCCAACCTCGCCGTCCTTCGTTGAAGTCGGCCAGACCGTGAAGAAAGGCGACACCCTGTGCATCGTTGAAGCCATGAAGATGATGAACCACATCGAAGCTGAAACCAGCGGTGTGATCGAATCCATCCTCGTCGAAGACGGCCAGCCGGTTGAGTACGACCAACCGCTGTTCACCATCGTTTGAACCGCGGAGAGCCTTTGATGACTGCGAAGTTGGAAAAAGTTCTGATCGCCAACCGCGGTGAGATCGCCCTGCGGATCCTGCGCGCCTGCAAAGAGATGGGCATCAAGACCGTCGCCGTTTACTCCAAGGCTGACAAGGAACTGATGCACCTGGGTCTGGCAGACGAGTCCGTCTGCATCGGCCCGGCATCGGCCGCCCACTCCTACCTGCACATTCCGGCAATCATTGCCGCGGCCGAAGTGACCGGCGCTACCGCCATTCACCCAGGCTACGGTTTCCTTGCGGAAAACGCCGACTTTGCCGAGCAGGTCGAGAACTCCGGCTTCGCGTTCATTGGCCCGAAAGCCGAAACCATTCGCCTGATGGGCGACAAGGTATCGGCCAAGCACGCCATGATCGCCGCCGGTGTACCGACCGTTCCGGGTTCTGACGGCCCGCTGCCGGAAGACGAAGAAACCGCTCTGCGCATTGGTCGCGAAGTCGGTTATCCGGTGATCATCAAGGCCGCTGGCGGCGGTGGTGGTCGCGGCATGCGCGTTGTGCATAAAGAAGAAGACCTGATTTCCTCGGCCAAACTGACCCGCTCCGAAGCAGGCGCGGCGTTCGGCAACCCGATGGTCTATCTGGAAAAGTTCCTGACCAACCCGCGTCACGTGGAAGTCCAGGTGCTTTCCGACGGCCAGGGCAACGCCATCCATCTGGGCGACCGCGATTGCTCGCTGCAACGTCGTCATCAGAAAGTTCTCGAAGAAGCGCCGGCACCGGGCATCGACGAGAAGGCTCGCCAGGAAGTTTTCGCTCGCTGCGTCAAGGCGTGCATCGACATCGGTTACCGGGGTGCGGGCACTTTCGAGTTCCTGTACGAGAACGGCCGCTTCTACTTCATCGAGATGAACACTCGTGTCCAGGTAGAGCACCCGGTTTCGGAAATGGTCACCGGTATCGACATCGTCAAGGAGATGCTCAGCATCGCCGCTGGCAACAAGCTGTCGTTCACCCAGGATGACGTGGTCATCCGCGGTCACGCGCTGGAGTGCCGGATCAACGCCGAAGATCCGAAAACCTTCATGCCGAGCCCGGGCACGGTCAAGCATTTCCACGCACCAGGCGGCAACGGCGTTCGCGTCGACTCGCACCTGTACAGTGGTTATGCCGTACCGCCGAACTACGATTCGTTGATCGGCAAGCTGATCACTTACGGTGCAACCCGTGACGAAGCCATGGCGCGCATGCGCAATGCGCTGGACGAAATCGTGGTCGACGGGATCAAGACCAACATCCCGCTGCACCGCGACCTGACCCGCGACGAAGGTTTCTGCAAAGGGGGCGTGAACATTCACTACCTCGAGCACAAGCTGGCCGGCGAGAAGCACTAAGCTTCGAACCTGCACCTGACAAAGCCGCCTTCGGGCGGCTTTGTTGTTTCTGCAGATGCCCCCCCAGAAACCTTGTGGCGAGGGAGCTTGCTCCCGCTCGGTTGCGCAGCAGCCGCAAGACCATTCATCCGAGTTGTGACAGACAAAGCCTTATCTACCATTTTGGGACCGCATCGCGCTGCAGCGGGAGCAAGCTCCCTCGCCACAGAGAGCGTCGTGCGGTATTGGATGGCAACCCGGTCGTCTTCTGCGTTGCGCTCGCGTAAACTTGCGCGCTTCTCGCAGCCCGCTAGGCTGCAATCTATATTTTTCAAAGGTGCCCGCCATGCCTTGGCTGCAAGTCCGTCTCGCCATCAGCCCAGAACAAGCCGAAACCTACGAAGACGCTTTCCTTGAAGTGGGCGCCGTATCGGTGACCTTCATGGACGCCGAAGACCAGCCGATCTTCGAGCCGGAACTCAACACCACGCCACTGTGGTCGCACACCCACCTGCTGGCCCTGTTCGAAGGTGGCACCGAGCCTGGCCCGGTGCTGGCTCATCTTGAGCTGTTGACTGGCAGCCCGCTGCCCGAACACCACAGTGAAGTGATCGAAGACCAGGATTGGGAACGCAGCTGGATGGACGGTTTCCAGCCGATGCGTTTCGGTCAGCGCCTGTGGATCGTGCCAAGCTGGCATGCCGCCCCCGAACCAGACGCCGTCAATCTGCTGCTGGACCCGGGCCTGGCGTTCGGCACCGGCACCCACCCGACCACCGCACTGTGCCTGGAATGGCTCGACGGTCAGGATCTGAAAGATTGCAACGTGCTGGACTTCGGCTGCGGCTCGGGGATCCTGGCCATTGCCGCCTTGCTGCTGGGCGCCAGGGAAGCGGTCGGCACCGACATCGACGTGCAGGCGCTGGAAGCTTCCCGCGACAATGCCGGGCGCAACCACATTGCCAATGAGCTGTTCCCACTGTATCTGCCGGAAGATCTGCCGCAGGTTCAGGCTGATGTGCTGGTAGCGAACATTCTCGCTGGCCCGCTGGTATCCCTTGCACCGCAGCTGTCCGGCCTGGTCAAGCCCGGTGGCCGTCTGGCGCTGTCGGGGATTCTGGCCGAGCAAGGCGATGAAGTGGCTGCAGCCTACGCCAAGGACTTCGATCTGGATCCGATCGCCAATCGCGATGGCTGGGTGCGCATCACAGGCCGTCGGCGCTAGAATGAGCGTCTGCATAATCCGGATCGCCGCATGACCGATAGCTTCGTCACCCAGTGCCCGCATTGCCAAACCAGTTTCCGCGTCAGCCATGCCCAGTTGAGCGTGGCGCGCGGGGTCGTTCGCTGTGGCTCATGCCTGCAGGTATTCAACGCGGCCAAGCAATTGCTTGAACAGGCCGGCAAAGAGCCTGCCGCGCCGATTGCACCTGCCATCGCGCAAGCCCCGGCACCCGAACAACCGCGTGCCATCAGCCAAAAGCAATGGAGCGCGGCCGAACTGGATCTGGACAGCCTCGACCTCGACGAAGAACTCGCCCGGCTCGAACAGCGGGAAATCCAGCCCATCACCGAATTCGGCCGCCCCCGCGAAGACAGCCTCAGCGCTCGCCGCGACAGCACTGAAATCGACGAAGAACCCTGGACCACTGACAGCCTGTTCAGCGAATCGGCCGCCGATCGTGCGCAAACGGGCAATAACCTTGACGAGCTCGATGCGCTCGACACTCCTGTTTCAGAAGAACCCCTGAAAGAGACAGGCATCCTCGCACGCACCGAACCCTCGCTGTCGCTGGAACTCGAGCCGGTGGAACTGGACGACGAACCCCAGCCGCCACATTTACGCCTGCACGACCCGCTCGATCCTCCACTTCATCACGAACGCCTTTCGGCAACGGCTACTGAAGAAATCGACGCCGACCTGCCTTCGATCGAGCCCTTGCGCAAGCGTCGCGAACGCAGCGAACCGGGCGTTCGCGCCGAAGTCTTGCAAGACCTGACCGATGACCCGCTGCAACTGGACTGGCAAAAACGCCGTTCGCCGTGGGGGCGCCGATTCTTCTGGCTCGTGCTGATCCTGCTGGGCGCCGGCGCACTCGTGGGCCAGTACGTCGCCTATCACTTCGACGAACTCGCACGCCAGGACCAATATCGCCCATGGTTCCAGCAACTGTGCCCACACATCGGTTGCACGGTGCCCTCCAAGGTCGACATCGCCAAAATCAAAAGCAGCAACCTGGTAGTGCGCAGCCACCCGGAGTTCAGTGGTGCGCTGGTGGTTGATGCGATCATCTATAACCGCGCGCCCTTCTCCCAGCCCTTCCCGCTGCTGGAACTGCGCTTCGCCGACCTCAACGGCCACCTGATCGCCAGCCGCCGCTTCAAACCCGGCGAGTATCTCGGGGGCGACCTCGAAGGCATGGCCGAAATGCCTCCGCAAACCCCGATCCACATCGCACTCGACATTCTCGATCCAGGTGCAAAAGCGGTGAATTACAGCCTGAGCTTCCACTCGCCCGAGTGAAACGGTTCACCGCTCTTCAATTGACGACGGCTTTCTGACTTTCCCTGCGCGAACCAAACCGCTGGCGATAACGGAATAACTGTTCAGATTTTGTTCAATTCGACCTTTATCCAGTCATCGAGAGCGGGTATCATGCCAACCCTTTTTCGAACTCTCATGATCCGGCCCCACAACAGGGAAGCCCTATGTCGGCGGTACGCATCGGTCCATACACATTACACAACGGCTTGATTCTCGCCCCGATGGCGGGGGTCACCGACCAACCCTTTCGTCAGCTGTGCAAACGATTGGGCGCGGGACTGGTCGTCTCGGAAATGGTCACCAGCGACATGAGTTTGTGGAACACCCGCAAGTCGCGGATGCGCATGATCCACGAAGGTGATCCCGAGCCACGCTCGGTACAGATCGCCGGTGGCGATGCACAGATGCTGGCGGATGCAGCGCGGGCCAACGTCGAGTTGGGCGCACAGATTATTGATATCAACATGGGCTGTCCGGCGAAGAAGGTCTGCAACAAGGCCGCCGGCTCCGCACTGTTGAAGGATGAAGCACTGGTCACCGAGATCCTGCAGGCCGTCGTGGCTGCGGTTGATGTGCCGGTTACCCTGAAGATCCGGACCGGCTGGGACCGGGACAACAAGAATGGCCTGACGGTGGCGAAGATCGCCGAGCAGGCAGGCATTACGGCGCTGGCGGTACATGGCCGCACCCGTGCCGATCTGTACACCG
Organism: Pseudomonas sp. Sample_22; assembly: GCF_004307635.1. Classification (NCBI taxonomy): domain Bacteria; kingdom Pseudomonadati; phylum Pseudomonadota; class Gammaproteobacteria; order Pseudomonadales; family Pseudomonadaceae; genus Pseudomonas; species Pseudomonas sp. Sample_22. The sequence goes on from NZ_RCNY01000036.1 coordinate 30,019, forward strand.
GTGAAGCCGAGTACGACACCATTGCCGCGATCAAGCAGGCGGTATCGATGCCGGTGTTTGCCAACGGCGATATCGATTCGCCGGAAAAGGCCCGATACGTGCTCGACGCGACCGGTGCCGACGGCCTGCTGGTTGGCCGGGCCGCCCAGGGGCGGCCATGGATTTTTCGCGAGATCGACCATTTCCTGCGCACCGGCGAGAAGCTCCCGGCGCTGGAACTGATCGAGGTGGAACGCATTCTGCTAGAGCATCTGGCTGCGCTGCACGCCTTCTATGGAGACGTGATGGGCGTGCGCATTGCTCGAAAGCATGTGGGCTGGTATCTCGCAACCTTGCCGGGCGCCAGGGAGTTTCGCGCCCACTTCAATCGTTTGGAAGATACGGAAGCACAATGCGCCAACGTTCAGGGGTTCTTCGCCGAACGTTACAAGAGCCTGACAGGGGACGGAGAGGGGGTGGCCGCATGACGATGATGACCGAGACTTTAGTGAGTGGAACAACACCCGTGAGCGACAACGTGAATTTGAAACAGCACCTCAATACCCCGAGCGAAGAAGGTCAGACCCTTCGCGGGAGTGTCGAGAAAGCGCTGCACAATTATTTCGCCCACCTTGAGGGCGCTGCCGTCACGGATGTGTACAACCTGGTGCTCTCCGAAGTCGAGGCTCCCCTGCTCGAGTGCGTGATGAACTACGTCAAGGGCAACCAGACCAAGGCCAGCGAAATGCTCGGACTCAACCGGGGCACGCTGCGCAAGAAACTCAAGCAGTACGATTTGCTGTAAGCATTCAATCAAACCAGAAAGGCGCCCGCGTAAAACCGGTCGCCTTTTTTGCTGACTCCTTTGCTTTTGATGGAAATTGAAATGACCGACCAGACTACCCGCCTGCCGATCCGCCGCGCCTTGATCAGCGTTTCCGACAAGACCGGGATCCTTGAATTCGCCAAAGAGCTTGAAGCCCTGGGCGTCGAGATCCTCTCCACCGGCGGGACGTTCAAGCTGCTGCAGGACAACGGCGTTGCCGCTGTGGAAGTCGCTGATTACACCGGTTTTGCCGAAATGATGGACGGTCGGGTGAAGACCCTGCATCCGAAAATCCACGGCGGGATCCTCGGTCGTCGCGGTATCGACGATGCCATCATGAACGAACACGGCATCAAGCCGATCGATCTGGTGGCGGTCAACCTGTACCCGTTCGAAGCCACCATCAACAAGCCAGGCTGTGACCTGCCGACCGCCATCGAGAACATCGACATCGGCGGCCCGACCATGGTCCGTTCGGCTGCCAAGAACCACAAAGACGTGGCCATCGTGGTCAATGCCAGCGATTACGCCAGCGTCCTCGAAAACCTCAAGGCCGGTGGCCTGACTTACGCTCAGCGTTTCGACCTGATGCTCAAGGCCTTCGAACACACCGCTGCCTATGACGGCATGATCGCCAACTACATGGGTACCGTGAACCAGGCTGCCGAGACGCTCAGCACAGAAGGTCGCAGCGAATTCCCGCGCACGTTCAACAGCCAGTTCATCAAGGCCCAGGAAATGCGCTACGGCGAGAACCCGCACCAGAGCGCGGCGTTCTACGTGGAAGCCAAGCCTGCCGAAGTCGGCATCGCTACCGCGACCCAACTGCAAGGCAAAGAGCTGTCGTACAACAACGTGGCCGACACCGACGCTGCATTGGAATGCGTCAAGAGCTTCGTCAAGCCAGCCTGCGTGATCGTCAAGCACGCCAACCCGTGCGGCGTGGCTGTCAGCCCTGATGCCGAAGGCGGCATCCGCAAAGCCTACGACCTGGCTTATGCCACCGATACCGAATCCGCGTTTGGCGGCATCATCGCCTTCAACCGCGAACTGGATGCAGAGACCGCCAAGGCGATCGTCGAGCGCCAGTTCGTTGAAGTGATCATCGCCCCAAGCGTCAGCGAAGAAGCCCGCGCCATCGTTGCAGCCAAAGCCAACGTGCGTCTGCTGGCCTGCGGCGAGTGGTCGGCCGATCGTGCAGCAGCGTGGGATTACAAGCGCGTCAATGGTGGTCTGCTGGTGCAGAGCCGTGACATCGGCATGATCAGCGCCGATGACCTGAAAGTCGTGACCAAACGCGCGCCGACCGAACAGGAAATCCACGACCTGATCTTCGCCTGGAAAGTCGCCAAGTACGTTAAATCCAACGCCATCGTCTACGCCAAGAACCGTCAGACCATCGGTGTCGGCGCCGGTCAGATGAGCCGCGTGAACTCGGCTCGCATCGCTGCGATCAAGGCTGAGCATGCAGGCTTGCAGGTAGCCGGTTCGGTGATGGCGTCCGACGCATTCTTCCCGTTCCGCGATGGTCTGGACAATGCGGCCAAGGCGGGCGTGACGGCTGTGATCCAGCCAGGCGGCTCGATGCGTGATGCTGAAGTGATTGCTGCTGCCGACGAAGCCGGCATCGCGATGGTGTTCACCGGCATGCGCCACTTCCGTCACTGATTTGTTTGCTTGATCGTACCCACGCTCTGCGTGGGCACGCAGCCCGGGACGCTCCGCGTCCCTCGGACGCGGAGCGTCCGTTGAGGCATTCCCACGCAGAGCGTGGGAACGATCAGCCCCCACAGAATTAGCGTCATCCGAGGTTTTTGAAATGAATGTTTTGATCATTGGCAGCGGTGGCCGTGAACACGCCCTGGCCTGGAAAGTGGCTCAGGATCCGCGCGTGCAAAAGGTTTTCGTGGCCCCGGGCAACGCCGGTACGGCCATTGAAGCCAAGTGCGAGAACGTCGCCATCGACGTGCTGGCCCTTGAGCAACTGGCGGACTTCGCCGAGAAAAACGTTTCCCTGACCATCGTTGGTCCGGAAGTGCCACTGGTTGCGGGCGTCGTGGACCTGTTCCGCTCCCGCGGCCTGGACTGCTTCGGTCCGACCGCTGGCGCCGCACAGCTGGAAGGTTCGAAAGCTTTCACCAAGGACTTCCTGGCTCGCCACAAGATCCCGACCGCCGACTACCAGAACTTCACCGAGATCGAGCCTGCCCTGGCTTACTTGCGCGAAAAAGGTGCTCCAATCGTGATCAAGGCCGATGGCCTTGCCGCCGGTAAAGGCGTGATCGTCGCCATGACCTTGGCCGAAGCCGAAGACGCCGTGCGTGACATGCTCGCCGGCAATGCCTTCGGTGACGCCGGCTCGCGCGTCGTGATCGAAGAGTTCCTGGATGGCGAAGAAGCTAGCTTCATCGTCATGGTCGACGGCAAGAACGTCCTGCCAATGGCCACCAGCCAGGACCACAAACGCGTCGGCGACGGCGACACCGGGCCGAACACCGGCGGCATGGGTGCCTACTCCCCTGCCCCGGTTGTCACCGCCGAAGCGCACAAGCGCGTCATGGATCTGGTGATCTGGCCGACGGTTCGCGGCATGGCCGAGGAAGGTAACGTCTACACTGGCTTCCTGTACGCCGGCTTGATGATCGACAAGGCTGGTAACCCAAAAGTTATCGAATTTAACTGCCGTTTCGGCGACCCTGAGACCCAACCTGTCATGCTGCGCTTGCAGTCGAGCCTGGTGCTGCTGGTTGAAGCTGCTCTGGCGCAGGCGCTGGACAAGGTCGAGGCGCAATGGGATCCACGTCCAAGCGTAGGTATCGTGCTGGCGGCGGGCGGCTATCCTGGTGACTACGCCAAAGGCGTGGCCATCAATGGCCTGGATGCAGCCGCCGCGCTGGAAGGCAAAGTCTTCCACGCTGGCACTGCGCTCAAAGACAATCAAGTGGTAACGGCCGGCGGTCGCGTGCTTTGCGCTACGGCCATGGGTGCCAGTGTCGATGCGGCTCAGCAGCAGGCTTACAAGCTGGCGGCGAAAATTGATTGGGAAGGCTGTTTCTATCGCAAGGACATTGGCTACCGTGCCATTGCCCGCGAGCGTGGCGAAAATCAGGAATAAGCTATCCTTTGAGCCGGGCAGGGGCTTCAAGCCCTTGCCTGACTATTCCGGCGCCGCGCATAGTTATATTCTGGCATCAACCTACGAAGGGATTTCGCCGTGCGCTGGCTCAGGATTGCCATAGGTTTCACCGTCACTCTGCTGACTCTGCTCTGCATGCTCCCGGCCCAGGCCGCGCAAGGCAGTGGCTGGGCGGTATTGCTCGACGAACAGGGCGATCTGCAACTGAGCGACATCCGCTCCACCCGCTACAGCAATCAATTCAGTCCCATCGAACTTGACCGCCTCACCGCAGCCGAGCCCGACGGCGCACTCTGGATCCGCTTCCGCCTCGCCCCCGGCAAGCATGAACAGCTACTGCGGGTGTTCGCGCCCGACTTGTCGCGTCTCAACCTGTATGTGCTCGATGGCGACAACCTGATCGACCAATCGAGTACCGGCAACAAACAACCCCAGACCGACCGGCCACTGCCCAGCAGCGACTTCATGCTGCCGTTGCCGCAGAGCGACAAACCCCTTGATGTGTACCTCAGACTGGTCTCCGATAACCAGCTGCGGCCCTACATCACCCTGCAATCGGCGGTCATGACCGCGGCCAATCAGAACCAGACGCTGGTCTACGGACTGCTGCTGGGCTGTGTCGGCATGCTGATCCTGCACAACCTCATCCGCTACGCCTACACCCGTTCGCGCAGCAGTCTCTGGCTGGCCGCCTGCGAGGGCTTGCTGATGCTCAGCCTGGTGCTCTTGCTGAACCTCGCGGGGCCATGGATACCAAGCTGGCAAGCCGTGCAAACACCGGGGGCATACCTCGCTTTGTTGCTGACAGCCCCCTGCGGCCTGATGCTCGCCTATCGCTTTTTTGCCCCCCTCGGCCCCCACCCGCTCAACCGGTTGCTGCTGGGCGAGATCCTGGTCATCACGACCTGCGGCCTGCTGCTGTTGTTCGTCAATACATTGCCGCTGAACATCATTACCTATGGCCTGGTCGCCCTGGCGGGCCTGACCATGCTGTTCGTCAGCGCCTTTCACTGGCAGAAAGGCTATCGCCCGGCGCGGCTGTTCGTTGCGGCCATGGTGGCTTTCAACCTCGGAACGCTGATTATCCTGCCGGCATTGCTGGGGCTGACACTGGTCGAGCCCCACGGCCTGATCACCATCCTGCTGGCTTTCATCTGCATCAGCGGCCTGCTGATGAGCATTGCCTTGAGCGAGCGCCAACGCAGCATCACCGAAGACCGCTTCAGCATCAGTCGCGACCTGGCCGCCAGCAATGCCGAAATCAATGCCAAGGCCGAGTTCCTGGCGAAGATCAGCCATGAAATCCGCACGCCGATGAACGGCGTGCTGGGCATGACCGAACTGCTGCTTGGCACGCCGCTGTCGGTCAAGCAGCGCGATTACGTGCAAACCATTCATAGCGCCGGCAACGAATTGCTGACGCTGATCAACGAAATTCTCGACATCTCCAAACTCGAGTCCGGGCAGATCGAACTCGATGATGTGCAGTTCGATCTCAACGCCTTGATCGAAGATTGCCTGAGTATCTTCCGCGCCAAGGCCGAACAGCAGAACGTCGAGCTGATCAGCTTCATCCAGCCACAAGTGCCGCGGGTCATCAGCGGCGATCCGACACGTTTGCGCCAGACCCTGTTGAGCCTGCTTGAAAATGCCCTGAAGAAAACCGACGAAGGTGAAATCCTGATTGTCGTTGCCCTCGATGAACGCAGCGCCAAACCGCGCCTGCGCATCGCCGTGCAGGACAGCGGCGAACCGATGGATGCCGAAGAACGCGATGCGCTGATGCACGCCGAGCTGCACAGCAAGCACTTCCTTTCGGCCAATCGCCTGGGCGGAAATCTGGGGCTGGTGATCGCCCGTCAGCTGATCCGCTTGATGCAAGGCGAGTTCGGCATCAAGAGTGGCACCCAACAAGGCAGCACGCTGTGGCTGACATTGCCGCTGGACCCGGACCGGCTCGAACACCCGACATCCGATCTGGACGGCCCGTTGCAAGGTGCGCGGGTGCTGGTGGTGGACGACAATGACACCTGCCGCAAAGTGCTGGTACAGCAATGCAGCGCATGGGGCCTCAACGTCAGCGCCGTACCATCCGGCAAGGAAGCGCTGGCGCTGTTGCGCACCAAGGCGCACTTGCGTGACTACTTCGACGTGGTCCTGCTGGACCAGAACATGCCTGGCATGACCGGCATGCAACTGGCCGCCAAGATCAAGGAAGACCCGAGTCTGAATCACGACATCCTGCTGATCATGCTCACCGGCATCAGCAATGCGCCCAGCAAGATCATTGCACGCAACTCCGGGGTCAAACGCATCCTCGCCAAGCCGGTGGCCGGCTACACCCTCAAGACCACCCTGGCCGACGAGCTGACCCAGCGCAACAAAGGGCTCGCCGTCATGCCGCATGCGCCCTCCAGCCCTACCCTGCCGATCAAGGTGCCCAGCGATTTCCGCATTCTCGTTGCCGAGGACAACAGCATTTCAACCAAGGTCATCCGCGGCATGCTGGGCAAGCTCAATCTGCAACCGGATACCGCCAGCAATGGCGAAGAAGCGCTACAGGCGATGAAGGCCCAGCGCTATGACCTGGTACTGATGGACTGTGAAATGCCGATCCTCGATGGTTTCTCGGCCACCCAGCAACTGCGTGCCTGGGAAGTCGGCAACCAGCGGATTCGCACGCCGGTGGTGGCATTGACGGCGCATATCCTCGCCGAACACAAGGAGCGCGCGCGCCAGGCCGGCATGGACGGCCACATGGCCAAACCGGTGGAGCTTTCGCAGTTGCGCGAACTGATCGAACACTGGGTTGCCCAGCGTGACCTGCAAAACCGCAGCGTAACCCCAACGCCCTGAGCCGACAGTTATTGCAACGCCTGATAGACTCCCCCTCGACTTCTCTCGCCAGTGAGCCCGCACCATGCTTCACGTGTTGTTCAGTGTTTACCTGAAGATGCTGGTGCTCTACAGCCCGTTTTTCGTGCTGTCCTGCTTCATCAGCCTGACCCGCGGCTACTCACGCAAGGAGCAGCGTCGACTGGCCTGGAAAGTGGCAGTCGCAACGCTGGTTTCCAGCGTGTTGCTGTACTTGTTTGGCCGGGTGATTTTCAGTGTCTTCGGCATTACGGTGGATGCGTTTCGCATCGGCGCCGGCAGTGTGCTGTTCATTTCCGCGCTGGGCATGGCCCAAGGCAAGTCGGCGGTCCAGACCGACAATGTGCAGCAGGACGTAACCATCGTCCCGCTGACCATTCCTCTGACGGTCGGCCCCGGCACCATCGGTGCATTGCTGGTAATGGGCGTGAGCCAGCCGCATTGGGACGACAAGCTCATGGCCATCGTCAGTATCGCGCTGGCCAGTTTTACCGTCGGTGTGGTGTTGTATCTGTCCAATCACATCGAGCGCATTCTCGGTGACCAGGGTTTGCAGATTGTCAGCCGATTGATGGGTTTGTTTGTGTGCGCGCTGGCGGCGCAGATTATTTTCACCGGGGTGAAGGGTTACCTGGTTCCTTGACCCGCCATGTCTATCAATGTCATCCGTTGGCCGGTGGTGCAAATCCGACACCAGTCAACGGCACGTCATGCTCGCCGACATTGATGCACAGTGCCAATCGTTGCGGCCCTAACCACTGCACGGTGTCGTCCCTGAACGCTTTGTACTCGTCCACTGAAAACCGGGCGTGAAAAAACGCGGTCTTCACCCCTCCCATCACGCTACTCAATGCAAAATCCTGCCGGATAAACTGGCTTTCGATCGGCTGATCCGTTTCAAAGAACACAGTGGCCAACGTCAGGAAGCCATCAGACTCGGCAATACCGACCAGTACTCTCAAACGATGCATGCCGTTGAAGCTTGCGTCCATGCCGCCTGACTGACTGCCACACCCCATTATCGAGCGTTCACGAAAGACACGGGCCCCCGGTGACTGTTCAGGCAACTGCGCGACCCTGCGCAAAGCGGTTGCCGGCAGAGTGACCTGTTGTGCGGACAAACCTGATTGGAACGCTGCGTGAACAGCTTCAGATAAAGTGAAACTTCGAACACCGGAAGAAGGGAACATCCCCGAGGTTGCGCCCTGATCATGGAACTTCCATCCACAAGCGGCCAGAGTATCCATGAACACGCCGGACCATTGAGCGTGGTCCTTGGCGTGCGGAAAGTCCTCCTCTGCTGCAAGTTGAGCGAACAACACAGTGTCGAGCGTGTCCTGCCTGACTTCAGGCGGCAACAGCGTCGACAACAACAAAAGGCTGCAAGAGTTTATGACTATTGAGTACGCCATACGCTTTCCTTATTCGAGGGTGGCCAGAGACCAAAAGCCTCTGGCCTTGTCCCTTTACTTGCGTCGGCTGAAACGCTTGGCCAAAATTTCCTTGCGGTGAATACCGAGGTATTCTTCGATATCCGACTTGATGTACGCATAACGGGCAGGATTGAACGTTATGAATGACTTGCCATGGAAAATATTCAGAGAAGAAGTCTTCCAGTCCACGAACAGGAGACCGCCATCATTACCGCCTCCCTGGTGATCGACAGCCCCCACTGCGATCAGGATAATTCCGTTAGCCATTTGTTCACAGGGAATAGTGGACAAACGTACGCCTTCAGTATTCTTCGCTTGTGTATTAAACAGATTGATTGCTTCCGGCTCTTTCTTCAATGCAGCCAACGTAGAGTTGGTCAATGCACTGAGCGCCGTAGCGCCAGGAATGGCAGTCTTTGCGGCATCGACAGCGGCCTGGATAATATCGACCATGACATTATCCATCGTGATATTTAACGATGTGGCACTGTACTTTGAGTAACCTTTATCCGGAACGAAACAGCCCAGGTCTTCCATGCAGGACGTAAACGCATGGTACCAAGCCTTGGGGTCTTTATTTCCGGGCACCTCGATATTCGCTTCCATTTTCGACATGGTAATCAGGTTTTCAATGATCGCCATGTTTTCGATTGAGATTTGGTCACCATAACCGATCAGGCTGTTGCCCAGCACCAGTGCGTCCAACTCTTTGGTAGGGCTCGAAACGACCGAAGAGCTCAACGACATCGTGCGCAATTGAACGGTCAATACACTTTTGCGCTTATTAATGCACGCCCTTACAAAATCAGCACTGTCAGAAACACTTACAGAACTTTCAAAATCGTCCATGAATACACTCCTTTATTTATCAATAATCGCTTCATCTGGAAGCGCACTGAAAACTAACGCAATTCATTCATAACTACCAACCACAACCAAATACAACATGTGTATATAACCTCAACACACCGAAACCGGGAACAGACAGGCACCACCGCCCAGGTCGTTACTGTTAAATAACGACCTGGACTTATGGAGTAGCAACAATGGTAATTATCAAATAGGGGTAAGCTTGTTGCCATAACTGCGTGGCGTGTACACCCATGTATTACCATCCAGGCGAGGGAACACACGCGTTGTCGAAGAGCCGATGAGTACCATCGTCCGCATGTCCACCTGGTCTACTTCCAATTGACCCAGCGTGATTACCCGCAACGTCTGACCCGGACGGCCAATATCCCGCCCCAGTACGACGGGAGTTCCAGGCTCACGGTGCTGGCGGATAATCTCCAGCGCCCGACCAAGTTGCCAAGGACGTGAACGAGAAATCGGGTTATAGAAAGCCAGCGCAAGATCGGCTTGCGCAGCCAGGTCCAGACGTTTTTCGATGATCGACCAAGGCTTGAGGTTGTCCGACAGCGACAACACACAAAAGTCATGCCCCAAAGGCGCGCCAGCCTGGGCGGCGGTTGCCAGCGAAGCGGATACGCCCGGCAAGATTTCGAGCTCGACATTGTGCCAATGAGTATCCGTGGACTCGTGGAGCGCTTCGAGCACGGCGGCGGCCATGGCGAAAACACCCGGATCGCCGGACGACACCACCACCACCGAGCGCCCCTGGGCCGCCAGTTCGAAAGCGTGGCGAGCACGCTGCATCTCTTCGCGGTTATCCGTGCAGTGCAGCACTTGATCCGCACGGAAGGGTCCGGCCATGCGCACATAGGTTTCGTAGCCCAGCACATCATTGGCGCGGGCCAGTTCAGCCTTCACCGCAGGCACCATCAGTTCGGCGGCGCCCGGCCCCAGACCAACCACCGCCAGTCGCCCGCGCGCGCGGCCGATCTGCATCGGGTCCAATGGCTGCTCGGCCAGCGCAACGGCAACGGCATCATCACCCGTAATGGACACGACCGGCCCAATAGCCTGACGCGCCAGTTCGCAGGCACCGCCCTCAGCACGGGCAAAACGTAACGGCACCCCCAGTTCGAGTGCGGCCTCACGCAACGCAGGGCTGGCCATTGCGCTGTCGGGCGCCAGGAGACACGCCAGCGATTGCACAGCAATGCCGGCTCGCTGCAGCGCCTGACGCACCACGTTCGGCACATCGGTAACGTCGGCGCTGACCGCTACCAATACGCTATGCGGATAGATCAATAATTCGTTGGCCGCCGGCAAGCGCTCGGCGTGACTGACATGCACCGCCAGCCGCGCCTGTGCATCCTCAGGCAGTTGCGCTTGCGCCAGCCACGGTGCCGAACCTTCGATGCGCACTGTCTCGCCGGCGAGCAGATCGGAAACGAAACGCTTGCCCAGTTCCAGATCGCCCAGGGTGTAGCCGCTGGGCGGGTTGAGCAAGCAAGTACCGAAGCGCAACTCTCCACTGGTGGTGATCGCCGGAGCAACGTCGAGATGGCTCGCAATCTCTCGCGCCATCACGTTTACGCCGCCCAGGCCACCGAGCAACGGCACCACCGCGCTACCGTCTTCGGCCACTGCCAGCACCGGAGGCTCGGCGCCTTTTTCAAGCAGCAACGGCGCCAGCGTGCGGATGACGATGCCGGCCGCGCACAAGGCGATGATCGGCGTGTCCTGTTGATACAGTTCTCGCAGGGTCGCACCGAACTCGTGATAGACACGGTCCGCGCCATCGACACGTTCGGCCAGCCCATGGATCAGGGCGCCGGGGTAAACCTGCTGTAGCCTGCGCGCGGTGGAGAGGCTGCCATTGCCGAGAATGACAATCGCCGGAACGGATCGGGTCATCAGCCTTGCCACCTTTCGCCGGGAACGATGATCAGCGAGAAATAAGGCGAAGACATGGGCTCCACCTGATCCAGCGGCACGATTTTCTGATTGGCCATGGTCGCGCGCTCGACGTACAACGCACGTTCGGCCAGACCCAGTTCTTCCAGCACCTGGCGCACCTTGGGAAAGTTGCGCCCCAGTTTCATGATCACCGCTGCGTCGGCGTCGGCCAGGCGACGCTTGAGTTCGTCATGGGGCAGCACGCCGGACAATACCGACAGGCTCTGATTGCGATACACCAGCGGCGCGCCGAGTACCGAGGCACCGCCGAGCATCGAACACACACCCGGCACGACTTCGGCCTGATAACGCTCGGCGAGCCGGTCGTGCAGGTACATGTAGGAACCGTAGAAGAACGGGTCGCCTTCGCAAATGACTGCCACGTCGCGACCGGCATCGAGATGCGTCGCCACTTCGGCGGCGGCGGCGTCGTAAAAGTCGCTGATCACTTGCTCATAGGACAGCGGCGCCGGCAACGCCTCAGTGGTTACCGGGTAAACCAGTGGCAACAGATTTTGTGCCTCTTGCAGATGCGCCTCGATGATGCCGAACGCATTACCCTTTTTACCCTTGGCGACGAAGTACGCCACCACCGGCGATTCGCGCAGCAGGCGCAGCGCCTTGACGGTAATCAGTTCCGGATCGCCGGGACCCACGCCAAGGCCGATCAAACGTCCTGGTTTGTGCATCATTCGATCTCCGTGGCGAGGGCATTGACGGCGGCGGCGGCCATGGCGCTACCGCCCAGGCGACCCTGCATGATGACGAAAGGCACGCCACGGCTGTCCGCCGCCAACGCCGCCTTGGATTCGGCGGCGCCGACGAAGCCTACCGGGAAGCCGAGGATCAATGCCGGTTTCGGTGCACCGGCGTCGAGCATTTCCAGCAGGTAAAACAGCGCGGTAGGCGCGTTGCCGATGACCACGACACTGCCCTCCAGATGCGGCCGCCACAGTTCCAGCGCAGCGGCGGAACGGGTGTTGCCCAGCTCTCGCGCCAGGTCCGGAACGCTTTCATCGCGCAAGGTGCAGATCACCTGGTTGTTCGCCGGCAATCGTGCACGGGTCACTCCCTCGGAGACCATCCGCGCATCACACAGGATCGGTGCGCCAGCCGCCAGCGCATCGCGCCCGGCCTGGCCCGCGCCTGCGGAAAACTGCAAACCGTCGATTGCCTCGACCATGCCACAGGCGTGTATCACCCGAACCGCGAGTTTTTCCAGATCGGCCGGGATTCGCGCCAGGTTGGCTTCGGCGCGGATGATCGCGAAGGAGTTGCGATAGATCTCCTGACCGTCGCGGATGTAATCAAGCATCAAGGGGGCTCCGTGCGCGGGCGTCGAGCAACGTCGCGACCGCTTCAATAGTAAGGTTGCGTGCGTGCAGCGCGCCGAAACCGGGCTGCGCGGCATCGCGAAAATAGAGATCGTAACGGCCGATTGAAACGGCCAGCAGCGTGACCGGTGCGATATGCGCGGCGGCACAGGAGCGCGGGCAACCGCTCAGATGCACGTGCAGTACGTGCCCGTATCGCTGCAGCAGCCCGGCCAGTTGCAAGGCATCGCCCTTGGTGTCTGCCAGGCCTTTGCCGCATCCCACCGATCCGGTGCAGGCGATCAATCGTGATAACGCCAGATCGGGGCTACACAGCAGGCCCAGTTGCTCCAGGCGTAGAACGACTTCTGCGGCATGTTCATCGCGAACATTGGGCAACAGCAGGCTCTGCCAAGGGGTGAAACGCAGACTCGCGTCGCCAAACGCTTGCGCCAGTTCGGCGGTGCCACGGAGCATCGCGGGGTCAAGCCGTCCAAGAGGAGGCTGGGCGCCAATGTAGACCCGACCGGATTCAGCCTGCGGGCAAATGCCAATGTGCAGAGCGCCTGGGCGCGTGGTGCGGAGTCCATCGCAAATGGCTTGAAAACGTACCCGCTCGGCCAGTCGGGACAGAAAATCATCAGCCGAGTGCTCGGCCAACAAATGACGCATTCGCGATTGCTCGGGGCGTGCCAGTTCTAGGAACAAATCCAGCACCGCGACGACCAGGTCGTGACCATCGTTGAGCGTGACAGAGCCTGCGGGTGTGTCCGTTGGGCACCCCGCCAAGCCGAATGCCAGCCGACACTCACCGTCTCGCTCGAAGGCCGACAGCCACACATCATGGGGATGCTCAAGCATCGCCAAGGCCTCACCACCATCGAGTTGCACGGCGAACTTGGCGCTGAGGTCATGAAAACGTTCGTTCTGCTGCACCGTGGTCAGAATCCGATCGGCCAGCGGGCGAGTATCGAACAGCATTTGCCGATCGATGCCGGCTGTGGGACTCAGCATCAGATTGCGAACATCGTCGGCCGCCGCGCTGCCGGGTCCCAACCCGGCAGCCAGCAGGCGGTCGATCAAGGCTGTTTGTTGGCCGTCGATTCCGCGAATCTGCAAGTTGGCGCGGTTAGTTGCCTCGATTATGCCTCCGGCATAGAGCTCGGCTGCATCAGCGAGAGCAACAGCCTGCTCTGAGCGGATGGCGCCACCACTGAGTTTGATTCGACATATACCGCCGTCCAACGCCTGGACGATACGCAACAACCCGGGACAGGCCGTAGGGCGTAAAGGGATGGGTGTCTGACGAGAATTCACAGGCTGACCGGTACAGGATAAAGGGCAGCATTATGCCTGCTTTGTCTGGCGGGATGAAAAGTCCGCAACGACAGACGACGAAACGCGCTCGATGCCGGCATCGGATTGTCTCGATTGACGTCAAGTCTTACTTGGGCAGCTCAGACATGAGTTTGGCGAAAACACTAACAGCCAGTATCAATTCCTTTTCTTTCTTTTATTTCATCGTGCTCGCGCAATCTGTACTTTCGTTTAAATGCGAAGACAACTAATCACACCTAAGACTTATGACTCAGGAGAAGCACATGAATGAAAACAAAATAATCGGAATGTTGACTGGCCACAGTCTTGCTTCCTGCATGGAGACTCTCTCACTTCAAGATTACACCGACTTGACCGATTGCACGCAAATAGCCACAAAGTCCGCCGACATGCTCTGCAGCCGCTTCGTCGATTCGTCGACGTGGCTGCATGAGTATGTAAAAACATTGGAGTTCCTCGGATGGTCTGTCTTTGAAGACGCCATTTTCACCCGCACCAGCCGTGTCATTTCGCATAGCGTTGCGGATTTTCTGGTCCAGAGCGCTCAGGGCATGCAGGACCCCCGACAAGGGAACGCCATGATTGACACCCTCGACGCGCTGAAACCCGACAAACCGGCGCTGGTTTCACTGGATGAAGAAAGCCTCATGGGGGAACGCTTTCAAGTTATTCCTGCGCGGTACGATTCGAAAGGCTTTCTGGAAATAGCAGTATTTAATCTTGAGCTGGTAGTCCGCACCAAGAGAAGCAGTTTCTTATTCTGGAACTGGGAAAATCAAGACGCAAAAATCATACAGCGCCGGGCCAGCCTTAAACTTGACAGGTACCGACTCGAACATAAAAGGCCGTTAATCGACAAGAAAATACACGAGATCGCAATGAAGAGATTCAACCTGCAAAAACGATAATAGAATCACTTCTTCTGCCACTTGGAAGGCTGTCAACGCCAACCACGATTTCACCCGACAACCACAGGCGAATGACTTCCATACCGCGTTATCATGTGCGACCGCCAGCCGGACACGGACCGGCACCCTGATGTTTGGCGTCGATTGATAGGTGAGGAACAGCATGACCCCGTGGCTGACAGTGGTAGGCATCGCAGAGGATGGCTTCAAGGGGCTTGGCAAAAATGCCCGACACGCCCTGCTGAACGCTGCGCGGATCATCGGTGGGCAACGGCAACTGGATTTGCTGCCAGCCTGCGTCCGTGGGCAACGGCAACTGTGGCCAAGTCCATTCACACTTGAACCGGTATTGACCCGGCGTGGCGAACCGGTATGCGTCCTGGCCAGTGGCGATCCGATGTTCTTCGGCGTGGGCGCCAGTCTTGCACGACACGTGCCCTGCGAGGAAATGCTGACGCTACCGGCGCCCTCTTCCTGTTCGCTGGCCGCCGCCCGGATGGGCTGGCCGTTGCAGGAAGTGGTCACGCTGTCAGTGGTTGCCCGCCCGATCGCCGCACTCGGCGCACAGCTGTTCAGCGGCGTGCGCTTGCTGGTGCTGAGCAACGATGGGCGCACCCCCGCCGCAGTCGCCGCGCTGCTGCGTGAACGAGGCTTTGGCCCGAGCCGTCTGACCGTGCTGGAACATTTGGGTGGCGAAGCCGAACGACGTATCGACGGCATCGCCAGCGACTGGGCCGACCCGGTCATCGCCGACTTGAACCTGATCGCGATCGACTGCCTTGCCGCCCCTTCCACACCCCGCCTGTCACGGCTGGCCGGCCTGCCAGACTCGGCCTTCAAGCACGACGGCCAGATCACCAAGCGCGATGTCCGGGCGATCACCCTCGCACGCCTGGCCCCGACGCCCGGCGAACTGCTATGGGATGTCGGCGCTGGCAGCGGCTCGATCGGCATCGAATGGATGCGTGCCCACCCGAGTTGTCGGGCACTGGCCATCGAGGCCGATGCAGGGCGGCAGCAATTGATCGAACATAACCGCGATGCCCTCGGTGTGCCTGGCCTGCAGCTGATTCGCGGCCATGCACCGCAAGCACTTCAAGACCTGGAACGTCCGGACGCGATTTTCATCGGTGGCGGCGTCACCCGCGAAGGCGTGCTGGACGCCTGTTGGGCCGCCCTCAAACCCGGTGGCCGGCTGATTGCCAATGCGGTCACATTGCAAAGTGAAATGACCCTGATGGCATGGCGTGAACAGAACGGCGGGGAACTGACGCGCATCCACATCGCGCAGGCGCAACCGCTGGGTGACTTCGATACCTGGCGTCAGGCCTTGCCGATTACTCTTCTGGACACGACGAAGCCTCTCGATGCGTGACGAAACCGCCGAACAACCTGCCCCCCTGCGCAGTGGCCTGACCACTGGCAGTTGCGCCACAGCGACCAGTCTCGCGGCGGCTCGCCTGTTGCTCACCGGCGCGGCGGCGGACGCGGTACACATCATCTTGCCCAAGGGCAAACAAGTGCAGATGCGCCTGGAGTTCTGTCGGCTGACGAACGATAGCGCCGAAGCCGGCACGATCAAGGATGCCGGTGATGATCCCGACGTCACCCACGGTGCCTTGCTCTATTCCCAAGTGCGACTGCGCGCTGAGCCAGGTATTTGCTTCCTTGCCGGACACGGTGTCGGCACCGTCACCCGGCCCGGGCTGGTACTGGGCGTCGGTGAACCGGCGATCAATCCGGTGCCGCGCAAAATGATCAGCGATCACCTGACCCAACTCGCCGCAGAACACGGTTACAGCGGCGGCTTCGAGGTCACGGTGAATGTCGAAAACGGTGAAGCACTGGCATTGAAAACCATGAACCCGCGCCTGGGTATTCTCGGTGGCCTGTCGATTCTCGGCACCAGCGGCATTGTCCGGCCGTTTTCCTGCGCGGCTTACATCGCCTCGATTCACCAAGGCATCGATGTCGCCAAAACCAACGGTTACCTGCACATCGCCGCCTGCACCGGCAACGCCAGCGAAGACACCATGCGCCGGGTCTATGGCCTGCCGGAAATCGCCCTGATCGAAATGGGCGATTTCGTCGGCGCGGTGCTCAAGCATTTGCGCAAGGTGCCTGTGGATAAACTCAGCCTTTGTGGCGGCTTCGGCAAGATCAGCAAACTGGCCGCAGGGCACATGGACTTGCACAGTCGTCATTCGAGCATCGACTTGCCGCAGCTGGCCGAATGGGCCGCTGCAGTGGGTGCCGATGCAGCGTTGCAGCAAGGCATCCGTGATGCCAACACCAGTCAGCAGGCCTTGGCCATGGCCAGCGCCGCCGGTATCGCCCTCGGTGATGCGGTATGCCGTCACGCCCTGGCGTTTGCCCGTAGCGTGGTCCCGGCGCAGGTTCAGGTCGAAGTGTTCGCCATCGACCGCCAGGGCGGGATCGTCGGGCATGCGGGGGCTTTTCAATGAAACGAATGCTGTTGCTCGGTGGCGTAACCGAGGCCCTGGCCATTGCCCGAACCCTGGGGCCGCAGCACATCTATAGTCTGGCCGGCATCGGCCGCGTGCCGACGGATCTGAAATGTCAGGTTCGGGTCGGCGGTTACGGCGGTGCCAAAGGGTTGGCGCAATTCATTCGCGATGAAGGCATCGATCTGTTGCTGGACGCCACTCACCCCTACGCCGCACAAATCAGTCGGAACGCGGCAACTGCTGCACGTTCAAGCGGTGTTCCCTGCTGGGCACTGCGGCGTCCGGCGTGGCAAGCACAGGCCGGTGATGACTGGCGGGAAGTCAGCGATTGGGCCGAATTGATCGAAGCCCTGAAACCGTTTCGCCGCCCGCTGTTCACCCTCGGCCGCGAACCGTTGCAGCACCTGGACGAAATTCCCCCGGAGCAATTCTGGACCCTGCGCGCCCTCGACGTTTATCCCGGCAACGAGCGCTGCGAGGTAATCGGTGCACGCGGCCCGTTCCTGATCGACGATGAGCGCGAGTTGTTCGAGCGTCGGCAGATCGACGTGCTGATCAGCAAGAACAGCGGCAGCACGGCGACCGAACCGAAGCTGGACGTGGCGCGGGAGCGTGGGGTGCCGGTGCTGGTGTTGAAACGGCCGGTGTTGCCGGGGGTTGAGCGGGAGTTTGGTTCGGTGACGGAAGTGTTACAAGTATTGAGAATGCAGCAATTTACATAGGGACTCTGATTACCATAGGTCATCGTCGCGAGCAGGTACGCTCCCACAGG
The DNA here is from genome assembly GCF_004307635.1 of Pseudomonas sp. Sample_22. Classification (NCBI taxonomy): domain Bacteria; kingdom Pseudomonadati; phylum Pseudomonadota; class Gammaproteobacteria; order Pseudomonadales; family Pseudomonadaceae; genus Pseudomonas; species Pseudomonas sp. Sample_22. The sequence goes on from NZ_RCNY01000036.1 coordinate 47,871, forward strand.
ATTGCGTTGTCTGGTTTTTGAGTGGGTGTCCACTGAGGTCTAGAAAATCTGAACAAAGCTTAAGTGGCACTGGCATTTTGAATTCACGACTATCATGAACACTAAGAACGGTCGACGCTGCGACACCACACCGCACGCCGCTTTTTTACTTATCGGCCCTGATCAGGCTAAATAGCCCGCGCCTGATCGCTCACCCACCGGATTTTGTCCCATGTCCCGACAACGGCTCGCAATTGCCTGGATAGCCTGCTTCGCAGTGCTGTTCAACATGCTCGCCATGCCGATGTCCGGAGCGATGGCGCAGTCGGCGAAGTCACCCGCCGAACAATTGTTGTGGGGCAGCTTTTGCACATCGAGCGGCACCAAAATGGTGGCGATCTCCCTGGGCAACATCGAACAAAAAGCCCCGCAAAACGACGATCATTCCAACATGCAGCACTGCTGGTGCTGCTCGGGCTCTGCGCCCTTGGTGGCGTTGCCCGGCCATGAACCGCGACTGTATTTCGCGCAGTTCGAGTCCAATCGAAGCCTGCCAGCGTCGTCGCTCAACACGCCGACACCGCGCCAGCAATGGCCAAGCCTCAATCCCCGTGCCTCCCCTCTGGTGTGATTTCTTCTCGCAATTGACCTGCGTTTCGAATCGTTCTGGAGAACTGCCATGTTGAACAAACTCATCGTTCTGGCCGCGTTGCTGCTGCCTGCCTGTTTTGCCAATGCCCACGAATACAAAGTTGGCGCCCTGGAAATCGCTCATCCCTGGTCGCAGGAACTGCCGCCCAATGCGCCGACAGTTGCCGCGTATTTCGTCATTCACAACGCGGGCAATACCGCCGACCGCTTGCTCAGCGTCGACTCGCCCCTTTCTGGCGAAGCGCAACTGCATGAACATGTGATGCAAAACGACCTGATGAAAATGCAACAGGTACCCAACGTGGATATCCCTGCTGGCGCCAACGTCACGTTTGCACCGATGGCCTACCACGTGATGCTGGTGAACTTGAAAGACCGTGGCCTGCTCGTCGATGGCAAGCGCTTTCCGTTGACCCTGCATTTCGAGAAGGCCGGTGACGTGACGGTTGAAGTGGCGGTGCAGAAGCAGCCACCCGAGGTCACGCACCAGCACGCGCACGCTCAGTAACCCGCTGAGCCGAATCCGTCCATGCGCACGTCAAGCGCCAGGTCATCCGCCCACCGCCATCAGCCTTCACGCCTGAGGAGCGGCAGCTGGATCAGCCTGTTCGCCATGCTGATGATCTTTATCGGTCCACTGATTTCTCAGTCGATGCCGATGGATCAGCGCGCCCCGATGTCGATGAACATGTCGATGGACATGAGCATGGACATGTCGGCAATGGAGCACGCCGACCACGGCACGCAACCACCGGCTGAACACTGCCCGCCAGCATCGGGGCACCATGCGATCTGGGAAAAATGCGGCTATTGCAGCCTGCTGTTCAATTGCCCGGCATTGACCGGCGGCGGATCCTTCGTCGCATTCAACATCCCGCCCGTCAACACGTTCACCATCCCCTCCCCACGCCTGGGCCATGCCCGGCAAACCTTTTTCCCCG